>DATFXD010000141.1:0-21739 GCA_035258605.1 Hyphomicrobiaceae bacterium | reverse complement strand
GTTGCCGTCCGGCTTGCGACCCCTCTCTTTAGAGCCTTGATGGCGCCGGCAGCCGAGGATCTACCGTCGCTAGCGGCCACGATAGGCGGCCGGCCGTTTGGCGGCGAACGCGGCGCGACCTTCGGCCCAGTCCTCACTGGCAAAGATGGTATCGACCTCGGCGCGCGCCATGCCGGCGATCTCGGTTGGGCTTTTCGGCAAGGTTGCGGCCACGAAGCGCTTCAGCGCCCGCGACGGCAAAGGCGCGGTGGCGGCGATGCGCCGGGCGTAATCCATCGCCGTCGGGATCAGCTCTGCGAGCGGCACGACCTTGTTGACATAGCCGACCTCGTAGGCACGGCGGGCGTCGATCGCCTCGCCCAGCAGCAACAGCTCCATGGCGACCTTGTGGGGAATGCGCGAGGCCAGATTGCTGATGATGCCGCCGGTGAACCCAACCTTGACCTCGGGATAGGAGAAGCGGGCACCCTCGGCGGCGATCAGAATGTCACACATGGTGGTAAGCACCATACCGCCGCCGACCACCCAGCCCGCCACCGCCCCGATCACCGGTTTGTCGACGGCAACGCCGACGCCGGGAATGCCGCGATAGAGGCTGTTTGGCGGCGCCTTGAGATCGGCCCCGGCGGTGAAGGCCTTGTCCCCGGCCCCGGTCAAAACCGCCACCCGGTCGTCGGCCGATGCCATCAGCCGCCGCCAGCACTGGTGCAGCGCTTCGATGACGGCATCATCGAGCCTGTTCATGCGTTCGGCCCGATTGATGGTAATGACCGCAACGCCGTCCTCGGATCGGTAACTGACTGGTGCCTCGCCCATGGTGTGCCTCGTTGGTTTAATGGCTGCAGCCTAGCAGCCCCTTGCGTACGCCGGCAAAGCCCTGGACACTGGCGGCAATGCGACCAGCACTCTTTCCTGGAGCAAGACATGACGGAAGTTGGCGAAAGCTTCGGCTTTGCCCCGGCGCACGATGAACCGATCCCCTACCGGCAGCGGATCCGCGACTACTACCAGGCGCTGGGCTATGGGACACCTTACCAATGGGCGCACTACGCCGAGGTGCCGTTCACGCCGCTCGGCAAACCACTGGCGGAGTGCCGTGTCACCGTCATTACCACGGCGGCGCCCTATCAACCCGACAAGGGCGATCAGGGCCCGGGCGCGCCCTACAATTCCGCTGCCAAGTTCTACGCGGTCTACTCCGGTGACAGCGACCGGGATCACGACCTGCGCATTGCTCACGTCGGCATCGACCGCAAACATACGACGGCGGAAGATCCCGCCACCTATTTCCCTTTGCCCGAACTGCGCGCCGCCGCCGCTGCCGGTCGGATCGGCAAGCTCGCCCGCCGCTTTCACGGACTGCCGACCAACCGCAGCCATCGCGTCACGCTCGATGTCGACTGCCCCGAGCTCGTCGCCCGTTGCCGGGCGGACGCGGTCGATGCCGCGCTGCTGCTGCCCAACTGTCCGGTCTGCCACCAGAGCGCCAGCCTGGCGGCGCGCGCGCTGGAGGCGGCTGGCATCGCCACGGTGGTGATGGGCTGCGCCAAGGACATCGTCGAGTACGTGGGCGTACCGCGGCTGCTGTTTTCCGATTTTCCGCTCGGCAATCCGGCGGGCCGACCGAAGGATCAGGGCTCGCAGCGGGCCACGCTCGGCTTCGCGCTTGATCTGCTGGCGGCGGCCACGGGCCCGCGTACCACCGTGCAATCGCCATTGACGTGGAGCAGCAATCCCGACTGGAAACTCGATTTTTCCAATGTCGCGCGGCTATCGGCGGAGGAGATCGCCCGCCGGCGTGCCGAGTTCGATCAACAAAAAACCGTCGCTAGGGAGCTGCGTGAGGCGGCCGGCATCCAGCGCGCCGCCTCGGCTTGACGGCGCCAGCGCTCCGCGCCCAGTGTCTCGTTGACAGGCGCGCGCGGCACGGGCTTCAATCCCGGCGCAAATAAAGGCGGGGGTGTCGCCGGCGGCCCTTGGCGACACCAGGCCCGCAACCTACAAACCGGTGTACGGGGCCCACCCGCAATGTCAAAAGGAGAGACCGCCATGACCGGCAGCGCGCAACGCATCGGCTGGATCGGCATGGGCCGCATGGGCTATCCGATGGCGGAGCGCCTGCTGCGCGCCGGCCACAAGGTCTCGATCTGGAACCGCACCCGGGCCAAGGCCGAGCCGCTGACGGCGGCAGGGGGCAAGGTGGTCGACACCCCGGCCGAGCTCGCCGACGTCGATGTGCTGTTCTCGATCGTCTCGACCGGCAAGGACCTGGAACACGTCTACTTCGGCCCCGGCGGCGCGGTCGCGGGGGCGCGCGCGGCGCCGACGATCGTGGTCGATTGTTCGAGCATCGGTGTCGAAGAGTCACGCCGCATCCGCGCCAGACTGGAAGCGGCAGGTACCGCCTACATTGCCGCGCCCGTGAGCGGCAATGCCAAGGTGATAACCGCCGGCAGGCTGTCGGCGGTGGCGTCCGGCCCGGAGTCGGCGTTTCGCACGGTGGCGCCGTTGATCGCCGCCTTCGCCCCGCAGGGCGTCGCCTACGTGGGCGAGGGCGAACTGGCGCGCGTGTGCAAGATTGCGCACAACGTCATGCTCGGGGTCGTCATCGAAAATCTGATCGAGATCACCCTGTTGGCCAACAAAATGGGGGTTCCGCGTCACGCCTTCTTGGCGTTCATGAACAACAGCGTCATGGGCTCGATGTTCACCCGCTACAAGTCGCCGGCGCTCGTCAATTTGGACTGGACCACGACCTTCACGCCCGAGTTGCTGCGCAAGGACCTCGATCTCGGCCTTGAGCTGGGGCGCGAGATGGAGGTGCCGATGCCGGTGACCGCGGCCGCGCGCGAGGTGCTGCAGGGCCACATCGGCAACGGCAGGCTCAGGCCCGATGCCGAGCGCTATCTTGCTGGCGATTTCGCGGCGCTGCTCGAGACCATGGCGGCGGCGGCCGGGCTGCGCCTCAGCAGCGAGAATAAAGAGGTGTCGACCGGGCTCACGGGCGAAGGACCAGCCTCGTAAGCAAGCGCGCGGCCGGAGGGATACCGCGCGGCCATGAGGTTCGCTGCGCGGCAAGCGGCAGCCCCGGCCGCGGCCGTCCGCCACCGCACAACAACGCCAGCGCGTGCTTACGGCTGCCCGGCGGTCAGGCGGCCGCCAGCGTCATTGCCAGCTCGCCGCAGCCGTCGATCACACCCCTAAGATCGTGGCGGCCGGTCAGCCAGTTCATGCCGATCAGGCTGCCGGTGATGACGACCTGGCCGGCCTCCAGGCGTCGACCGCGTCCGCCCAAGGCGGGCGGCAGCATCAACAGCGCCGCGACCGGGTCGATGCTCTTACCCTGCGCATGGACCTTACCGTCGACCAGCAGCCGGCCCGGCCTTGAGGTGAGGTCCTGGTCGCGCCAGGCCGCAATCTCAGGACCGATGACGATGCCGGCGTTGGCGATGGCATCGGCCAGCATGACGTGGCGCGGCAAGGTGGCGGGGTCGGCGATCCGGCTCTGACACAGCTCGAACACCACGTGCGCGGCGGCGACGGCATCGAGGATCGCGGCGGCCGAGGCATCGGCGGCCACCGAGCGGCCCAGGCGAAAGGCAATCTCGAGTTCGAGGCCCGCCGGTTCGCTCCCCACCACCGCCCAGGTGCCGCTCGCCTCGACGCGGCCGCTTTCCAGGATCGGCGCATAAATCACCGGACCGTCGGGCACCGCCATCACCTTCCAGCCAATGCTGGGCGAGCCGAGCGCGGCGATCACCCGCTCCTGGATGGCGAAACCCTCCTCGAAATTGCGCGGCGTGTCGGCCGCGCCAAGGCTAATGCGCGCGCCCTGGCGACGGGCGCCGACGAGCCGTGCGGCGATGCGGTCAAGACGATCGTCGGCCATTGAAACCATCCTCCCTCGATCGAGCCGAGCCGGTGGGCGATGCCCCTCTCCAGCGATGCCCGGCGGCGCGCCGAAAGGCAAGAGCCTTGCCGCGCCAGACGATTGCGCGCCGGCGATGGGGCGCGCTTGCCTGGGAGAGCGCGCATCCCCCAAACTGGCCGCGACAGCTTGGCAAAAGGGAGGACAGCATGCCTCGACTGTGTGAACACCGGGTTGCCATTGTCACCGGCGCCGGACGCGGGCTCGGGCGGCAACACGCCCTGATGCTGGCGGCACATGGCGCCAAGCTCGTCGTCAACGACAGCGGTGGCGGCGTCGATGGCATCGGCCGCGATGCCGACGCGGCCAGCGCCGTGGTTGCTGCCATCCGTGCCGCCGGCGGCGAGGCGGTGGCCAACTCTGGCGACGTCAGCGACTGGACCGACGCCAAGGCAATGATCCAACAGGCGATCGACACCTTCGGCCGGCTCGACGTGCTCGTCAACAATGCCGGCATTCTGCGCGACCGCATGCTGACCAACATGGCAGAAGAGGAGTGGGATGCGGTGATCAAGGTGCATTTGAAGGGAACGTTTGCGCCGTCCCGGCACGCGGCCAGCTATTGGCGCGAGGCGAGCCGGCAGGCACCGGTGGCGGGCCGCATCATCAATACCACCTCGACATCGGGCATCTACGGCAATGTCGGCCAGACCAACTACGGTGCCGCCAAGGCCGGCATCGCCGCCTTCACCATCATCGCCGCACGCGAGCTTAAGCGCTATGGCGTCACCGTCAACGCCATTTCGCCCTCGGCACAGACGCGAATGACCGAGGGCCTGCGCCAGCTGACCCCGGAGCAGCGCGCCCAACGCGACCCGAAGTGGGTGTCGCCGATGGTGGTGTACCTGGCAAGCGAGCAGGCACACGACATCACCGGGCGCGTCATTCAGGCGGGCGTCGGCCGCATTGCCGTGTGCGAAGGTTGGCGGCGCGGCGCCGAAGCGCAGCAAGTGGAAGACCCCGCCGCCGCCGGCGCGCTGGTGCGCGCGATGATCAAGACGGTGCGCAAGAACTCAGGCATGGACGGGCTCGAGCTCGATTGAGCGGCGCCGGCCGGCGGCGGCTGCCGCCCGCCAAATCGGGTTCACGCCGGAGCGGCGCGCCGCAGGCTGGCGCCGGTGCGGGGCTCAAACAGATGCACGGCGCCGGGATCGATGCCAAGCCGCGCCTCGGCACCGGCCGGCGTCGAGCTTGCCAGCGCCACCACCAGCGGCGCATCGCCGACGGTGCCGTGGATCAGGCGGGTGGCGCCCAGTTCCTCGACAAAGTCCTTGGCAAACATCAGCGCCGCCTCGCCCCCTGCCGGCAACAAGCTCAAGTCTTCGGGACGAACGCCAATCTCCACATCCTGCCCGAGCTCGACCGTAAAGGCGTCGGACGGGAAGCCGATGCGGCCGCCGGCAATCTCGGCCACCCCGGGACCGGCAATGCGGCCCGGCACCAGGTTCATGGCCGGCGAGCCGATGAAGCTCGCGACAAACCGGGTCGCCGGCAGGCGATAAACGTCGGTCGGCCGGCCGCTTTGCTCGACGCGGCCGGCATTCATCACCACCACCATGTCGGCCAAGGTCATGGCTTCCACCTGATCGTGGGTGACGAAGATCGAGGTCGCCTTCAGGCGATTGTGCAGCCGACGGATCTCGACGCGCATCTGCACGCGCAGCTTGGCGTCGAGATTGGACAACGGCTCATCGAACAGAAATGCCTGCGGCTCGCGCACGATGGCCCGCCCCATGGCGACGCGCTGCCGCTGACCGCCGGACAGCGCCCGCGGCTTGCGCCCCAGGAATTCCTCGATCGCCAGCAGGCGTGCGGCCTCGGCGACACGGGCCTCGATCTCGGGCTTCGGCACGCCACGATTGCGCAGGCCATAGGCCATGTTGTCGTAAACGCTCATGTGCGGATAAAGCGCGTAGTTCTGGAACACCATGGCGATGTCACGGTCGGCGGGTTCGACCTCGTTCACGGTCCTGGCGCCGATGCACACGGTTCCTTGCGATACGGTTTCGAGCCCGGCAATCATCCTGAGCAAGGTGGACTTGCCGCAACCGGACGGACCCAGCAAGACCGTGAAGGAGCCGTCGGGAATGGTGAGCGAGATCCCCTTCACGGCTTCGACACCGCCAGGGTAGATCTTGCGCACGTTGTCGAGGGTTACCGCGGCCATCGGCCGTCCCCAAGCTGCCGCCGCGGCCGGCGGTCGATCCGTTGCCAGGCCGCCCCGGCGCCCGCGCCGGGACCCCAGATTGCGGTCGAGCGTCCGGTCGGCGCGGGAAAGGGTGCGCGTGCCATCACTTTTCGGTCTCCACCAGGCCCTTCACAAACCAGCGCTGCATCAACACCACCACCGCAACCGGCGGCAGCATGGCCAGCATCGCCGTGGCCAACACCACATTCCACTCGGTCAGCGCGTCGGCGGTCACGATCATCTTCTTGATGCCGATGACGACGGTCTGCATGTCGTCGCGGGTGGTGATCAAGAGTGGCCACAGGTACTGGTTCCAGCCGTAGATGAACAGGATCACAAACAGCGCCGCGATATTGGTGCGTGACAGCGGTAGCAGGGTATCCTTGAAGAAGCGGAGCGGTCCGGCGCCGTCGAGCTTGGACGCCTCGATCAGCTCATCGGGGATGGTGAGGAAGAATTGGCGGAAAAACAGGGTTGCGGTCGCCGAGGCGATCAAGGGCAGCGACAGCCCCAGGTAGGAATCGAGCAAATGCAGATCGGCAGCGATCTTGTAGGTCGGGTAGATCCGCACCTCGACCGGCAGCATCAAGGTCATGAAGATCAGCCAGAAGGCGGCCATGCGCAGGGGAAACTTGAAGTAGACGACGGCATAGGAGGAGATGATCGAAATCGCGATCTTGCCAAGCGCGATGGCGGTGGCCATCACCGCACTGTTGATCAGCATCTGGCCGACCGGCTCGCGGGTGGTGCCGCTGGTGCCGACCACCAGCGTCTTGTAGTAGGTGCTCAGGAACAAGCTCCCCGGCAGCAAAGGCATCTGGCCGTTGGCGATCACGCTTTGCTCGTGCGTCGAGCCGATCAGGCACAGATAGACCGGGAAGGCGATGATCAACACGCCTAGCGACAGCACCAGATAGGCGAACAGGTTTGCGTAGCGGCGACGTTCCACCATTGGCGCTCAGTCCCAGGTTTGCGGGGCGCGCAGCAGCGCCGCCAGCGCCTCGACCGCGGCCGCAATCAAGCGTTCCCCCTTATCGCGCGAGGCACGGCGGGCGTCGCCCACCACTCCCGACGGGGTGAAATCGCGAAACGACCGATACTGCCCGAGCGCCAGCGGCCGCCGGTGCACGTGCGCCGGTCCGTGCGCCGCGGAGAGCGCATCAAGACGCACCAATGCCGGCGCCACGGCCAGCATCATCGAAGTCTCCGCCTCGCAGGCATGGCGCACCCCATCCTGGTCCTCGAGGATCGCGGGCATCGCCGCCTGCGCCAGCTCGAAGTAGGTGGTGGTGCGGACCTTGAGCGCGGTGGCCGCCGCAAAATCCGGCAAAAACGCCGCCAAGGCGGCAATGTTGCCGCCGTGGCCATTGACGATCAACACCCGCTTGAAGCCGTCACGCTCGAGGCTCGTCAACAGACACAGGAGCACGGCGCGGTAGCTCGCACTGTCGAAGCTAAAGGTGCCACCGAACGCCATGTGATGCTCGGCCATACCGCACCAAAGCGTCGGCGCGACGATCACGGCCGGGGCCGACGCGACCGCCTCGGCGGCGCCGCGACAGACCGCCTCGCACAATATGCTGTCGACGCCGACCGGCAGGTGCGGGCCGTGCTGTTCCATCGAGGCCACCGGCAACAACACGATGGCATCGGCGGCGGCCTTGGCCACCAGCTCGGCCGCCGTCAGCTCTTTCCACATCACGGATTGCGACATCAATACGTCACCTTGCGCTCGATGAAGCGAAACTGCAGACCGGTGAGCGCGATCACCATCAGCATCAGGATCACCGATTGGGCCGCCGAGCCGCCGAGGTCGCCGCCCAGACGACCGTCGAAGAACACCTTGTAGACCAGGGTTTCGGTGGCCTTGGCCGGGCCGCCGCCGGTGGTGGCATCGATGATACCGAAGGTGTCGAAGAACACGTAGACGATGTTGACGACGAGCAGAAAGAAAGCGGTCGGCGACAACAGTGGGAAGATGATGGTCCAGAACCGCCGGATCGGGCGGGCGCCATCGATGGCCGCGGCCTCGATCACCGCTCTTGGGATCGCCTGCAGGCCAGCCAGAAAGAACAGGAAGTTGTAGCTGACTTGTTTCCAGGTGGCTGCCATCACCACCAACACCATGGCGTGGCCGCCGTTGAGCAGCGGGTTCCAGTCGAAGCCCAAGCTGCGCAGGCCGCGCGCCACCACGCCGAGCGAGGGCTGAAACATGAACAGCCACAGCACGCCGGCGATCGCCGGCGCCACGGCGTAGGGCCAGATCAGCAGCGTCTTGTAGGCGCCGGCGCCCGCAATGTTCTTGTCGGCCTGCACCGCCAGCAATAGCGCCAGCGACAGGGACAGCGCGGTAACGGCCACCGAGAACGTCAGGGTCGTCGCCACCGCCCGGTAGTAGTCGGGGTTGGCGAGCAAGGTGCGATAGTTCTCGAGCCAGACGAAATCGGTCCTGAGCCCGAAGGCATCCTGGAGCAGAAACGACTGCCACACCGCCTGGCTCGCCGGCCAATAGAAGAAGATGATGGTGACGAGGAGCTGCGGCGCGAGCAGCAGGTAGGGCAGCACCCTGCCCCCGAAGATGGCGCGCTTGTGCATGGCCCCACTCCCCTTGTTCGCCAGCCCGCGCCCGACGCCGCCGACACACGGCGGGGCCTGCAACGCTTGGCCGGCCCCCCCGCCTCCCATAGCCTGCCCCCGGGCCCCCTGTCATCCGTTGCAATGCCGCAATGCGCCGGGCTTGCCCGCGCCGCGCTGCGGCCGGGGACGAGACGGTGGCACCCCGCGCAGCTCAGCAATGAGTTGCCGCAAAAGGCGCCAGCGGTTACGAGCGCCAGTGCCGGCAGCATCCCCTGGCCAGGCGTGGCTTGACGGCGCGCGGGGCGGCAATCTCGGTGACCAGCTTTTTGAGGATGGCATCGGCGAACGTCTCATAGGACGCCGCCGCAACCACAAAGGCGTTGGGGCCGCCGATGACATTCTGCAGGTAGTAGTGATCGAGGTGCGGCTCAAGCGCCAGGATCGGCAGGCCATTGATGCTGACGCCGGCTTTGACCGCCTCATCGCGCGCTTCCGTCACCGGGCGGCCGCGATTGTTGCCACCATCGCCAGAGACGTCGATCACGCGCCGGGCGCCTTCACCGGGCGAGTTCGGGAACAGCGACATTGCAAAGTCGATGGCGCCGCTGATCGAGGTGCCGCCGCCGAACAGCTGGCGCGGCGTGCTGTCGATGGCATCCGCCAGGGCATGCATGGAGGCCTCGCCGCTGATCAGTCGCCACGGCACCACCTGGATTTGCAAGTGCGGGCCGGTCCATTGCAGCATGGTGACGGCGATGCGCCGCGCCACGCCCGACTGGATTGCCTCGAGCAGCCGCGGATTGCGGAAAGCGGCAACGTAGCCCCGCTTCTGCAGCTCGAAGCGCGCCTCGTTGACGCTGCCGGAAACGTCGACGGCAAGCACAAGGTGAAGGTCGACGTCGGTTGGCGCTTGGGCAGCGGCGTCGGCCGCCTGCAGGGTGAGGGCGAGCCCACCCAACAGCAGCGCCAAGGCGATTGGGCAGAGCCGCTTCACCCGCCATCGCTGAGGCATGTTCGCCATCCTCTGTTGCGGCACCGCCGCTCCACTGCCCACGCCTCACAACCGGCGCCCGTCTTGCCGGCCCCCACGTGACCGGCACGCGGTGGCCGCTTGCGGCGCCGCGGTCACCGGCGCACAAGGAGCCTTTGAGCGCCAGATTGTGCACATAACGGGGACGACAGGCATGCTGAAAGCCGGCGTGACGCTCTATTTCGTTCGCCATGGGGAGACCGATTGGAACCTGGAGCGACGCTACCAAGGCCAACGCGATATTCCGCTCAACGCCACCGGCCGCGGGCAAGCGCGCCGCAATGGTCTGAAACTCAAGACCACGCTCGGCACCGAGGCGGCGGCGCTCGACTACGTCGCAAGCCCGCTGCTGCGCGCCAGCGAGACCATTGAGATCGTGCGCGCCGAGATCGGTCTGCCCGCCCGCAGCTATCGGACGGATGCTAGGCTGACGGAGATCAACTACGGCAGCTGGGAGGGCCAGCCGTGGCAGGAGATCGCCACGTTCGATGCTGCGGGCTATCGCGCCCGCCAGGCCGATCTGTGGAATTGGCAGCCACAGGGCGGCGAGAGTTACAAGATGCTGGCCGACCGCGTCGGAGCTTGGCTAGGCGAGGTTGCCCGCGACACCGTGGCGGTGGCGCACGGCGGCGTCAGCCGCGCGCTGCGGCTGTTGCTGTTGGGATTGACGCCCAGCGCGGCCATGGCGCTCGAGGTGCCGCAGGACCGCATCCTGGTGCTTCACGGCCGCCACAGCGAGTGGCTCTAGGCGACGGGCCGACCGGCGCCGCCCCGGGGCCGCCCCGGGGCCGCATGACGGCAAGCGTCATGCGGCCAAGCGAGCGGGCCTACTGCTTCTTCTTCGCCTTGCTGGCGGTCTTACCGGCATGCTTGGACTTTCCGGGCACGCACTTGCCGTCGGCGGCATTCCAAACCTCTTTGCCGACCTGGCAGCCCATCTTGGTTTTCGCTGCGCTAGCGGGCAGAGCCAGCCCGCACGCGGCAAAGCCAGCCAAACTCAGCACAACGATCATCGAACGCATGATTGCCTCCGTCTTCAACCGAACGCGACCAGTCATAGGCGCTATTTGGGTCGGCTGTTAGCAGTCCGCCCGGCATATCTTTGGCGCGTGACCGTTGGGCCACAGCGATCCCCGGCGCTCACGCTCATGGTTTGGACCTGGACCAAAAAGCGCCTGTGTCGGCCGCTAAAACGAGCCTAGAATCATGGTGGGCAGGCGCGGTGCCGCATTTGCGCCTGCCAATGTCGAGGCAGTGACATGCAGCGCAGATCAGGCCGGTCGCGCATCGGCGGTTGCGGCATTTTTGCCGCGCTCAACCTGCTTTCGTGCGTGCCCTGTGCGGCCCAGGCGGTCGCCGACCAGCTCGCCCTCTGCAAAACCGAGACCCAACCGGCACAGCTGCGCATAGGGGCCTGCACGCGTGTCATCGATGGCGCCGCCGACAACAACGAGCTCAAGGTCGAGGCCTTGCTGCAGCGCGGCGTCCTTTACGAGCTCGGCGGCGAGCCGGAAGCCGCCATTGCCGACTACAGCCAGGTGATCGTGCTCGACGCCACCAGCGCCATTGCCCACTTCAATCGCGGCAACGTGCGCGATCGGCTGGGGCAGCAGGAGCTGGCGTTGCGGGACTACGACGAGGCCATCAAACTCGATCCCAGCGATGCCGACGTGTTCAACAACCGCGGTCAGCTCTACGACAGCCGCGGCGAGTTCGATCTGGCCATCGCCGACTATTCCGAGGCCATCCGCCTCGATCGCAGCAGCGCGCGGCCGTTCTACAATCGCGGCCTCGCCTACCTCAGCAAGGGCGAGTTTGCCATCGCGCTTAAAGATTTCGACACGGCGATCGGCCTGCAACCGCAGGATGCCGATGCCTTTGCGGCGCGCGCCACGGCGCATGAGGAGCTGGGCGACACCGCAGCGGCCATCGCCGACTACCGGCGGGCGCTCGATATCGCGCCGGACCATGCCGAGGCGCAAGAGGGCCTCGAGCGGCTTGGCAATTGAGGCGGGACGGAGAGACGCGCTGGTCCCAAAAACAGATCCTAACAACAGAGGCGGCGCGCCTTGCCCCCGGCGCGCCGACGAGACTGGGCAGGAGCCCTCAAGGTGGCTCCTGCAGCGTGGCTCGGCTCTACTTCTTGAGCCGGGCGTCCATGCACTTATGGTCTTTCTTGCTAAAGTACATGTAAGCGCCACAGCCGCCGGCGCCTTTGCTCTTGGCTGTCTTGCCCTTCTTGCCGGACTTCTTCTTGGCCGTCTTGGCTTTCTTGGATTTCTTCGCCACTTTGACAATGACGGTGTCGACGCCGGGACCGGCGCCGGGGCTCACGGTCGCGGCCTGAAGCTGCGACAGCGGCGAAAAGGCAATGGCAATCGCCAAAGCCAAGATGGCAAGCAGGCTCTTACGGGTGCTCATTCCAGTTACCTCCCATTTCTAGTCGTCGGCGTCGGCGCGGCGCAGGAAACCTCCTCCGGAACGCGACAGCGCACGCCAGGCGAGGCTAGAGACCGCTAAATGAACGGCCCATGAATTGTGGTGCGCATTAACCTCGCGAAGTGGCCCGCACGCCACAATATTCATTGGCAAGGTTAAGGCGTGCGCGGGCTCAAGTTCCGGCCGCTACGAGCGCCGCGCGCAGCCACCGGCGTTGCATTCTTGCCATTGTCTCGCTAAAGACCGGCCGGACAGCAAGCAGCCGCTCGGCCATGTCGCACAACACCTTTGGACATTTGTTTCGGGTGACGACTTGGGGCGAAAGCCACGGGCCGGCGATCGGCTGCGTGGTCGATGGCTGTCCGCCGCTGATCCCGCTCGAGGCCGCCGACATTCAAGGCTTTCTCGACCGGCGCAAACCCGGGAAGACGCGCTTTACCACGCAGCGTCGCGAACCCGACAAGGTCCGCATCCTGTCGGGCATCTTTGCCGACGACGGCGGGCCAACGGTGACCACCGGTACGCCGATCTGCCTCTTGATCGACAACGTCGATCAGCGCAGCAAGGACTACGGCGACATCAAGCACAAGTTCCGGCCCGGGCACGCGGATTTTACCTATTGGGCCAAGTACGGCATCCGCGACTACCGCGGCGGCGGACGCTCGAGCGCCCGCGAGACGGCGGCAAGGGTCGCGGCCGGTGCCATCGCCCGCAAGGTCATCGCCGGCGTCACGGTGCGCGGCGCACTCGTCAAGATCGGGCAGCACGGCATCGATCGCGGCCGCTGGTCGTGGGACGAGGTGGAGCAAAACCCGTTCTTTGCGCCCGACGCCGGCATCGTCGAGACCTGGACGCGCTATCTCGATGACATCCGCAAGCGCGGTTCATCGGTGGGGGCGGTGATCGAGGTCGTGGCGGACGGCGTGCCAGCCGGCTGGGGAGCGCCGGTCTATGGCAAGCTCGACCAGGATCTGGCCGCAGCCATGATGAGCATCAACGCGGTCAAAGCCGTTGAGATCGGCGTCGGCATGGCGGCTGCGGAACTGAGCGGGGAAGAGAATGCCGACGAGATCCGCATCGGCAACGACGGCAAACCGCAGTTCCTGTCCAACAACGCCGGCGGCATCCTGGGTGGCATCTCGACCGGCCAACCGATCGTGTGCCGCTTCGCGGTCAAGCCCACCTCGTCGATCCTGACGCCGCGCCGGACCATCGATCGGCTGGGCCGGGACACGGAGATTTCCACCAAGGGACGGCATGATCCCTGCGTCGGCATCCGGGCCGTGCCGGTGGCAGAGGCCATGATGGCCCTGGTGCTGGCCGACCACTGCCTGCGCCACCGCGCCCAGGTGCCGGCGAGCGGTTAGGTGGCGGCCGGCGGTTAGCCGCCGGCGGCGCTTGTTCCGACGCCCTGATCATTGCATGATCCCGGGGTCCGCGTGCCAGCCGAGAGGAGAGGTCATGACCGGCAAAGACAAGGTCGCCGCGCTCCTGTTCGATGTGTTCGGCACCGTGGTCGACTGGCGCGGCAGCCTGATCGATGACCTCGGCCGCTTCGGCGCCGCGCGCGGCCTCACCCTCGACTGGGCGCGCTTTAGTGACGATTGGCGCGCGCTTTATCAGCCGGCAATGGAAGCGGTGCGCTCGGGACAGCGCGCCTGGACCGTGCTCGACGTGCTGCACCGGGAGAGCCTCGACCAGCTCGTCGACAAATACGCCATCAGCGGCCTCAGCGAAGCCGACAAGGCGCATTTAAACCGGGTCTGGCACCGGCTGCAGCCGTGGCCCGATAGCGTCGAAGGCCTGGCACGGCTGAAGCAGCGCTATATCATCGGCACCTTGTCGAACGGCAACGTCGGCCTGTTGACGCGGATGGCCAAGTTTGCCGGGCTGCCCTGGGACGTGATCCTCGGCGCGGAAACCGCCCGCGCCTATAAGCCATTGCCGCAGGCCTATCTCGGCAATGCCGAGCTCCTCAATCTGCGCCCCGATGAGGTGATGCTGGTTGCCGCCCACAACGGCGATCTGGCGGCCGCCGCCAAGGCCGGCCTCGCCACCGCCTTTGTAGCCCGGCCGCTGGAGCACGGGCCCGGGCAGACCCGCGACCTCGCGCCCGCGCGCGACTGGGATGTCGTCACCGACAGCTTCCTCGGCCTGGCCACGGCCATGGGCTGCTGAGCGGGCGCTGGTGCTCGTCAGGCGCGATCGACCTTCACGTACTCAAAGTCGCCCGGCTTGTTGTCGATGCCGATCCGTGGCGGAGCGATCCAGGACGCGAACTTGCCGCGCTCCCAGCACGGCGCCATCAGCCCGGCGATGAAATCGCCATCGGCCTTTGACGGCAGCCAGTGCGGCTTTTGCCGCTCCCAGGCCGCATCGCTCAATACCTCGCCGGTGGGGGAAGCGTGAATGCCGGCAAATTCGCCGATGTCGCGGTTAAAGGCGACATGCGGCAGCGCCAGGCGGAAGTTGATGCCCGACTTGGCGATCACCTTGTTCCAGCGCTCAACCCCTTTGCAGCAGTCGTTTACGTAATCGTCGCGCAGGCGCATGTTGATGGCCGTCAGCGCCGGTTCGTCGACCAAGGTGATGCGGCCGTCGATCAGCTTGCTCACCGGATAGGTGGCCGCGGTGAGGATGTGGTCGTCCTCGATCCGGGTCTCCTGGAAACGGCCTTTGACGCCGGCGGTGTAGTAGTTGGCGGCGTTGGTGGACACCTCCGAGCCAAACAGGTCAAGCGACAGCGAAAAGTGCAGGTTGGCCTTCTTCTGCATGGTGGGCAGATCGATCACGCCCAGCTTGCGCACCGCGGCGATGTCGTTGGCATCCTCGATGCCGGCCTCCTTCATGGCCTGGCAGGTGCGCTCGATGGCGCGGCCGACACCGGTCTCGCCGACGAACATGTGGTGGGCCTCTTCGGTCAGCATGAAGCGGCAGGTGCGCGACAACGGATCGAACCCCGATTGCGCCAGGCTTTCGAGCTGCATCTTGCCGTCGCGGTCGGTGAAGAAGGTGAACATGAAGAACGACAGCCAGTCGGGCGTTGCCTCATTGAAAGCGCCGAGCATGCGCGGCTTGTCGACGTCGCCCGAGCGGCGCTGCAGCAGGCCCTCGGCCTCTTCCCGCCCGTCCTTGCCAAAATATTTGTGCAGCAGGTAGACCATGGCCCACAGGTGCCGGCCCTCCTCGACATTGACCTGAAACAGGTTGCGCATGTCATAAAGCGAGGGCGCCGTCTTGCCCAAGTGGCGCTGCTGTTCGACGCTGGCGGGCTCGGTGTCGCCTTGGATCACGATCAGCCGCCGCAACATGGCGCGGTATTCGCCGGGGACCTCCTGCCAGGCCTTGTCGCCCTTGTGGGCGCCGAAGTTAACCTGCCGATCCTGCAGCCGTGGCGCCAGCAAGATGCCCCAGCGGTAATCGGGCATCTTCACGTAGTCGAACTTGGCCCAGCCTTTGGGATCAATGCTGACGGCGGTGCGCAGGTAGACATCGGAGCTCTGGAAGCCCTCCGGCCCCATGCTCATCCACCAGTCGATGTAGCCCGGGTGCCATTGTTCCAGTGCCCGCAGCACGCGCTCATCATCGAGCAGACCGACGTTGTTGGGGATCTTGGTCGAATAATCGACGTTGCTGGTTTCCGGCATCGGTTCCGCGTCCTTGCGTTCAATCCTGCCCGTGGGGCGCTACACCCGCTCGGGGTTGAAGTTGGCTTTCACGCCGCTGCCGTAGCGCTTGAGCGCGCCCTCGGCGCCGGCGGCGTTGGGCCGCTGAAAGATCCAGTTCTGCCAGGCGGTCAGCCGGCCGAAGATCTTGGTCTCCATGGTCTCAGGCCCGGCGAAGCGCAGGTTGGCCTCCATGCCGGTCAGGCCGTCGGCGGAGAAGCTGGCGCGCTCCTCCAGGAACACGCGCACCTCGTCGTCCCAGTCGATATGGTCGAGCGCCACGGTTACCAGTCCCAGCCGGTCGCAGTCTGCCGGCGCCAGCAGCTTGCCGATTTCCGCCTTGGCGTCCTCGAGCCGCGCCGGTTCGCCGAGAAAGCGGGTGGCAAGCCGGGAGAGGCCGTTGCTCATGGCGTAGGCGGTGAAATTGAGCGGCGACAAGGCCAGCGCCGCCGGCCGCCGGTTGTCGCCCTGGAGCTTGCTGCTCTGCATGAACGACCGGTCCGAGGCCAGCACCAGCTCGGCCAAGCTGCCGGCAAAGCAGCTGCCGGGCTCGATCAAGCTGACCAGCGAGCGCGACGTCAGATCGACGCGTTTCAGGACGCGCCTCCAATAGGCGAGGATCTCGCGCGCCAGCCAATGCGCTTGGTTGGCTTCGAGCACGGCGTCGTAGGCGAGGACTTTGGCCGGGTCGCCCTGGCTCTTGAAGATCAACACGCCGATCTCGGGCTCGTTGAGGCGCAGATGCAAAATGGCATCGTCGAGTTCGCGCGCCAGCCGCAACGGCCAAAAGGCGGCGCCTTGATCGGCAATGCCCGCGGCGGCATCGGGTGCCAGGCTCGGCGGACCTTGGATGGTGAGGGTGGCGCGGCGCTGGCCGCGGTCGAGGTCCACTTTGAGGCTCGAGTAGGCGACGGCATCGGCGTCAAATGCGCGCTCGATCGGGGTCAGCACGATGCCGGCGGCATGGGCCGGCCGGTCCGATTGGGCGGCCAGCCGCTTGGCCGCCGCTTTCACGTTGAGGTCGAACTTGGAGTTGGGGGTGAGCTCGTCGATCAGCCGCCACTTGACCGCGCGGCTGCCCTTGACCCCCTCCTCGGCCGTGCAAAAGGCATCGGCGAGGTCGCGGCGGACCTTGCGCTTGTCGGTCACCCGCGTCAGCCCGCCGGTCCCCGGCAGCACCGCCAACAGCGGCAGCTCCGGCAGCGCCACGCTGGAATTGCCGTCATCGGCCAGCACGATGTGATCGGTGGCGAGCGCCAACTCGTAGCCGCCGCCGGCGGCGGTGCCGCGGATTGCGCACAGGTACTTTTGCCCGCAGTGCCCGCTGGCATCCTCCATGGCATTGCGCGTCTCATTGGTGAACTTGCAGAAGTTGACCTTGTGGGCGTGCGAGGAGCCCGCCAGCATGCGGATGTTGGCCCCGGCGCAGAACACGCGGTCCTTGCCGGACTTGAGCACCACCACCTTGATTTCGGGGTGTTCGAAGCGCAACCGCTGCACGGCATCGGCGAGCTCGATGTCGACGCCCAGGTCGTAGGAGTTGAGCTTCAGCTGATAGCCCGCAAACAGGCCGGCATCCTCATCGACGTCCATGATCAGCTCGGCCACCTCGCCATCGAAGGCGAGCTTCCAGTGCCGATAGCGCCCGGGCTCGGTCTGGAAATCGATGCGGGTGGCCATGGATCGCCTCGCTCCCCAAATCTTGGCCGGCAGCCCGATCGTAAAGGCGCGGCAGTGCCGCCGGGATCCCAGCATGCATTATTATGCCGGACAATACCCCTATAGTGCATAATAATGCAAGTCGGCCCGCGCCGCGACCGTGGGGCGCGGCATCCTAACGGAGGCCCCAGGGGGACCCAGACGGTGTCCTCGGGCCCCGGCTTGACCCGTGGCTTGGTTAGGAGCGGCGCGCCGCGCGCAGGCGTGCGGTGGCGGCGGCATCGAGCGCGCCGCTGCCGTCGATCACCACCGCGTGCTGCTGTCGGGCGAAATCGACGCTGATCTTGCCTTCGCGCACGTCCTCGAGCACGGCTTCGGCGGAACGCAGCAAGGCATCGCCGAACCCGCCGCCGCCCGCCTGCTCGTGCACGATCAGGGCGTTTGCCGGCACGCTCATCGTCACCTTGCCGGGCAGCGGCTGCCGGCGGCCGTCGCGCTCGAGAAAGTTCTGCGATGGGGCGCCGGGGCCGCCGCCGGCCAGGCCATAGGGCCGAAAACGCACCCGATCCGAGCGCAACTGCAACAGCGCCTCCTGGGCCAGGATACGGTAGGAGCGGCGCAGACCCAAGCCGCCACGCCAGCGGCCGGCGCCGCAGGTGTCGGGCCGCAGCGCATAGTCCTCGACCCGGACCGGGTGCTCCGCCTCCAGCACCTCGACTGGCATGTTGGACAGGTTCTGCGAGGCATTGGTGACGGCCTCGAGCCCGTCCTTGTCGGGACGGCCGCCCCAGGCGCCGCAGATCATGTCGACGATAATAAAGGGCTTGCGGTTCTGTCTGAGGCCGCTGATCGAGATCACGCTATTGCCGCCTTCACCCGCCGCCGGCACCCGCTCCGGCACGATTTGCGCCAGCGCGCCGAGCACGGTGTCGAACACGCGATAGCCGGTCAGCGCCCGGGCGGCGCACGGACCCGGCAGCACGGGATTGAGCACGGAGGCCTCCGGCACCTTGACCTCGATGCAGCGAAATACGCCGACGTTGTTGGGGATGTCGCGCGCCAGCACGCAGCGCACGCTGAGGTAGGTCAGCGATTTGGTGAAACTCAAGGTCGAATTGAGCGCGCCCTTCACCTGCGGCGAGGAGCCGGTGTAGTCGACCAGGAGACTGCCATCGTCCCTGACCGTGATGGCCGCCTTGATCGGAATCGGCGTGTCGGAGAAGCCGTCGTCATCGATGTAGTCGATGAACTGATAGCGGCCCTTGGGCCAGTCCTTGATCTCGGCGCGGGTCAGTCGCTCGGCGTAGTCGATGAGTTCCAGCATGTAGGCTTCGACCAGGTCGGCGCCGTAACGCTCCATCAACTTGTCGAGGCCGCGCTTGCCGACCTGGGCGGCGGCGTATTGCGCGCACAGGTCACCCCACACGCGTTCGGGCACGCGCACGTTGATTTTGATCATCGCCGCCAGGGTGGTGTTGAGCCGGCCGCGCTCATAGAGCTTGAGTGGGGGAATGCGCAGGCCTTCCTGGTAGATCTCGGTGGAATCGGAGGCATTCGACCCGGGCACCCGGCCACCGACGTCGGTGTGGTGGCAAATCACCACGGCGAAGGCGCGACGCTTGCCACCGCAGAACAACGGCATGAACAGAAAGATATCGGGCAGGTGCATGCCGCCGTGATAGGGGTCGTTCAGGATCACGGCGTCGCCCTCGGCCAGATCGTCGCCGAAGCTTTCGAGCACCGCCGCGATCGCCTCGGGAATGGCGCCGAGATGCTGGGCGATGGTCTTGGCCTGCGCCACCATCTGGCCGTCGGCGGCGCAGATCGCGGCCGAGAAATCCATCACGTCCTTGACGATTTCCGAGCGGGCAATGCGGATCACGGTATAGGCCATGTCATCGGCGATGGCATCGAGCCCGCTCTTGATGACGGCGAAGGTAATGGGATCGATCGACATGGCGGTCAGCCGAGCTCGAGCACGATGTTGCCAATGGCGTCGAGGCTGACCTCGGCGTCGGCGGGGATGGCGACGGTGGCGTCGAACTCCTCGATGATCAGCGGCCCGCGCCGGGGCCGCGCCGACAACGCCCGGCGCGTGACGACGGCAACCGTGCTGGCGGCGGCGCCGCGCGCCAAGCTGACCCGGCGCCAGCCGCTGGCGGCAACCGGCTGTTCGCGGATCACCAGCTCCTTGAAATCGAGGCGCTGCCGGCGCCGGCCGCGGCCAATGACGCGCAAGGTGACGAGTTCGATGCCGCTGTCGTCGCGATAGCCGTAGGTCTTGGCGTATTCGGCGATGAAGCGGGCCTCAAGTTCGCCGACATCGTCGCCGTCGTAGTGGATGGTGAGCTCGCTGGCCTGGCCTTCGTGGCGCAGGTCGGCCTGCCAGGCGAGCGCCATGTGCGCGCCGTCGAAGCCGTCGGCGGCCAGCCGGGCGCCAACCTCGCTGGCGAGCTCCGCCTTGATGGCGCCGAGGCCGGCGCTGCCGAGCTCGTCGAGCATGCGCGTCACCGTTCTGAGGCCAACGTGCTCCAGATCGCAGGCCAACATGCCGAGCGCGCTGAACACGCCGGCGAGCGGCGGCACCAGGATGCGGCCAATGCCGAGCTCGCGTGCCAGGTCACAGGCGTGCAGGCCGCCGTTGCCGCCGAACGCAACCAAGGTCAGATCGCGCGGATCACGGCCACGCTCGACGCTGACGGCCCGAATAGCCCGCGCCATCGCCGCATTGGCAACGGCGCGGATGCCGTGCGCCGCCGCCTCCAAGCTGAGCCCGAGCGGCTTGGCGACATGGTCGTCGATGGCACGTTCGCTGCGGCTCGGGTCGAGCCGCAGACGCCCTCCCGCCAAGGCGGTGGGATTGATGAAGCCGAGCACCAAGTTGGCGTCGGTCACGGTCGGGCGCTCGTTGCCAAGCCCGTAGCAGGCCGGACCCGGCACCGCGCCGGCCGACTGCGGCCCCACCCTGATCAGGCCGCCCTTGTCGATCACGGCCAGCGAGCCGCCGCCGGCGCCGACCTCGGCGATGTCGATCGCCGGCACCTTCAACAGGTAGCCGCCGGCCTTGATGAAGCGGCTCGAGCTCGAGATGCCGTCGCGAAACTCGTATTCCGAGGTGGTGCTCGGGCGGCCGTCCTCAATGATCACCGCCTTGGCGGTGGTACCGCCCATATCGAACACGATGAGGTCGGGCTCGTTGCGCGCCTGGCCGAGCCGGGCGGCGCCGATCACGCCGCCGGCCGGTCCCGAGGCCACGATCATGACCGGCTTCTCGCAGGCACTTTGCGCATCGAGCATGCCGCCGTTGGAGGTGATGATGCGCACCGGCGCCCGGATACCGATGCCGGCCAGTCCGGCCTTGAGGTTCTCAAGGTAGTGGCGCATGACGGTCAACAGGTAGGCGTTCACCACCGTGGTGCTGGTGCGCTCGTATTCCTTGCGCTCGCCCAACACCGCGTGCGACAGCGTCAGCAACATTTGCGGAAAGCGGGCACCGATCAGGCCGGCGATCGACCGCTCGTGCAGCGGGTTGCGGTAGCTGTTGATCAGGCATACCGCCACCGCCTCGATACCGGCCGCCAGCAGCTCCTCGCCGGCGGCGATCACCTCGGCTTCGTTGAGCGGCTCGACGATGCTGCCGTCGGCGGCAATGCGCTCGCTGACCTCGAGGCGATGGCGGCGCGGCACCAGCGGCTTTGGCTTGTCCCAGGTCAGATCGAACATCTCGGGCATGCGGATGCGCCCGATCTCGAGCACGTCGCGGAAACCGCGCGTGGTGATCAGGCCGGTGCGGGCGCCGCTCTTCTCAAGGATGGTATTGGAGCCGACCGTGGTGCCGTGCAGCACCTCCTCGACCGCGGCCGCCGGCATCGCCAGCTCGGCCAGCAGCGCCGCCAAACCGGCAACGACGGCGCGGCTCGGGTCGGAGCGCGTGGTCGCCACCTTGCTTTCGCTCAAGACGCCGTCCGGCGCCAACAGCACGATGTCGGTGAAGGTTCCCCCGATGTCGACCGCCACCCGCACGCCTGAATTTCCCGCCCCTGATTAAAAGTCGCAAGCCTGGCCCTGTGTGCCGGCTAGCGATTGAGCCAGCGCTTGGCGAAGCCGAGCAAGCCCTGCGGCATGAAGATCACCATGGCGATGAAGACCACGCCCAGCGGCACCAGGTAGGGGAACTCCGCCAGATTGGGCAGGTGCAAGGTGGTCGCCAGGTAGGGGAACAGCCGCGACAGGCCCTCGCGCAAGCCGAGAAA
>DATFXD010000140.1:0-6133 GCA_035258605.1 Hyphomicrobiaceae bacterium | reverse complement strand
CCATGTCCCCGTGCGCACGCTCGAGGTGTTCTCAGCCCGTGCGCGGAGCGATTTTTGCCAGGCACTGGCGACCCTGCCGCCACCGATCCTGGCGCATTGCGCCTCGGGTCATCGCGCGGCCCTGCTGTGGGCCAGCCTCGCAGTCGGCGCGCATGCGCCCGATCGCGTGCTGCAGCGCTTGCGCGCCTTGGGCTTTGATTTCTTGCCGCTGCGCGCCGAGCTTGAGGGCCTGGAGCCGTTGCCGCAAACGGGGCCGCTGCCGGCGGCGCTCGACTTGGAACCGCCTGGCACCGGCGCTTGAGCGTCAGTCGGCCGGCAAGGCTGGCTCCTGGGGCAAAAAACGATGCTGCCACCGTGGCCGTCAGCCCAATGAAGGTCCGGCACGGGTCGCCACGTCGCCCCAGCGTTGGATGGCACCGCAGCGCGGCTGAAGGCAGCTACAACTTGATGGCCCCCGGCGTGCTGCACACTGATGGGCTCGACCGATGCCCGAGCAAACAGATTCGCGGGTTACAGGAGGCGACGCACTTCGCGGCGCAGCACCGGCAACAGGTCACGCTCAAACCAGGGGTTTTGGCTGAGCCAGGCGTTGTTGCGCCAGGAGGGGTGCGGCAACGCCATCCGGCGCGGTGTGGCCGCTTGGGATAGCTGCTCACGCCAGGCGCCGACGGCGGCAGTCATGCCGCCGGTCGGCAACGGCCCAAGGTGCCAATGCTGCGCGTAGCTGCCAATGGCGAGGATCAGCTCTAGGCGTGGCATCGCCGCCAACACCCGCGGCTGCCACGTTGCCCGGCATTCCGGTCGAGGCGGCAGGTCACCGCCCTTGGCATCGTGACCGGGAAAACAAAATCCCATGGGGACAATGGCAATGCGCCGCTGATCGTAGAACTCCTCCGCGGTCAGCGCGAGCCAACCGCGCAGGCGGTCGCCGGAGGGATCGCTGAAGGGCACGCCGGAGACATGCACGCGCGCCCCTGGCGCCTGGCTTGCGATCAGCAGGCGCGCGGTCGGGCTCGGCCGCAGCACTGGCCGCGGTTCGTGCGGCAGCGGTCTCCCCGTTGGGGTGTCGCGACAGATGCGGCAGGCGCCGATCTCGCGCAACAGGCGCCGCAGCGCGCGCCCGTTGCCCTTCATAGCTCGACGGTGAGGCCGTCCTCGGCCAACAGCACGCGCGGGTCGTGGATTTCGCCGCGACGGGCCAGCATGCTGTCGCCCATGTGGGTCAGCAACACGCGCTTGGCGCCGATGCGATCGAGTTCGGCGGCAAGCTTGCGCCAGCTCATGTGGTACCCGGGAGCGCCGTCGAAATGGTAGCACTCCATAATGTAAAGGTCGGCGTCGCGGCCGGCCGGAACCAGGTTCTCCACCCACTCGCTGTCACCCGAGAAGGCGAGCACCTTGTCGCCGAGTTGGAAACGCAAGGCGAACGACGGGGCGCCGGAGGGGTGGCTGACCTCGAACGCGGTCACCCTGAGGCGGCCAAGGTCTGCGGGCGCGGTCGGGCTGAGCTCGATGAATTTGAGTTGGTAGCGCCGCTCGACGCTGCTCGAGCCGGGGTAGAGCGCCTCGGTGGCGTTGACGTAGCGCGCGCCGATCCCCGGTGGCCCCACCACCGTCAAGGGCTGGGTGCGCTGGCCCACGTGCTGGGCGTGGATCAGCCACCACACCAGCCCCACGTAGTGATCGCCGTGCAGGTGGGAAATGAAGATGGTGTCGATCGCATTGGGGTCGAGGGCGAGGCGGTTGAGGCCGATGAGCACGGTGGCGCCGCAGTCGATCATAAAGCGGCGGCCCGCCCACTCCACCTGATAACCGGTCTGCAGCCGGCCGCCGGAGCCGAAGGCATCGCCGCAACCGATGATTGTCAGTTTCATGGTTGCACCCTATCCAAGGCGTTCAGGCCTTGGCGCTTGGCCGGCTCGACACGTCCTGATGCCAGCGCGCCAGGTTGTCGAGGCCCGGCGGGCGCTCGATCCGCGCCGGTTTCATGAAGTCGACCGCCACCAGCCCGGTGATATCGGCGATCGAATAGACCTCACCGGCGAGGTAACGGTGATTGGCGAGGGCGGCATCCATGATCCCAAGGATCTCCTGGGCACGCGGCTTATTGGCCTCCCCCCAGGCCGCCACCTGGGGGACTTCGAGCTTGGCCATGGCCGGATGCAGGTGCCGGAACGCCTGCGCCACGCTCGAAAGCAACCCAAGATCCATGCGCCGGTTCCACATCTCGACCTGGGCCGCGGCCAGGGCGCCCTTGCCGAACAGCGCCGGCTCGGGGTGGAGCTCTTCGAAATAGCGGCAGATCGCAACCGTCTCCGCAATCGCCGTGCCATCGTCGAGGACCAGAACGGGAACGCGCTGAAAGCGGTTGAGGCCGGTGAACTCGGGGGTCTTGAGCGCGCCCTGCATGAGGTCGAGGTCTTGCATCGCCACCTCGATACCCTTTTCGGCCAGAAAGATGCGCACACGTCGCGGATTGGGCGCCCCCTTGGCGGTCAGGATCTGCATGCCTTCGGCCTCCGATCGAGCCATCTGCCAGTGGTAGAGGAGGGCAGTTGCGCGTGCAAGCGAGCTGGCGCGGCAGCTGGCGGGGGCGCGGCTAATCTACAACGCTGCGCTAACTCGCCGGGCTAATACCTTGATAAACGGGACGTTAGGAATTTGCCGCGATTGTCAGGCGACCATGCGCAAGGCTGACCTGCGCCCCTTCCCATGTTGCTAATCGGCCGAGACGGCGAGGGACCCGATGCAGGAACCACAGTCGAGGAGCTCGGCGGCGGATCGCGCGCGCGGCAAGGACGCGCGCAATGCCGTCAATGAGGGCGTGCGCGCGATCCGCGCGCGGCTGGCGCAGGTGAGCGGGCCCGAGTTCGAATACGAGCTGTTGGCGATGTTCGTGCGCAACGAGCTCTCAGCGCGCGTGACGGTGCCGCTGCTGGCGGTGATCTTTTCGCTCGCGTCCATGTTCTGGGCACCGGTGGTGCAAGCGTCCGCCTGGCTGGCGTTGGTGATCTCCGCCAAGTTTTTTATGATCGCTGCCTGCCGCAAATTTCTGGCTCAGCCGCGCGCTACCGTGCGGGTCGAGGAGTGGCGCTCATTGTTTGTGGTGTTGGAACTGGTGAGCGGCATCACCTGGGGCGGCATGGCGGTGGTTGGCTTCGGCACCGGCGACACCGCCTCGCACGTGTTCATGCTGACCTCCCTGATCGTGCTCTTGGCCATACGCATGACCTTCGCCTCGACGGTGATGACGGTGCTCTACGTCGGCACCACGCCGATGACGGTGGCGGTGGTGGTACGCTTGATCCTGCAGGGCCATCCCTTCTATTACGCCATGGCGGCGATGGCGATCGGCCTTCACGTCTACTTCCTGTTTCTTGCCAAGGGGCTCAATTCGACCGCGCTCTCGATGCTCGAATTCCGCGCCGAGAAGGATGCCCTGATCGCGGAAATCGAGGAGGAGAAATGGATCTCCGATGAAGCGCGGCAGCGGGCGGAATCGGCAAACGTCGCCAAATCCCGCTTCCTCGCCACCATGAGCCACGAGTTGAGGACGCCGCTCAATGCCATCCTCGGTTTCTCCGAAGTCATGAAGAGCGAGCTGTTGGGACCACTTGCCAACGCCAGTTACAAGGAATACTCAGCCAACATCCATGACAGCGGCCGCCACCTGCTGCAGGTGATCAACGAGATCCTCGACCTGTCGCGGATCGAGGCCGGGCGCTATGAGCTGCAGGAGGAGGCGGTGCGGCTCGGCGACGTGGTGGAGGACTGTCTGCGTCTGTTGAGCCTGCGCGCCGAAAGCAAAGGCTTGCTGCTGCTGCCCGACGTTGCCAGGGGTCTCGACCCGCTCTGGGCCGATGAGCGGGCCGTGCGCCAGATCTGCCTCAATCTGCTGTCCAACGCGCTCAAGTTCACGCCGCGCGGCGGCCGCATCACCTTGAGCGTGTTCGCCAACGCCGACGGCGGCCAGACCTTGATGGTCAAGGACACCGGTCCCGGCATTCCCAAGGACGAAATTCCTCGCGTGATGCAGGCGTTCGGGCAGGGCTCGCTGGCGCACGAGACCGCCGAGGGCGGCACCGGGCTTGGCTTGCCGATCGTGCAGAATCTCGTCAGTCTGCACGGTGGAACATTCGAGCTCCGTTCTGAATTGCGCAAGGGTACCGAGGCCATTGTGACCTTTCCCAAGGCTCGGGTGCAGCGCGTGACGCCGCCCTTACAGCCCTTGGGCCAGGACCGCCACCGGCAGCCAGCCTCGCTCGCCATCCGACGCGCGGTTGGCGAAGTGCTGCGACGCGAAGAATCCACAATGGCACGTTAGCCAAGCTGGAACGGCGGACACCCCCCGCAAGGGGAGGCGTTAGGCGTCAACCGGTTGGTACTGGGGTGGGCGACGCGCCCCGCCAGATTGCCACACCGGGCGGCGCTTCCTACATTGTGGCGTGGCGCGAGCCCTACCGCTCGACGTCAAGGATCAAACCGATGCGCTCCCCCTGCATCAAAGTCTGCAGCATCGACCGGGCGACAGGCCTGTGCGCCGGTTGCGGGCGCAGCAGCACGGAAATTGCCGGCTGGATTGGCATGAGTGACGCCGAACGCGACCGCATCATGGCCGAGTTGCCGGCGCGGCGCCGCCGGCCGGCTAGGGATGTTTGACGCATGGGGGCCTGGCTCGCACTCGTTCTGCTCGTGATCGCCGGTCTGGCGCTGCTGCTGCGCGCCGATGCGGGTACCATCGCGGGCTTTGATCCCTCCGACTTCGCCATCGCCATGGCGAGCGTCGCCATGCTGATATTCGTGGCCTCTTCCATCGCCGGCAGCTATCGCGGTCGCGCGCCTCAGGCGGCGCGCGACCTCCTCACCTGGGCGATCGTGGCGCTGATGCTGGTGGCCGGTTACAGCTATCGCGAAGAGATTTTGAGTTTCGGTCACCGCGTCGCCGGCGAGTTGTTGCCACCCGGCACGGCGCTGCGTGGCGAGCCGCAAATCACCGGTGAACGCTCGGTGCAAATTCGGCGCCGGCCCGACGGCCACTTCGTGGCGCGGACGCAGGTGAACGGGGTGGCGCTTACCATGCTGGTCGATACCGGTGCTTCGACCGTGGTCTTGAAACCCGCCGACGCGCAGCGGCTCGGCATTGACGTCAGCCAGCTCAAATATTCGGTGCCGGTGCAAACCGCGAACGGCACCACCTATGCGGCGCACGTGCGCCTGCGCAATCTCACCCTCGGTCCGATTAGCCTGGCCGACGTCGAGGCGCTGGTCGCCAAGCCCGGCGCACTTAAGGAAAACTTGCTCGGTATGACTTTCTTAAGCCGCCTGCGCTCCTATGAGTTCACCAGCGATTTTCTGATGCTGCGCGGCTAGGCGGTGGCGCCGGCCCGCGCCATGGTGGGCAGCGGTCAATGGCGATGTCCTCAGGCGTACGCCAGGGCGCAGTGATGGCGGCCGGCTGGGCGCTGGTGGGCGCAGCGGCGCCGGCTGTCCTCTACTTTGCCGAAATCGGGCCCGGGTTGGCCACCGCCTCCAGCCACGCCACGGCGCCCAGCCACGCTCGAGCCGCCGAGCCAACGGTTAGCGGCGGGCCGGTCGTGGAACTGCGCGCCGGGGCCTTCGGCCAGTTCCGGGCGCGGGCCGAGATCAACGGCCACCGGGTCGACGTTCTCTTCGATTCCGGGGCCTCGCTGGTGCTGCTCTCCCATGCCGACGCCGAGCGTGCCGGCCTGCGATTTCAGGCCGACGACTACACTGAGCGCGTCGGCACCGCCAATGGCCCGGCCCGAGTGGCCCCGTTGATCCTCGATCGGATCAGCATCGGCGACATCACCGTGCGCGATGTCAAAGCCGCCGTCAGCGAGCCGGGCAAACTCGGCCAATCGCTGCTTGGGATGACCTTCCTCGGCCGCCTCACGCGCGTCGACATGCGCGCGGGTGTGCTGATCTTGCAGCAATGACCGGCTGGCCAGTTTGCGGCAGCGATTGTGCTTTTTGCCCACTGTTGACATTACCCGGGCTATTTGTCACACGCGCCGCCAGCCCAGTCGCACCGTTGTCTCACGATGTGCAAATCTCGGTGCGAATTTCGCTAACATTTCGTGTCAGCCTTGCGAGGCCTTTGCATGCTGCCCAA
>DATFXD010000139.1:0-4270 GCA_035258605.1 Hyphomicrobiaceae bacterium | reverse complement strand
TGGCTCTGGGGGCAGCGGGTGCGGCTGTTCCCCGATCGCAACGTTTCGGAGCGCAAGGCCCTGCTCCGGCCCGACCGGCTCGATCAGGCGGAGTACGCGTTTGTGCGCCGCCAGCTCGCCAGACCGCGGCCGGTGTTTGTCGATGTCGGCGCCAATGCGGGCCTCTACAGCCTCTATGCGGCGCTGACGGCGGCAGCAGGGGCGCGCATCCTGGCGATCGAACCCGACCCGGACCTGTTGGCGCGTTTGCGGTTCAATCTCGAGCTGGCGCGCACCGCGGGCGGGCCGGCACCCGGTCTTGAGGTGGCGCTGGCCGCGGTCGCCGTCGGCGATCGCGATGGCGAGGGGCGGCTGGCGACCGACGGCGATGAAGGCTCACGGTCCCTGACCGATGGCGGCGGCCGCCCGGTGCCGCTGCGGCGCATGGCTACCCTGCTCGAAGAGCACGGCATCGGCCGCGTCACCTTGATGAAGATCGACGTCGAAGGCTACGAGGACCGCGTACTGCCGCCCTACCTGGCGGAGGTGTCCGAGGAGCGCTGGCCGCAGGCCATCATCATCGAGCATGTGCATCGGCAGAGCTGGACCGTCGACTGCCTGGCGCTGTGCCAAAGCCGGGGTTACCGGGTCTGTGCCGTCACCAACAACAACACCTTGCTCGAGCGGGCGCACTGAAGCGGGATCATGAGTGACGGCCGAGCCGGCACGACCCCAACCTCAAGCTGTGCCGCGATCAACGGTTAAGGGGTTGTGCTACCACTTGACGTCGGGGTTCTCCTGCATGGAGCGCTTGCAGGCGGCGCGCCACTCGACCTTGGTCATATGCGTGCCCTTGTCCCAAAAGCCCATGCAGTCGGCAAGCGACTTGCCGCCGCCACCGGGGGTGCTGGGCGCCGATTCGCTGGGGCTGCCGCTGCCCGAGGCGGTGCCGGGTGCGAGCGCCAGGTCGGGCGAGGACCCCCCGCCGGTCGAGAACTGGCTCGGCAAGGGCTCGGACATGGGCGACAGCGGCGCCACGGTTGATCCCTCCCCGGTGGCGCTGGGGGTGGTGGTTGCCGCGACGCCCGACGGCGGGGTGAGCCCGCCCGCCGACGGGGTAGGTGAGGTGGGTGACAACGCGGTTGACGGCGCCGCCGGCGTGGCGGGGCCGGTCGAAGTCCGCGAGGTGGTGGTTGACGGTGTCGAGAGCCTGGCGCTTGGCGTGCCGACGGACGCCCGCGAGCTGCTGGTCGAGGAGCGCGCTTGCGCTAATGCGGCCTCGGGAAGGAGCAGCATGACAGCGACGGCGGCAAGGACGGACAGCTTGGGCGTGAGCATTGCAAATCACCATGGTGTTGCCGGCAGTACCCCTATCCCAGTAACGATCGACCGCCGCTTTTACGGCGTTCACAAATTGGCGAGCTAACTTACCCAAGTGCGCCGCTGCGGCTGGCGGGTGTCCTGGTCGCGGTACTTGCGCTGCAGATCGGTGACATAGTCGCGCACGATCGGCACCGTGTCGCGTTGGTGAGCGAGCTGCATATGAAACACGAGCTGGCTCCCGGTACGGAACATCATTTCCGCGCTGATCAGGTAAAACTCCCACATGCGGCAAAAGCGCTCGTCGTACATGGCAGCGATCGTGGCGCGGTTGGCTTCGAAGCGTTGGCACCAGTGGCTGAGCGTCTTGGCATAGTGCAGGCGCAGGAATTCCAGGTCCGTCACCCACAGGCTTTCCTGCTCGACGGCGGTGAACACCTCCGACAGCGCCGGCGAATAGGCGCCCGGGAAGATGTACTTGCGTAGCCACGGACTGGCGGTGCCGGGCGGGCTCATATGCCCGATCGAATGCAACAGCATCACTCCCGCCGGGTCGAGCAATGCCCGCACCTTGGCAAAGAACTCGCGGTAGTGATTGACGCCGACGTGCTCGAACATGCCGACCGAAACGATGCGATCGAACGGCTCCGTCAGCTCGCGGTAGTCGCGCAGTTCGAAGCGGACCCGGTGGGCGAGCCCGGCCTGGCGGGCCTTGTCATTGGCCAGCGCATGCTGCTCCCGTGACAGCGTGACGCCCGTCACCTCGACCTCCTCGAGGCTCGCAAGGTAGAGCGCCAGGTCGCCCCAGCCGCTGCCGATGTCGAGTACCCGCAGCCCCGGCTTCAAATTGAGCTTGGCCGCCAACAGTCTGAGCTTGTTGGTCTGCGCCTCCTCCAGGCTGTCGTCGTCGCTGAGGAAGTAGGCGCAGGAATACTGCATGCCCTGATCGAGAAACAGCCGATAAAAGTCGTTGCCGAGGTCATAGTGGTGGGCGACGTTGCGCTCGGCCTTACCGACCGGATTGGCCTGCTGGAAGCCGCGCACCAGGCGCGAGACGCGGCGCAGCAGGCTCTGCAGCGGATAGGCACCGAGCGCCAAGCGGTTAACGGAGAACAGCGTGAGGAAGTCGCGCAAGCTCGAATTCTCAAAGCTGAGGCGGCCATCCATGTAAGCCTCGCCGGCATTGAGCTCCGGATTGAAAAACAGCTTGCGGTACAAGGACCGGTCGGTGAGGCGCATGGTGACTTTGGGCCCGGGTCCGCCGGCAAAGACGTGCGGTTTGCCGTCGGCGTCGATGACCGTGAGGCTTCCTTTGCGCACGAACGATTTCAGCATGTGCGACAATGGAAACATGGGCTCCCTCGCTCTATGTGCGTACGCATGACGCGCGCTCGGACCTGCAACGCAAGGCCTGCGCCACCGTCCCTGCGCCCATCCCCCGACGGCCGCCGCTCAGGACCAGGCTGGCGCGGCGGCCATGGCCCGATGGGCCGAGGCTTGCGCGGCGCCGCGGCATGGCCTACCAACGCGCGTTTGACCTTAGCTCGAAAGTGGGTCGCTGGCATGACTTATGTCTTCACACCGGTTCCCGTGCCGACCTTGCCCGTATCAGGCACATCGAAGCTCTTTCCCATCCACCGCATCTATTGCGTTGGCCGCAACTACGCCGAGCATGCCGTGGAAATGGGGCATGACCCCAACCGGGAGCCGCCGTTCTTCTTCCAGAAGAATGCCGACAACGTCGCCGTCGACGGCCGCTTTCCCTACCCTTCGGCCAGCACCGATGTCCACTTCGAGGTCGAGTTGGTGGTAGCCCTCAAAGCCGGCGGCGTCAGCATCAAGCCGGCCGACGCCCTGGGCCACGTGTTCGGTTACGCCGTCGGCATCGACATGACGCGTCGCGATCTGCAAGCGGAAGCCAAGAAGCTGCAACGGCCGTGGGAAGTGGGCAAGGCGTTCGAGCATTCCGCACCCTGTTCGGCGCTGGTGCCGGCTGAACGCGTGGAGGTGCCGCGGCAGGGGGCGATTTGGCTCGAGGTCAACGGCAAACGCAGGCAGACCGGCGATCTCAATCAGATGATTTGGGACATCCCGCACCAGATTGCTTTCCTGTCCGGGCTGTTCCAACTGCAGGCCGGGGATTTGATCTTTACCGGTACGCCGGCGGGCGTCGGGGCAATCAACAAGGGTGACCTGATGCGGGGGCACATCGACGGCATCGGTGACCTCGAGGTCAAGGTCGTCTAGGCCGAAATTTTCAAGCAACTACGCTCGCGCGGCCGCGCCGCCACCCGAGGATCGGATTGCCGCTTACGCCAGGCGGCGGCGGTCAATCGGCGTCGAGCATCTCGACTTGGCCGGGGCGTACGGCCTGGAAGCGCTCGGTCGGCCAGCCGCGCTTGGCGAGGTCGGCGGCGAGACGCTGCGGTGGCTCGTCGACGGCCTCGTTGGTGAGCCGGAAGGTTCCCCAATGATGTCCGAGCGCGCGGCGGGCCCCACACAGCGCGAGCGCCTCGGTTGCTTCTTCCGGGTTCATGTGATTGTTGCGCATGATGGAACGCGGTTCGTAGGCGCCGATCGGCAACAGCGCCAAGGACAGCGCGGGATGGCGTTGGCGCACGCGGCGGAAACTGTCGCCGTCGCCATAACCGCTATCGCCGACGCAATAGATCTTCTGCGAGCCGGCCTCCAGCACGAAGCTCGCCCATAGCGCATGCCGCCGATCGCTGGTGCCGCGCGCCGACCAGTGCAGGGTCGGCTCGACGTGCACCCTGAGGCCGCCCTCCAGATCGGCGAGGCCATCCCAGTCGAGCGCCTGGGCCTCGAGCCCGGCGATGCCCTGACGCAGGATGCTATCGTTGCCGAGCGGGGTGACGATGCGCGGCCGAAACCGTTGCCACAACGCGCCCAAGGTCGCCACGTCCATGTGATCGTAATGATTGTGCGTGACGAGCACGACGTCGATCTTGGG
>DATFXD010000138.1:0-5856 GCA_035258605.1 Hyphomicrobiaceae bacterium | reverse complement strand
TTGCGACCAAAGGTCTTTTCGAAAAACGGGTTGCCGGTCCACGACAGCTTGCCGCGCTCAAGGGTGATGATCGGGCCAAAAAGGCTGCTGTTGGTGGTTTCGGGATCCGTCGACACCTCAAGGGAGGTGAACCAGCCAAAGCCCGCGCCTCCGTCCTTGGGCACCGGGCGCAGCACCCAGATGTTTTCAACGGAGGTCCGGGCGATGCGAAAATCCTCCGCCACGGGGTTTTCCATTTTGAGGACCCCCGACAGACGCCACGCGTCGGTGACACCATAGTCGAGGCTCTGTTCGTGCACGCTGCGATTGTCGTCGCGCCGCGTTATGCCGGTGTGCTGGGTATTGTCGAGCCCCAATTCGAGCGACCCTTGGGTCACGTCGAGCCCTTTGACGTCAAAGGTTTGCGCCAGCGCCGATGCCGGCAACGCGGTGAGGGCGATCAGGCTCACGGCATGGACCGCACGCCGTTGGCAGGGGATCGGAAGCACTTTGCAGGGCATGGCGGTGCTTCCCTTAGCCGCTACGCCCAAACCGGCGAGCGCGCTCGCTGGTGTCGGCGTAGGCGCAGCCCCAACGCAAGCTCGATGGTGCGCTGACGGCCGGCCTCGGGCGCCGCGGCCGAACGGACCACGCGCCGGTCCAGGATCGGGAAAGCCGCAAGAATCATTTTTGCTCCGACATCCCGATCATGCCCAAGTCGCTGGGCGCCGCCTAGTGGGGCGTGGCCCGCCCGCCACGGCCGCGCGCCAAGACCTCCTCATGACCCACGGGCTTCCGTCAGGTCCGCTGGTTGCGCGGCCACCACACTCCCAGCAGCGCTCGCCCCCGCTTGCGCCAACTGATTTTCTCGTCGGACAACGTATCCAGGAATTCCGACAGCCGCCGCGATTTGGCAACCGTATAGAATGTCAGCAACAGGGTCGGCACGAACACGGTCAGAAAGATCGCAAGCCTAACGGCGGCACTCTCGTCGGAATGCGAGAACAGGTTCATGCCCAGAAATCCCGTGGCTACCGTCCCGATCAGACCAAAGGTGGTGACGACCGTCAGGCGCATCATGGTCTCGTTTTGCCGGCGCGCCGCCTCGGCCTCGAGGTATTGGCTCATATCCTGCACTTCCTCCCGCACGTCGTTATAGAGCTGGTCGACTTCGAGATGCTGGCGGCACATGTTGAAGAGGTGTTGGGCCTGGTCGTGATGGCTGACTTCGTGGAACCAATAGCGATGCGTGAAGCGCAAAAAAGTTTCGAGCGCCAGCCGGGTATCGATCCGGAATTTCAAAACCGCCGCCGCGTCCCGCATGTCTAACCGATTGACCGCGGCCGCCAGTCGATCAGAGAACATCAAGAGCGCGGCCTTGTGAAAATGCGCGATCAAGAACACCAGGAAATGCTGATGCCGAAACGCGCCCAAGGTGCCGCGTTCCAGGTGCATGAATGAGGGATCGGCGGCGTTGCCGATCACAACCATGGCGTGCCCGCTCGTCATGTAGCGGGTGCCCGACCAATTCTGGCCTTGGCAGCTACTGTGCAACCGGTCGTAGCAGTACCGCTGCTCGAATTCGGCCAGCTGCCCGTCGCCGAACGGCAGGGTGAGGTCATCGCCCGGCTCCAGGCTCAGCGCCAGCCGGATGCTGTCAGCGCGCGTCACCGCTGCCAGGTTATCGATGGCAAGATAGGCCATCATCGGCATGCGGTAATATTCGAGAAGCCGATAGCGCAACAGTCCCTTGTCGTCGGAGTAGTGCGGGACCAGAGGCTGCAGCACGAATTCCCAATGCGCGGCAATGCACGGAGAGCGATGCTCGCAAACGAAGGCCAGGAACTTGTTGCGCTTTTCGTAGTCGGACTGGCTCAACACGGAGCCGTCGGCCGCCAGCCACTCGACGAGCGCGGGACAATGCCCGGCGCTGCCGTCCGCATCCCAGTAGGCGGGGTAGGTGCGCCCCATGCGGAACATCGCATCCTGCGCCGCGCTTAAGGTGATGTCGTTGCACATCACTTCGAGCGCGAGCATGGCGACGTCAATGTCATAAAAGAAGTAGAGGTCGACGTGGGCAATGTCGAACACGATCGGTTGCGAGGCGGCCGACAAGGTGACGCGCACGGCGGCAATATCGGCGCGACGCAGCACCCGAATCGGGCTTTCGCCATAGCCCTTGCGCACTGCCCGGCCGCGCCCCTGGCCGTAGAGGAAGCGCTGCACGGGCGGCAAAAAGGTTACGAACTCGTTGTAGTGACGCTCCTGAAACTCCCCGGGCTCGCCTGTGAATTCATCCTCCACCTCGCGCCAGGGACTGTCGCGCACGGCGTCCAGCAGGTAGGCGCAATGGTCCTCGACCTGCGCTTGGCCTTCGATCGGCAAGAGATAGATCGGCCAGAGAAAGGTCTGCCGAAAATGCCGGACGATTTTGTCCGCCGCCGCACGTGACGACCGCGGCATGGTCGCCGACGTTGCGACCTGCGCCGTCTCGACCGCAACGGCCTGAGCATGGTCGTCCATGGAACCCACCCTCGCTGCCGCCCAGGTCGGCAACCCAACCTTACGGGGCGGCGTTAGCTCTCTCCACCAGCGGCACCTGGCCGCCGACATGACCTAAAGTCTGCGACGGTTGCGTGACAGGCGTATGCGCTCACTGGGGCGGACAAAGAAAACGGGGGTGCAAGCCCCACCCCTGCAGGGGTCGAATGACAGGTCGCCGTGCAACCGAGCCCAGCCCGGCCCGCGCCCGGGGAGGCTGTGCCCGTGGCTGGCGAGCCCCGCGCCGTCATTTCCCTGTGGGTGTCATGTCAGCGTCAGCCAACTGACACGAAGCCATTACGTGGCTCACGGAAGCTCGCGTCATCGGTCTTGACGTGTTGCAGCGAGCATGACGACGGACCCCGAACTCGCCAAGCCCCTCAAACGCATTCCCGTTTCCGACCTTGTCTTGGCCGACGGTGCCCCCGCGCAGGGGGCGCCCCTTCACCCCGTGATCGTCACCCTCAGGCGGCGCCCCGATCGCTGGCAGAAGATCGTTGGCGACCTCGCCAGGATCGGCATCACGCGCACGACCCGCTTCTTTGCCGTCGACGGCGCCGCCCTCTCCGAGGACACGCTCGCCGGGCTCGTCGACGAGGCCTGTGAGGTGAGCCACTCCCCCACCAGCCACACCCAGCTCACGCGTCCGGCGATCGGCTGCTTTCTGAGCCACCTCACCATCTGGAAGCGATTTCTCGAAGGCAGCAACGAGCGCCTGGTGATTCTCGAGGACGATGCCGTGCCGTCGCCGACCTACACCGCTCTGCGCGCGCAAGAACTCCTGGCATCGATCCCGCCCGAGGCCGACCTGGTCCTGCTCGGTTGCACCATCATGGCGGGCTTGGCGGAAAAGACCGCAAGCGAGCGACTGTCCCGCGTCTATTACTTCAATGGCACCTACGCCTACCTCATTACCCGCAAGGGCTGTTCTAACCTGCTGCCCCACCTCGTTCCCATGCGGGCGCACATCGACCACCAGATCAGCGCCGCCCTCGTCAAGCATCGCGATCGGCTGTTCGCCTACGCCGCCACCCCGGGGCTGTTCGACCACGATTTTTCGAGTTGGAGCGATGCCTACGTCCCACTCGCGGCCAGCGAACAGGCTGACCGGCACTTGCACGCGCTGCTGACCTCGGCACGGGATAGCCTGCGCACCGACCACCGCTTGGCAGGTGGCGAAGACTGAACCCGCCACCAGCCCTTAGGATGGGAGCCGGGGGCCAGCGCCGCATCACCACCCGCGACGCAGCGCTCGGCAAAAAGCGCCGTGCCGCACCCCGAGCCACGGGTGCCCGCCCTCTGCCGAGGACGGCTCCGCCCAAGCTTTGCTTTGACGCACGCTCTCCTCAAGCGCGGGGGCAACCCCATATCAGCGAAGTAATCCCCAATCGGCACACGCAGCGATCGCGTTCTGAGCGCGCTGGCGTGCTTGCGTCATGTGCGGTCGCCGCCTGCGGCCCGAAGCCCTGGCCAAAGCCGCCGCCCGCGCGCGCGCCCCGTGTGCCCTCCTCATTCGAGACCGACCCATGCAAACTCTCCCAACCGTTACCGTCTTTGCGTGCGGCGACCGCGATCTGCGCGGCTTCTCTCTGAAAGCCGACGGCTCCGACCTGCCACCCCCAGTGGACGGAAGCCTGTGGGTGTCGATCGGCAGCGTGCCGCTGTCGTTGGTCGACCTTGCGCCGTTCACCCCCGATGCGGCCTCCGTGCTCGGCAACGTGCGCGATCGCGGCTTCGACGTCGCACCGACCGGCGCCAAAATCCTGCAGTTTCCGGCCCCGCATCGCCATAGCGCCTAAACCAACCGTCGGTCGTCGCCGCCAGAGCGGCGACGTGGCGCGTTGGGCCCTGCGCGGGCGCACGGCGAACGCGGACCTGCGCGTCGCTTGCGTGCCGCCGCGGGCGCTGGACGCATCACAGTTTCTCACCCGTGCGTGAGAGCTACTTTTCTGGCGTCGGCACTGACAACACATCAGCGTCTTTGTGCGCTGCGTCGAGAACTGGCACCGCCCCCGCGGCGAAGGGGCCTGTCGCGGTCATCGTCTTGTCGGTGCCGCGGCAAGCTCAGGTGTCAATGATGGAGCTTAGCGTGGAAATTTCGAGACTTCTTGGCCGAACCGAGGCGGTGCCCACTCGCGGCATTGTCTTGCGGCCGATCCTCAGCGACATCGTCAAGCGGATCGGCCATTGGCGACGGACCCGGCGAGCCGAACAGGAGCTGTTTGCACTCGATGATCGGCTGCTCAAAGACATCGGCCTATGCCGATCCGAGATTGCGGGCGCCGTTCGCGGCACGCCGCGGATAGATAAACTGACCGGCGACCAGCAGCTCTAGGCCACCCGCAACGGGCCTCGGTGCCCGGACGGTCTCCCCGCGGGCGCGCCCAACCGGATCCAGCAGCCCCACTCGCCAGGCGACGGCATTGGTCTCTCCCCGGCCGGTGCCAGAACCACCCAGGTAAATCCCCGGTCTTTGGGGATCTGGGCCGGCGCCATGTCGCGCCGGCCCAGGTTCTGCCCGGCGGCGAATTGGCCGTGCACAAGCCTTTTTCTGTCATCGCACTGTAAACTCGACCTGCTTAAGCCTACCCCCCGTGTTCGCGGGCGTTAGCGTGCGCGCGCTTTGAGAGCGAGGGGCCACCTCAGCGATGGCGGCAGTGGAGATTGGAGGGCTTGCCAAAAGCTTTGCTGGACTGCGGTCCTGGACGGCGTGTCGCTCGACGTTGACGACGGCAAATTTCTGACGCTGGTCTCAAGGTGCAATACTCGATCCCTGTGTTGTTCAAGGAGCTCATGGAAAATATCGCCCACTCGTTCATGGCGAAACACGACGCCATCAAGATCTCGCTGCGGGCCCCCGAGATCGGCTACGAAGAGATTCATGCAGCGCAACTTGCGCGATGCCGTCACCAATACCTCCCGACGTCGCCTTCCATGGTCTCAATCGCCAGCGAACGCTATTGGAGCGCAACATTCCGATCGATCTGCGGCCGCTGATGGACGCCGACCCCGGCACCAAGCAGCTCGGATTTTCCCCGATCTTGCTGTCGCTGGGCCAGGTCGGAGACAAGCAGACGGGGCATCGGCTTTTCGCTGTCGACACCGATCCTTTACTACAACGTCGCACTGGTGAAGGCTGCCGGCGGCGATCCCGACAAACTGCCCCAGAGCTGGAACGAGGTCGTGGAACTCGCCGCCGCCATCGATAAGCCGGCCGACAACATCCGTGGCATGTTCTTCGACTGGACCATTACCGGCAACTGGTCGTGGCAGGGTCTGGTGTTCAGCCATGGCGGCAACATGCTCAACGCCGGCGAAAGCCGGGTCGCCTTTAAC
>DATFXD010000137.1:0-2661 GCA_035258605.1 Hyphomicrobiaceae bacterium | reverse complement strand
ATAGCGGCTTTCGTGGTGGGCGCCGTCGGCGCTGAAGGCGGCATAGCGCTCCTCGTCGACGAGCCACGCCGCCGGGTCGCTAAAGCTGCCGGCCGGATAGGCATTGGCCGGGATACGCTCGGCCTCGAAGAACAGCGCCCAGCCGCTGCCGAAGCGCTTCAAGATATTGTTGAGCCGGGCGCTCACCGCCACCAGTTCGGCGTCGGTGGCGCTGTCGAGGTCGGGCCCTCGATAGCAGAATGTGCGCTGGAACGAGCCGTCCTTGTTGAGGACGATGCCGGGTGCCACCAGCGCCGCCCAGGGCAGATAGTCGCTGAGGCCGGCGGCCCGGCGACGGTATTCGGCGAGGTTCAGCATAAGAGCGCCCCTTTGTGGCGGGCGTGACGCGAAAGCACGATGAGGAAGGCCGGATCCTTATGCGTGACCCAGACCGCGATCGCATGGCCAACGAGCCAGATTGCTGCGCCGGCGAGCCAAACCCGCAAGCCGAGCCCGATGGCGGCGGCGAGTGTGCCGTTGAGGATCGCGAAGTTGCGCGGGGCGCCGGCGATCAGGATCGGTTCGGTGAGCGCCCGATGCAGCGCCACTTCAAAGCCCGGGACCAACGACGCTGGCGCGTGCATGGCTCATTTCCTTTGTGGGTCAGTTGATGAGTGCGCCACCGGCAAAAGCGAAAAAGGACAGAAAAAACGAGGTAGCGGCGAAAGCGATCGATAGTCCGAACACGATCTGCAACAGCCGCCTCAGCCCGCCCCCCATGTCGCCGAATGCCAGGCTGAGACCGGTGATGATGATGGTGACGACGGCGATCACCTTGGCGACCGGGCCCTCGATCGAGTCCAAGATCCGCTGCAGCGGCGCTTCCCACGGCATGCCGGAGCCGGCGGCGGTAGCGGCATCGCTGAGCATCAGGGTCATCGCCGCCACCGCCCAGCCGGCGATGGTGGCAGCGCCGAGGATCGGCAGCATCGGATCGGGGCGTGGCATGGCTTTTGGCTCCTCACACGCTGTGCAGGCTCGGGCGCGCCAGCGGCTTGAAGACGTAGTCACCGTGTTGATTGAGGCCCATCACCTCGAGCACGGTCTCGACGCGACGCCGGCTGCCGCGGCCGGTCAGGAACACGACGATGTCGATCGCCTCGACGATCAGTTCGCGCGGCACGGTGATCACCGCCTCCTGCACCAACTGCTCCAGCCGGGCGAGACCGGCCTCGGCGGAATTGGCGTGCACGGTGGTGATGCCGCCGGGATGGCCGGTGTTCCAGGCCTTGAGCATGTCGAGCGCCTCGGGCCCACGCACCTCGCCGACGATGATGCGGTCGGGGCGTAGGCGCAGGGTGGAGCGCACCAGGTCGCCCAGGCTGGCAACGCCGGGCTTGGTGCGCAGCGCCACACAGTCGGCCGCCGCACACTGGAGCTCGCGCGTGTCCTCCAGGATGACGACGCGTTCGTCGAGATCGGCAATTTCCGCCAGCAGCGCGTTGACCAAGGTGGTCTTGCCGGAGGCGGTGCCGCCGACGATCAGGATGTTCTTGCGGTCGCGCACCCCGAGCGCCAGCACCGCGGCCTGACGCCCCGACATGCTGCCGGCCATGATGTAGTCGGTGAGCCGATAGATGAGGTCGGCCGGCTTGCGCACCGCAAAACACGGTGCCGCGGCCACCGGCGGCATGATGCCCTCGAAGCGCTCGCCGCTCTCGGGCAGCTCGGCCGAGACGATCGGCGCCTGGTCGGTGACCTCGCGGCGCACGTGCGCAGCCACCATGCGCACGATGCGCTCGGCTTCCGCCGCGCCGATGCGCTCGCCGCTGTCGTGCCGACCGACACCGTTGCGTTCGATCCACAGGCGCCCGTCCGGGTTGACCATCAGCTCGATCACCGTCGGGTCGGCCAGCGCGGCGGCAATGCTGGGGCCGAAGGCGGTGCGCAGCATCTGCCGGCGGCGGCCTTGCGCCTCCTCGGTGCCGGCGGTGGTAATGACATCAGCCATGACGCTCTCCTACGGCAACGGCGTCCTGATCGGGTGGTGGGTCGGTGGCGCGCGGCGCCTGACCGGTGGCGGCGGCGAACAAGTCGGGCTCGTGCTTGGCGATGCTCTCCATCACCTCCGACACCAGCCGCCGGTCGCCGGCAAGGCGCCGCCCGACCTCGGCGACGAACACATCAAAGCGCTCCCGGCCCAACAGCCGCGCCGGCTCCTGCTCGCTTTGCGGCAGCGGCGGCGTGATGGTGAGGAAGTAGCGCACGTAGAGCGCCAGGGTTTCGGTGGTGATGGCGATGTCGCGGCCGATGCGGGCGATGCCACGGTTGAGCTCATCGAGACGGCGGCCCAGCGCATCATCGACGCCGGGCAGCGCCTGCGGCTCGAGCAGCGCCTTCAGGGCCTCTTCGACGAGCCCAGACTTGCCGCCCCTGCGGCGCTCAGTGACGAGCTCGAACCGCTGCGCCAACGGGCGCGACAGGCGCACGGTATAGCGTTTCTTGCGCATCTAGAGCCGCAGCCCCGGAAATTGCGTGACATGGTCGTCTTCGCCGCCGCGCTCGGGTGCAGGCGATGCTGCGTCGGCGGGATCGACGGCGGCGAGCTCGGCAAAGAGCGGCAGATCGCTCTCGCGCGCCGCATCTGGGGTGCGGGAGCGGCGCGGGGCCTGCCGCGGCCGC
>DATFXD010000136.1:0-10798 GCA_035258605.1 Hyphomicrobiaceae bacterium | reverse complement strand
CTTGTGCGTGAGACTGAGCATTTGCATGTTTCCCCGTGGCTGCGCCGGGTGGTGGGCGGGCCACCCCCGGTGACCGAGCGTCAGACGATCCCGTCCTGGCGCAGGGCGGCAATTTCGCTGGCCCCCATGTCGAGCCAAGCGCCAAGCACCTCCTCGACGTGTTGTCCGAGCTCCGGCGAGGGCTTGACCTTGGCGGGGGCGCCGTCGAAGCGCACCGGCCAGGTGGGCATGGTCACCTTGCCGGTGGTCGGATGCTCGATCGTCTGCATGATGCCGCGCTCGGCGAGCGAGGGATCCTGCAACAGTTCCACAGTGTCGAATACCGCGCCCGCCGGTACCCCGGCCGCGCCGAACCGCGACATCGCCTCACGCTTGGTGTGCTGGCGCGTCCAAGCGGCGATGATCGCGTCAACTTCTGCCGGGCGTTGGCTGCGCGCCGCTTGCGTATCGTAGCGCGCATCCCCGCTCAGATCCTCGCGGCCGATGACCTTGAGCAGGCGCTGCCAGTGCTCGGGATTGGCGCGGCTGCAGAAGACATAGACATAGTCATTGGGCCCACCGGGTTGGCAGGGAAACAGCGCCGACGGCGTCAGCCCGCCCGGGGTCGAGCGACTGCTGCCGTCGCGGACAACCGGCTGGCCACTGAGCTGGGTGCGGGAAAAAGGCACGCGCATGTAGTGCAGCATGGCATCCTGCATGGCGACCTGCAAAAGTGAGCCCTGACCTGTGCGGCAGCGCTTGTAGAGCGCGCCCAGGATGCTGACCGCGAGCAACATGCCGGTGCCGGTGTCGCCAAGCGATGGGCCCGGTTTGACGGGGGGCCGGTCGCGTTCGCCGGTGACACTGATGGTGCCCCCGGCGGCCTGGGCGATCATGTCGAAGGCCAGGTTGTTCTGGTAGGGGCTGCCGGCCCCAAAGCCCTTGACCTGACAGTAGATGATGCCCGGGTTGAGGCTCTTGACCGCGTCATAGCCGAGCCCCAACCGCTCGATGGTGCCGGGGGCCATGTTCTCGACGGTGACGTCGGCCTTCTTGATCAGGGCACGAACGATCTCGAGGCCACGCGCCGACTTGAGGTTGAGGGTCACCGACTTCTTGTTGGCATTGAACTGGTGGAAGTACCATGGGTCGACGTTGCCCTTGCCGGGCTGCAGCCGCCGGCCGGGGTCGCCGGTTCTCAGATTTTCGATCTTCACCACTTCGGCGCCGAGCCAGGCGAGGGCTTCGGTGCAGGACGGCCCGGCCTCGAACTGGGTGAAGTCGACGACACGGATATCCTTAAGACAGTCGAGTTCGACGCCGTCCATCTCTTGGTCCTCCCGGTTGCGCTGCTTTGCCCATTGTTATCATTGGCGCTGGGTCTCTGTCCCGGCGTCCCCGGTTGGGAGTGCGCCGGTGCCATGGCGCGGAGGCCTGCGAAAGCCGTCCTCCAATCACACCAGGCAAAGCGATCAGAGCTGACTTCATCTCGCCCAATCATCGGGCCGGGTTGGCGGCAACAGCGGTCGCCGATCATGCCCGAATGGCGCTTGACACTTGGGCCAAATGTTCGCTTTATGTTCTCAAGACGAGGGCCCATGCCCCGGGGCGAGCGAGAGCGAGGGAGCGTTGCCCGTGTGCGGCCGCGCCACGATCCTGCACGCGGACCTCGACGCCTTTTACGCGTCGGTCGAACAACTGCTCGATCCGGCGTTGCGCGGCAAGCCGATTGCGGTTGGCGGCGGCGTCGTACTGGCGGCCTCTTACCAGGCCAAGGCGTTCGGGGTGCGCAGCGGCATGTCGGCACGACGGGCGCGTCAGCTCTGCCCGCAACTGCGCTTCGTCAACGGACACTTCGCCGACTATCAACGGCTCGGTGACGCGGCAATAAAGGTGCTGGGTGACTTCACGCCGCTGGTCGAACGGCTGTCGATTGACGAGGCGTTCGCCGACGTTGCCGGATCGGAGCGTCTGTTTGGGACGCCCAAGGAGATGGCAGAGGCCATTCGCCGGCGCGTGCGCGCCGAGCTCGGGCTTGCCATCTCCGTGGGTATCGCGCGCACCAAGCATCTCGCCAAAATTGCCTCGCAGGTGGCCAAGCCCGACGGTCTGGTGCTGGTCGAGCCCAAGGCCGAGCTCGCATTCCTGCACCGCCTGCCGGTCGAGTTGATGTGGGGCGTGGGCCCGGTCATCACGGCGCGGCTTGCCGACGTCGGCGTGCACAGCATCGGGCAGTTGGCGGCAGTGCCGCGGTGGCGCCTCGAGACCCTGGTTGGCCGGGCGTTGACGGCCAAGTTGATGGCTCTCGCGCACAATCGCGACCCGCGTGTGATCCGAACGCATGCGCGCGCCCGTTCGGCCGGAGCGCAGTCGGCGATCGGTCGCAGCCCGGCCGAGGAGCGCGTCTTCCAACCGGCTCTGTGGCATCTTGCCGATCGGATCGGCAGTCGCCTGCGGGCCAAATCGCGACCCGGGCGCACGGTGTCGGTGCGCGTCCGCTTCGCCGACCTGACATCGGTCACGCGCTCGCTGACGTTGCCGGCACCGATTTCGGCCACCGCCATGCTGGCCGAGGTGGCGCAAGATCTGGTGCGTGGCATCCTGGCGCAACACGCGCGCGAGCACGTGATCTCGTTGCTGGCGATCTCGGTGTCCAACCTGGAAGTGCCACCGGTGGTGCAGCTCGAACTGCCGTTCGGCCTCGCCGACGAGGCGCGCCGGCCGGGATCGAAGCAGGGCGCGGCGCGCGCGCTGGCCGACCGCGCCATCGATGCCATCCGCGATCGCTTCGGATGGGCGTCGGTTGGTTATGGGCCGGTGGCGCTGGGGCATACCTCGGCGGTTCCCGATGCCTTCCGCGAACTGGCGGAAAAGGAACTCTGAACGGCAGCGTCATCGGCAGCCGGAACGCGGGGGAGCCGATCAGGGCTCCACGGCAAACGGGCGCGGGTCCAAAAAACGCTCGAGCACGTTGGCCAACAGCCGCGAAATGTTGTTGTCGTAGCCCTGGCTCGGCAACGAGCCGCAAAAGGTGATGGAGCCCGTGGAGAAGACGGCGCCCTTGCCTTGCGCGGTCTCGAAAAACGTCAGGTCGGCGCGAATGAGCTCGGCCGGTGGCTGACCCGTCGTCGTCGCCAAGTGGGTCAAATACTCCTCCGGCACCAGCACCCACGGCGCCTGCGGTGGGTGGTTTTCGCTGGCGGCGACGACGATGGCGTGCGCCGGCGTTCCCAGCCGTTTGTCGGTTCGATCGAGTTCGAAGCCCGCGGCGCCATGCGCCGATAGGCCGAAATTGCCGATGATGTCGTCGTCGATGCCGTCGAGCATCCAGGCCACGCGCGGATTGCGGCGCACTGCGGGTTTGAGGCGGTAGTAGGATGCCGAGAACGCGCCTTGCGCCGTGAAGCCGACGCCCACCAATTCCTGCGGCGGACGGCCATTGCGTCGCCACAGCCCGCCATACTCGCCGTCAAGCTGATTGTAATACTCGCCCACTTCGGCGGCCCAGGCACGGATGCCGCCTTCGGCGCGGCGAATCTCAAGCACGCCCGGTTGCTCGTCGGCCAGCGCAATCTTCCAATAAAAGCCGTTGCCACCGAGATAACAGAGCCGGCCGCCGCCATCGCGGTAGGCTTGGAGCGCATCGAGCATGTCCCGCGTGTGGTACTCGGGATGCGTTCCCGTCAGCACCACCGCATAATCTGTGAGCGCACGGTGGCCGTCGTGGTGCAACTCCCAATCGGTCAGCACGTCGAACGCGTAGCCTTTGGCCTCGAGCCACGACAACAAGTGGTGATCGGCAGGGTAATGGCGCAGACCCGATGCGCGCAGCTCTTGGTGTGGATAGGTAATGTAGCCGATGCGCACGTTGAGCATTGGCCGATGCCAGGAGGCGAAGCAAATGCCGGTGCCGTCGCGATGGTAATTGTAGGTGGACCAGCCGTACTCGGGATGATCACCCGGGTAGTGCGGGTAGCCGTTCCATGCCTTGCTGCGCGCCCGCCAATCTTGCTGCCAGGCGGCATCGGTCAGCCATTCGAGGCGAGCATTGTTTTGGTAGATCACATAGGTGAACGTCGACATCAAAACCGCGATTTTGGCTTGCGGCTTGCCGAGCGGCGGCACCACGAAGAACGGAATATTTTCCTGCGCCGCCCCCGCCTCGAGCAGCAAGGCATAGGAGCCGGACCGCAAATCACTCGGCACAGTCCATTCGTGCGTGACCGGCCAACCGCAGTCGATGATATCGTCTTCGTGGAAATGAATGGCGGCGTACTCGTCGGCGGCATGGCGCCAGCACATCTCGCGACCGGACCAGGTCGAGCCGGTGACGGCTCGCGTCGGCATGTTATGGAGCGTGCCATGACACTGCCGCGGCCCGACATCGACGATGCGGGTGCCGGCGATCTGTTGCGCAAAGTCCCAGCAGGCGATCAGTCCCGGCAGGCTTTCGCCGCGCGCCGCGCGGGTAATGTCGCCGCTGTCGAGCGCCCGCGCGAACAGCATCGGACGCTCGATACGGCCATTGAAGGTGACCCGGCGACCGTCCGCTTCCGACGCGCCGATCAGAACCTGAGGCTGGTGAGGCAAGGTGCCAGCCGCGTAGCTAGCCGTCACCAGCGTTGCTTGGCCCGCGTCCTCACCGCGCGCCAGCGGCTGCTGTCCGACCGAAATCGTGGACGTGGCCGCATCCCAAGTTAGCCACACCCGCGCCCAGCCGCCGTCCTGAAGCGGTGTGCCGGTGGAGACGGCGGTCCTACTGCCGTCCGCCCCCCCGATCAGGGCGCGGATGCTTTGATCGGCGGCGACGGCTACACCAAATCCGCAACCGTCCCCAGAGAACGCGGTGAGGATCGGCCGCTCCTTGCCAGCCACCGCGGTCGGGCAAATGGTGGCGATCAAGGTGAAGGCATTGAGCCCGGCGAGCGTCGAGCCGAGGTCGGCCCGCCCGTAGGAGCCCGGCCGCACCGTTTGCGGCGTCGCCGGGGCAATCGTGCGCACCACGGCATCGACCGCAACCGTGCGGATGCCGGGCCCGGCCGGATTTGGATCGGCCGAGATGACGCGCACCACGGCCAGCGAGGAGAGCTCGGCGCCGGTGGCGTTCGAGACATGAAAGCGCATGGTTTCGCCGGGACGAACGGACAGGCGATCGGCGTAGCCGGTGAGTGGGATCATGGCGAGGGTTCGATTGACGCGTGGCTTCGGCGGCTTCGGCATCATGGCCAAGCCGAGACCGGCTGGCAATCCGTCCAAGGTTCGCCGGTCGCAGCGCGGGTGCGCTGCGACCTCGGAGCCGAGGCCACCGGCCGGTTTCGTGGTGCCGAGCGCGGCCGACGCCCGGGATCGAACACGCGAGGCTAGCGCTTTATGGCAAAGAAGGCGCCGATGTCGGGTGCTGGGGCTTTGATTTCCACGACCACTGAATCTTCGATCGCTTCCAGGCCGTGCAGCACGCCCTTGGGATGCCGGCAGACGTCGCCCGGTCCCATGATGAACTCTTGCGTGCCCACGGTCGATTTCACCTTGCCGCTGATGACGTAGGCCACGGATTCGTGGGTGTGCGTGTGGAGGGGTGCGCCGACCCCGGCCGCGTATTGGATCTCAAGCAAGGTCATTTCCTCGCCCTTGATGAGCGGCTTGACGACGAGCTCGCCGCCGTAAGTCGGCTTGCCCTCGACCGCTGCGACCCGGATCGATGCAACATCGCAATTTCTCGAACTGATCACGGTGACCTCCTCTTCTATCGCCTGCATGCCGCGGCCTATCCGGTGAGCGGTGGCGGCCCACCGGCTGTTGACGGCAAAACCCGAGCGCCGGGACCCAGCCCCGGACGCGCGCTGCGCGCAGTATCTCTAGAGAGACTAGAGCATCGGCGCCAGCTGGCGGTGGCCTGCGCGCGGGGTTTGGTTGGGTGGGCCGCGCTCGATCACGAGCGGCACCCATCACGACGGCAGACCCCGCGCGCCCCGCCCGAGCAGCCACCCGGCCGGCCGGCTCATGCGCGCGCCGCCGCCAGCGCCTTGCGCAAGGCTTTGGTCTCTTCGAAGCGCTTACTGACGTCACGCATCACCGCCCCCATGCCGATCAGCCGGTTTTCAGCGTCGCGGAAGGGCACGATCGAAAATTCGACCGAAAGCCGCGAGCCATCTTTGCGTGACGCCGGAACCGCCAGCACATCCCCGGCTGCGTAGCGCGATTGGCCGGTGCGTACGGTATGGGCAAAACCCTGCCAGTGCCGGGCGCGCAAGGTCTCGGGAATGATGATGTCGAGAGATTGCCCGATGGCTTCGCCGGCGGTGTAGCCGAACATGCGCTCGCAGCCGGCATTCCAGAACCTGATCACGCCGGTCGCGTCGGCAAACAGGATGCCGTCGGGCGTGTTGGCAAGGAATTGGGCCTCGAAATCAGGAAACGGCATCGGCTGGCTCGGTCATGAGTGTTCCCGCCAGTTGGCTTTTTGCTGCATTCAATGCGGCTGGCCGAAGCATGCGGCCCACGGACCGCCATTGCTGCGAAGAGCCTAGCATTGCCTCCGCGGCTTTGGGAGTTGGGAGCGTGGAACCCTCTCCGGGCCATGGCAGACGGCAGGAAGAGCTGCCGGAAAATGTCCTCGTCTTTGGGCGGGCTTGCCTACCTAAGCCTTGGGCATGACGTCAGTCGGCATCCTCATGCGTGTGTGGGTTTGGCCAGTGCATGAGGTCCTGGGCGAGCGGCAGGAAAGCAACGATGCCGACACTCTCCTGACGCGAGCGCCGCAAGGAGGTCCGAGGGACACATCGACTAAGTCTTAGTTCCGAGACTAAGTCTTAGTTCCGAGCTCGGCCGCGAGTGCGAGCGCGGGAAGCCCCTTTGCGTCCGCCACTGAGCTGAGCCATCGCCGCTCCGCATTCGCCGGTACGGGATCCTGACCGCCGGACTGCGGGCGATACGGTCGCTGCAACTTACTTAGCCGCGTTCCGTTGCTGCTCCGCGATCGCCTTGAAGTCGTACGTAGGATAGAACTCGGTTCGATAGCCGCCCCACGCACTTTGTTCGATGGCGCGGTTGACCTCGCGCAGGCGCTCGGCCGGCACGCGTAGCGTCACCACTTGGCCAACGCCCATCATCACATACCAAGACACCACTTCGATGCCCTGGGGCGGGAACTTCTTATAGTAGCCGGTCGACTGCAGATGCTCGTTGATCTGGTCGAGTGTTTTCGACTGATCGTGACGAAGGAATATGGTTAGCAGGAAGGTGCCCTTGTCCGCATCCGAGGCTGCGGATTGCTGTGCCAGTGCACCAGCAGCTGGCAGAGTGAGCAGCGCGATCATCGTCAGGATCGTGAGCGCTCCTTTGCATCGGACCGTCGTTGTCATGGCCTACCTCTCAACACCCGGGCGCTTCCACGCGAAAGGACAGCTGTCGCGTTGAGCCCTGAACGCGGTAGACTTGCGCCCGTTCCTTTTGGCGTCAAGACGGCAACGGAAGGAGCGCTCCGGAGCCAGGCCGTTGCGTTATTGCCGGCGGCGCCAAGCGGATTGAGCCTGCCCGCAATCGGCTTGCCAAGCCACGACGTCGCGGTGTGAGGCCTGCCAGCTCGGCGTGGAAGGCTGGGATCTTGGTTGTGGGCCGCGGCCTTGGCGATGCGTGGTCGGCGCACCTTAGCGCGGTTGGGGTGTGTAGACGCATTCCAATTTCAGGCCATCCGGATCGCTGAAGAATACGGCGTAGTAGCCGCGGCCCTTGTTGTACTGGGGATAGTCGGCGGGGGCGTCCAGCACTGTTGCTCCAATGCGTTTGGCGATCTCGTACATTCGGTCCACGGCATCGCGGCTCTCAACGCCCCATGCCACGTGGTGGAGGCCAGGCGCATAGCGATCATGCGGCCGCTCTGCCCCTTCTGGGCTGGCCCTGACGATGCCAACCGAATGATCACCCAATGGCGAGGTTAACCGCCAGTCGAAACCGCGCTCGTCGGTGCGCTCGAGCTCGTAGCCGAGGGCGGAGAGGACAGTGTCGTAGAACGCGAACACCCGCTCGAGATCGCCTACTGTAAGAACAAGGTGATGAATGACGCCATGCATGGTTCAATGACACCTCCAAAGTTCGAAACCTGCAACCATCAAGAGCATCGGCATGGCGCCGGCCGTGCCGCGTGGCGGTGGCGCACAAGAGCAGGTTGCCTGCAAATCCTTACGCTCGGTTTGCCGCCGCTTCAGGTCTGGGCGGAGTCGTCTGCAGCCAGCTCAAGATCGCCACATTGAGCTCGCGCGGATAGGTGTGGCTCAAGTCCTCAATCTCGCGCAAGGTCACAGCAGCGCCGGCACGCGCCAAAGCGCGGTGCGCTTGTCGCGCCAACGCACAAGGAAACATCCAATCGAGCGTCCCATGGATGATGTGGATCGGCAGCCCGCGCAAGCGGTTGGGATCGGTCATGGCCAGGAGCATGGGATGGAAGGCGGCAGCAACCGGCGCCAGGTGCGTGAACGGCGACTGTGCGCCGAGACCGGAGACGTAGCAAAATGTGCCACCATCGCTCATGCCGGTGAGGAGCAGGCGGCTGGCATCGAGGCTCCACCGTGGGCGTATATAATTAAGGATCTGCGCAAGGTTGGGGGTGTCGAAGTCACGTCCCATCAGCGCCCAAGTGCCCTCAAGTGAGGTCGGAGCGGCCACAATGACGCCGCGGCTGCGGGCAGCGCGCACCCAGCTCCAGAGAAAGTGGCGCCCATTACCGCTGCCGCCATGCAGCGCCACGACAAGCGGCCAGCTCCGGTCCGGCGCATAGTTCTCTGGCACATAGAGCCAGCATCCACCCCTTTCCTTTTCTCCGAAGTGCATGACGCCTGTCGCCTGTTGCGGGCGGCGATCAAGGAAGAGCTGCTCTAGCGCCCGGTCGGATCGTGACGATGGCTCGAGAAAGAACAGGTTGACCGGTGCCAGCCTGTTGGCAAGCGGATAGAGGAGCTCGAGGCCTTTGGGCACAAGGCGCAGCGCTCGGTAGGCCTCACCAATATCGTCGTAGCTGAGAGCCTGGCGCAGACCAGCGAAGCCTTCTAGCGCGGCATCACTTGCGGCCTCGAGCGCGGCGCCGATGTCGGCAACCCCCTGAGGCCAGGGCGACGTTCGTGCGCGCGCCAACTGCAAGTCTGCATCGGGTGCCCCAATACTGGCCATGAGGTCGGCAAAGTCCGGCGGATGCAAATGGCGTGCGACGAACAGGAGCAGTTCGAAGGCGCGCAGCAGGGGCTGGAGGAGAGAGGAGACTGCCTGGGAGCCGTCCTCGGTCATGATCCGTCTCTAGCCATCAGCGATATTACCATCTCGCGGTTTCGGGGATGGCGTACGACTACCTAAAGCTCGCCTCCAGCCGATCCAGTCGCAAATGGCCTCACCCATAATGAGCTTCCGGTCCTCGTCCGGAAGCCAAGTAATCGCATGCATATGATCAACACACTGTCGCCAGGAGCACGGCATCTTGGTGATGTCAGTACCCCAAAACAGGCGGCGGGGACCAAAGGCGTCGTACATGACGCGGTAGTGTTGGTGCAGGCTGCGAAAGGGATAGGCATCGTCGGCATAGAACGGACCGCCCGTTAGCTTGACGGCCACATTTGGAAATTTCGCGAGCGCGGTCAGCTCCTTCATATTTGGAAACGCAGCATCGCCTTTGGCCCCTCTAAGGGCGCCCATATGATCCACCATCAACTTTAAAGCCGGATGCCGTGCCGCGATTGTGCCGACGAGCGGGAGCCAATCGCCGGCCAGCAGGGCCACGGGCAATTGTGCCATCTCGGCGGCTGGCCACAACCAGTCGAGGCGGCCTTCGATGGGCCAAGACCTATTGTGAGGCTTGTTGAAATAGAGCCGCAACCCAAGCATCCCTGGGCGCTGCTTCCAGGTCGCAATCAATGTGCGGCTGTCCGGGCTATCGAGCTGGGGGTAGCCGAGTATGGCAAAGCGCGTCGGATAGGCCAGGACAGCCTCGATTGCCTGCTCATTGGATGCCGGGTCCCAGCTGGTGGGAGGATGCAGGATGGCGCCTTCAATGCCCGCCTCATCCATGCCGCGAATGGCGTCTTCGGCCAAGAACGCGGTGGCGAGGTGCGGCGGTGATGGGGTGCCGGTGCGCCAGATGTGGACTTGAGCATCGATGATGGGCATCGGGGGCTCCGCGCAAGTTTCGCTGACACAGTCCCGCCAGGCATTGCGTTATGGCGTTGCTGCCGGGTATCCCTGACCTTGGCAACCAGGGTGGCGCTTTGTCTACCTTATGACCAGAGGTCGCACGAGCGGGAAGCCACCGAGGTCAGGTGATCGTCCTCGGGATGGCCATGGTCACCCTGCCCCATAACAAGTATAAATATCTGGTAAATATCGATAATTAGTGCTGTGCTGGATCCGCCACGACGGCGCGCGCGGCCCCGGAGTTTGGGTCAGCAGATTGGCGGGCTAGTCTTGGCTGCAAGCGCCTGTCTATCTCGGATCATGTGCGCCCTCTGCCTCATTCTTCTGCAAAACGCGTCTCTTAACCGACAATGGTCTACTCGGGATGCCCTTGGAAGCCACATCGTTCCATGCCATATAGCGCGCCTGACAGGGGCTCGGGCCTTGGCAGCGGCGGAGGTCGATCTTCGCGTAGTTTCAGCTTGCTAGCATCCCGCCGGCTAAGCACTAGACAGTTAGTCAACGAGCTTGCGACGGCACGGCGAAGCTAGCGCAAACTTGAGAGAAGCAAGCCAAGACCGAGACTTGCACGCTCCCTTCGTCTATCGGTTAGGACGTCAGATTTTCAATCTGAAAAGACGGGTTCGACTCCCGTAGGGAGCGCCAT
>DATFXD010000135.1:0-2373 GCA_035258605.1 Hyphomicrobiaceae bacterium | reverse complement strand
CAACCTTTTATAAAGGCTAATCGATCAAGATTGACCGTAGCATGGAGGCCGCAACCGTCGACGAAGGCTCGAAAAAAGCCAGCTTGACCGAGGCGATGGCGGCCTTCCAGCCTGGCCCATTTCCGTTTTAACGCCGGCGTTCTGGCGGCATGACGCTGCGCCAGATGAGCGCCGCGTGGGGGAGAGCGCATGAGCGCGTTGCTACAACTGTGGGGGCAACTTTGGCGGGCCCCAAGTTCGCTGTTGACCGGCCTGGCGCAGGCTACAATATGTAGTAGAGTTCCTGCGTATTAGGGCTAGCCATGGCACCCCGCTCCAATTGGAAGGGCTATCTCAAGCTCTCCCTCGTTTCGGCCTCGATCGCCATCTATCCGGCCACGTCGAGCTCAGAAAAAGTCCGCTTCAACACGTTGAACCGCGCAACGGGCCATCGCCTCAAACGCCAGATGGTCGACGCCGAGACCAACGAGGTCGTTGACAGCGAAGACCAGGTGAAAGGCTACGCCGTCGGCAAGGATCAATACGTAATCGTCGAGGATGACGAGCTGGCGAGCATCGCCATCGAGAGCACGCGCACGGTCGACATCGAGCGGTTCGTGCCGAAGGCCGGCATCGACGATCGCTACCGCGACACGCCATATTATCTGGCACCCGAGGACCAGGTAGGACAGGAGGCGTTCGCCGTCATTCGCGATGCCATGAAGAAAAAGAAGATGGTCGGCATCGCGCGCGTGGTCATGGCCCGGCGCGAGCGCATCATGATGCTGGAGCCGTTCGGCAAGGGATTGATGGGAACAACCTTGCTTTATCCCTATGAGATCCGCAGCGAGGAATCGGTATTTGAGGAAATCCCTGAACTGAAGTTGCCGGATCAGATGGTGGGGCTGGCTGAGGAGATCATCGACCGCATGACCGGCGAGTTCGAGCCGGAGCAGTTCGAGGATCGCTACGAAAACGCGATGATCGAGCTGATCCGCTCCAAGCAAGCCGGCCTGCCCGCCAAGGTCGAGAAGGCGCCCGCGCGCGATGCCAATGTCGTCAATCTGATGGATGCGCTGCGACGCAGCGTCGAAGCCGACCAGGGCGCCAAGCGCAAGGCCAAGCCCGCACCGGCCAAGCGCGCGGCGCCGCAGGCATCGCAGCCCTCGGCACCGACCAAGCGTAAGGCCAAGGGCTGATGGCGGAGCGGCCCCCAGGCTCGGTGCGTCGGCGCATCGAGTTCGATGCCGAGACCTGGCACGCTCTGCATCAGCTGTCGCTCGACACTGTGAAATCGGTCCAGGAACTCGCCGAGGAAGCGTTTCGCGACCTTTTGAAGAAGCACCACCGCCCCACGACGCTCAAGGACATGCTGCGCGACAGCGTGCGCCTGCAGCCCGCCAACGACGCGGCCACCCAGCGCCGACGCGTCAAGCGCAAGTGAGGCTAGCCCGCTTCAGCGGACCGGCTCGACCAACCTTGGGTGCCGCGCTTGATTGCTAAGCGCCACTAATGAGGGTGCCGATACCGCAGGCGATAAGCCTCGGTTGGAGGATCGGGCTGCCGCTGGGGTTGCTGAGGCCCGTACCTGGGCCTCGACTTGGGCCTTCGCTTGGGCCACGTCTTCGCCAAGCTGCAGCCGGCACGCGCCGGTGCCCGCGGAACCCGCAGCGACGCTCTACCGTTTCCAGCAGGGCGGCGTGTGCCGCGTCGGGATCCCTCTGTCGTGCCGCGCCAGCATTGTCCGCCCCAGGGCGACCCCCTAGGGGTTGCCGGCTTAGCGCGGAGGATCTGATGAGCGAAGCCAAGCAAAAGCAGCTCGACCGGGCGCTCGACATGACCTTTCCCGCCAGTGATCCGCCCGCCTCCCATGGCGCCACCGGCACCGAGCCGCCGCGGCGGCCGGCGGGCCGCGAGGCCCCCACCATCAGCCGGGATGCCATCAACAAGGCCGCCCGCCGTTCGCGGCGGCGCCGCGCAGACGAGCGTCATCGTGGCCTTGGCCGCGAGGGGGTCAAACCTACCGCGGATCAGGACACCGGCGACCCGCATGCGGGTCTCGGCCGTGAAGGCAAGGATTGATCCTCGCATCCCAACTGGCCGCCTCGCCCCCGGGGACATTGCTCGAATCAGTGGGGCGTTTGCCGTTCGCAGCTGCGAGGCCGGCTGGCCGAATTGAACCAATTTCAGGGCCGGTCGGGGGCCTGTGCGGCGGCTGCCTCCCCCGAACGGGGGAGGTGCGGGCACTCCGCGGCGCAGCAACCCCGACTGTCACATAGGCTTTACACAACTGCGGTTAAACGCGGGCGCAATGACCGGCCGGGGCATCCTGCCTCGAGCCCATTCCGCAAAACCAGGTGAGGTTAACGGATGCGGACGACAATTTCAGGTCTC
>DATFXD010000134.1:0-2166 GCA_035258605.1 Hyphomicrobiaceae bacterium | reverse complement strand
GACGCGCCGGGCTTTGCGCTCGGCGTACAATGGCATGCCGAGCACAATGCGCACGCCAATGTCGTGAACCGCGCCCTGTTCCAGGCCTTTGGCGATGCCCTGCTGGCGCGCCGGCGCCTCCGCTAGCGGGCGACGGGCCTTGCCTCCGGCCGGTGCGCCAGCGCGGCGTATCAATCAAACTGCCCGAGAAAGCTCGTGGTCATGGACGTGGCGCGCGGGCAGGTGTGCGATCAAGACAACCTTGCGCTTGCGTCCGCGACCGGGATGTCCGCCACCCGGTTGCCGCGCCACGTGCTCCTCACCGCAAGGCTCCGCCGCCAACACCGGCGCTAGTCGGCAATGGCTTGATAGACGAGCTGCCTAAACAGGAGCCGGTGGTAGAGGCGCAGGCTGCCCGCCGACTGCACCATCAAGACGGCCACCAGATGCTCCTTGGGGTCGACCCAGAAGAAGGTGCCGGCATAGCCGCCCCAATTGAAGTCGCCAGCGGATCCGGGAAAGGGTGCAATGCCATCGGCCGGCCGCACCGCGAAGCCGAGACCAAACGTATAGGTTGACGCCCCGAGCACCATGCCGCCCGGGGTGGGGGCGATCGGCAGGCGTGGGCCCAGGTGGTCGGACGTTGCCAGCTTCAAGGTGGCGCGGCTCAGAATTCGGACGCCATCAAGCGTACCGCCGTTGGCCAGCATTTGGGCGAAGCGCAGATAGTCCCCGGCGGTCGAGACCCCGCCGGCGCCGCCTGAATCGTTGCCCGGTGCGTGCGACACGTCGATCAGCTTGATCGGCGTGCCGGCAACGGGGTCCTTCTCGAACGGCTCGGCCAGCCGCAACGTGTTGCCCTGCAGCAGTATCCAAAAAGCGGTGTCGTTCATGCGCAACGGTTTGAACAGGCGCTCGCGCAGGAAATCGCCGAGGCGTTTGCCCGAGGCCGCCTCGATGACGCGACCGAGCAGATCCGAGGCGAGGCTGTATTCCCACACCGTGCCCGGCTGATAGAGCAAGGGGATCTTCGACAAGCGCTCGACCTCTTCGGCGCCGGTCATGTCGCGCACGTCAAAGTCGATGACCCCTGGCTTGAAGAGCCCGGCCTTGGCGAGGGCGTCCTTGACCGCGGCGTTTTGTGTCAATTCCCCATAGGCCAGGCCGGCCGTGTGGCGGAGCAAATCCTGCACCGTCATCGGCCGCTCAGCTGGGACTTCGCCGTTGGCGGTCCACACCTTCACGTCCTTGAAGGCCGGCAGCCATTTCGAGACCGGATCGGTCAGCAACAGGCGACCATCCTCGACCAGGATCAGGGCCGCCACCGACACCATCGGCTTGGTCATCGAGTAGATGCGGAACAAGGCATTCGTGCGCATCGGATCCACGGTATTGGGATCGCGCCGGCCAAGTGCCGCCGCATAGACCAGCCGACCTCGGCGCGCCACCATCATCACTGCCCCCGGCAGCTTGTTGTCGGCAATCTCCTGGTTGAACGCGCTGGTGATGCGCGCCAGGCGCGCCGTCGACATGCCAACGCTCTCCGGCTTGCCGGACGGGATGGCGGTGGCGTTGGCGGCGAGGCGCTGCGCGTGGACGACGCCAACGGGCGCCACCACCGTGATGCTAACAGCAACGAGCGCGATGAACGCGGCCAACACCGCGCGCGGACCTATAGCAGCCATGATGAGCCCCCTGTCGCGATCTCAAAAAGCCCCCGACAGCGCTGACACCTAGCCGCCCGACGCGGCAAAATTGCGTTGCTCATGCACATCTAGGGCGCCTCCGGGCGCCCTCCACACCGGGTCAGCCCCCCGCGCCTATTGATGGTCGGTTCGGCCCCACAGCCCTGGGCGCGCCGCCTGTTGCTGGCTGCCCTGCCAGGGTGCGGCGACCGTCAACAAAGATCCGCAGCCCGGTCAGGAGTTCCCCCGATTGATTTGTGATCGGAGCTAATCGAGCGTGGTGGTCTCGTAGGCGTCGACAATGGAGATCGACAATGAAGCAACTGGTAATCGCGGCCATGCTCTGCGCCTTTGGCGCAGCCGTGGTGCTGCCCGCGGCGGCTGTGATCGGTTCGAGCGGCGCATCAGCGGCGCAAAAGGCCAGCAAATCCGCAAAGAAGACCACCAAGAAGCCTGCCCTGAAGAAGAAGACGACGCCGTCCATGTAACACCGGTCCATGGA
>DATFXD010000133.1:0-2040 GCA_035258605.1 Hyphomicrobiaceae bacterium | reverse complement strand
TGCTGGGCTTCTTTCCCGGCCTGGCGGCGGGCCTTTGCAAGCGGCTGGTCGACCGCTGGCCGTGGCTCGGCGGCCGCTATCGGCAGCTACTTCTGCTGGCGCTCGCCTGGACGGTTGCCGAATGGCTGCGCGGCCACGTCTTCACCGGCTATCCCTGGAATCCCCTGGCCCATGTCTGGGCCTTCGCCACACCTTTGCTACAGGGCGCGGCGCTGTTTGGCGTGTATGGCTTGGGCATGCTGACATTCCTGGTGCTGGCCGCCCCCTTGGCCGGCTGGCGCGCCGGCGCCGCAGCTCTGGGGGCAGTGGCCATCGCAGGCTTCGCCGGTTGGGCAGTGATGGCCGACGCTCCGCGCGACGACGGTCTGATGATGCGCATCGTACAACCCAACGTCGCGCAGGCCGAAAAATTCCGGCCCGAGTATCGCACCCGTCAGATCGACCAGCTGGTGGCGCTCAGTCGCAGGCCGGGCTTCGATCGCCTGGCGGCGGTGATTTGGCCCGAGACAGCACCGCCTTTGATCATCGAGCCCGGCTCGCCGGAGTTGCAGGTCATGGCCGCCGCCGTGCCGCCGGGCGGCTTCCTTCTGACCGGTGCGGCGCGCGGCACGCCGCGATTGGCAGACGGCGTCTGGAACTCCCTGCTGGCGGTCGACGGCAAGGGCCAGATCGCCGCTTCCTACGACAAGGTCCACCTAGTCCCGCTGGGCGAGTACATCCCCTTCCACCGCCAGTTGGCGCCGGTTGCAGGCTTCATCGGCCGCGGCTCCTTCGAGGAAGGCGAGGCGCACGTCACGATATCCCTTCCCGGGTTGCCGGGGTTTTCGCCGGTGATCTGCTACGAGGTGATCTTTCCCGGCGCCGTCACGGGTTCGGGTGAGCGGCCGCGCTGGCTGCTCAACGTCACAAACGATGCCTGGTTTGGTGTGTCGAGCGGGCCCTTCCAGCATCTGGTCAGCGCCCGGCTGCGCGCCGTCGAGGAAGGCCTGCCCATGATGCGTGCGGCCAACACCGGAATTTCGGCGGTCATCGATGCCTATGGCCAGGTCCTGGCCTCACTCGGCATGCAGCAGGAGGGCATCATTGACCATCGGCTGCCGCCGGCCCGGCCGGCCACGCCCTACAGTCGCTGGGGCGATGGCACTCTGCTGGCTCTGGTTGTGCTTCTGGGCGTTGCACTGGTGGCCAAAAGGTCGCCTCGCCGCTCTCCACAACCATGAACAGGAACTACGTGGGCGCAACGAGGTTGAGCTTGCAATATTTCCGACAGGGGCTAATGTCATATGCAGCTATGACGTGTAGATATGCATTTTTGCACCGATGGTCGTGCCGCCGGTCGCACCTACGAAGTGTTCCACACATTGGTTGCACAACCGCGTTATAGTACGCCCGGACAATTGCCGAGAAGGATCAGAAGAAATGGCAAGATCACATCCCGTCGACGTTCATGTCGGCGCCCGCATGCGTCAGCGCCGTACTCTCCTCGGGATGAGTCAGGAAAAGCTCGGCACCGCCGTCGGCCTGACCTTCCAGCAGATCCAGAAGTACGAACGCGGCTCCAACCGCATCGGCTCCAGTCGGTTGTATGAGTTCGCCAAGGTGCTGGACGTGCCGGTGTCGTATTTCTTCGACGAGATGCCGTCCAACGCTCTGTCGGGCAGGCCCATGTCGGGCCGCGGCCGCAAGGGCGGCTTCGGCGAGGCGGGCACGCCGTTTGAGCAGGAGAAGGATCCGCTGATCAAGCGCGAGACGCTCGAGCTGGTGCGGGCCTACTACAAGATTCGCGAGGGCCGAGTGCGCAAGCGCATCTTCGAGATGGTGAAGGCCGTGGGTGCGGCAAGCCATGCCGAGGTGTTGGGCGGTCGCAAAGGCCGTTAGCTTCGCGCTGCGTGGGACAGCGGACGCTTGGTCGCACGAGGGGCGGCCTTGGGAGGTCGCGAGGCTCTTGATTTCTCCGGGTAACTGGCGTTCTTAGCGGCGCGGTCGATCGATCGGCGCCGCCGCGGACGGATTTGGACGACTTGCCACCGCGACATCAAA
>DATFXD010000132.1:0-9310 GCA_035258605.1 Hyphomicrobiaceae bacterium | reverse complement strand
TGCGCCGGAGCACTAGACCAAGGAGCGAGCGATATCCCGGATGACCTCAAAGGCGAGGTTGACGTCGGCCTCGGTGGTAGCCATTGAGCCGGTCTGGAACCGGATAGCGATGCGCCCGTCGACCCGGGTCTGGGTCAGGTACAAGCGGCCATCGTCGTTAATGGCGGCGAGAAGAGACAGGTTGTGGGTATCGAGATCCCGTCCATCACCGGGATCGTGCCGGAACGAGAACAGCGACAGAACGGGCTCTGTGACCAGCGAGAAGCCGGGCTCGGCCGCGAACCGTTTGGCGAGCGCACCTGACCAGCGCACGTGGTTGCGTATCATGGTCCGCAATCCCTCAAGCCCGTGTCCCCGCATCAAAAACCAAAGCTTGAGAGCACGAAAGCGTCTGCCGAGAGGGATTGACCATTCGCTGTAGTTGATAAGTCCTTCACGTCCGTGGGTCTTAAGAAACTCCGGCTGAATTGCCAGTGTCCGGACCAAGGAGTCGGGGTCGCGCACAAAATGTGCCGAGCAGTCGAATTGTGCGCCCAGCCATTTGTGGGGGTTCAGGACTAGGCTGTCGACCGACTCGACCCCGGCCCATAGGGTCCGAAATTCCGGGCAGATCATGGCGGCACCCGCCCATGCAGCATCGACGTGAACATAGAGCCCGTGACACTGCGCAACCGCAACGATACCCGCTACCTCATCCATGGCGCCGGTGCTTGTGCCGCCGATGCAGGCAACGATACCGGCCGGCAGAAGGCCCGACGCCCGATCGGCGGCAATGGCAGCCGCCAATGCCTCGACGTTCATGGCGCGCGTCGGCCCGCAGGTGGGAATCTTGATGAGATTGTCCTGGCCAATGCCGGCGATCCAAGTCGCCTTGTCAATCGAGGAATGGGTTTGGTCCGAGGCGTAGATCCTGACGTGCGGGTGCGCAGCCAGGCCATGCTTGTTGCCAAGGTAGCCGAGCGCTCGCTCGCGCATCGTCAGTATCGCCGCCAGGGTTGCCGAGGAGGCAGAATCTTGAATGACGCCTTGGAAGCCATCCGGCAGGCCAACGGCCTGCCGCAGCCACTGCAGCATCACCGTCTCGAGCTCGGTGGCGGCAGGCGAGGTTTGCCAGAGCATGCATTGCGCCGCCATAGCGGAGACGAGGATCTCAGCGATCACCGAGATCGGACTGGCGTTGGCCGGGAAGTAGGCGAAAAAGCGCGGGTGTTGCCAATGCGTCATGCCGGGTACGATCATGCGCTCAAAATCTGCGAAGATCGTCCGCATCTCCTCCGGCAGCTCCGGGGCTTGCGCGGGAAGCTGGTCGCTGATCGCGCCGGGGGGCGTTTGCGCACGTACCGGCTTGGTGATGAGGGTGGTGCGATACTCCGCCGCCCATTCAGCAGCATGTACCGCCCACGCCCGGAATGATTGGCTATCCATGCTCTGCCTTCCGTTTGCTCGCCCACACTCGAACCGATGATGGCGCTGACTTTAGGACGGTGACAAGCCTTGGCAGTGGGGTTTTAAGCCAGGCATGAGCCCAACGGCGGCGTCCGAGCGCCAAAAAGCTGGTTGGTCCGGTGTGATGGTCGACGGCCAAGGCAGCGACAAAAGGGGTGGTAGTCGCCAGCAAACCGCCGGATCGGTATCGCGCAAAAAGCGCCGCAAGCGTCGCGCATACCCGTGTCGGCCGTAAGCTTGACACAGTGCCGAGTGTCAGCTGCCCCGCCGTCAGGGTGTGCGGATCTTGCCCTTGAGCTGGTGCCGAACGGCCATCGCTCGATCGGGACTAGTCGTATTGGCCCAATGTGGAGACCAACAGTGCCATGACAGAGACAGCAAGACCTACCGCGAACACGAACAGATAGGAGTTGGTGTGCGCGAATAGCGGCACCACCGCGAATCCAGCCGCGGCTTGCGCGAGAGCATAGAGGGCAGTCGCGCGCACCCAAACTACACCCGCCCCGGCACCAGCAAGTTCGCGGGCGCGGGCGAGAGCAACGGCAGTAATGCCGATACCCGCGAAGCCACCCAGCAGCGCGGAGCCCCACAGACTGACGGGAGATGGCGGCAGTGCCAGCACAAGGGCGCCGATCTGGAGCAGCAGCCAGGTCTTGAGCGCGGTCGAACCTCCCCATCGATCGGCAATGCGGCCCCCGGTCAGCGTTCCCAGAACCGCCCCGATCCCGAACACCAACCACGTGAGCGAGGCAGCACCGGCATTAAGACCCTGGCCGCGCACCGCGTAGTCGACGAAATAGACCATGTGCGGCACCATGCCGGCGCCGGCGAGACCATAAGCCAGGATCAGGGCCGTCGCCTTGGCACGCGTGGAACCAGCGGCGGCAGGCAATGCGACCGGAGTTTGTGGCCAGCGCCGATGCGCAAACGTCCATAGGCTCAAAACGACGATGGCGAGGCCGAGCCAAGCGACGGACACGCCCGCCGGCAGAAGCACTGGCATCAATAAGGAAGCGGCAATGACGCCGCCGCCAACCCCCGTCATGACGATACCGCCACCGATGCCGCGCTGGGTCGGGGTGATCGCACCCTGAACCGCGGGTCCGGCGAGTGCCATCAGGTTGCCTCCCGCCAAGCCGGCGAGGAAGCGCCATAGCGCGAGCCAAGCCAGGCCACCGTTCCAGGCGCACGCTGCAAATGTGAGCACCGCCAGCCCCATACCGGCATCGAGTGCGCGGGCCGTTCCGATGCGGCCCGCCAGCGTGCGTCCGCCCAGCACGCCGACAAGGTAGCCCGCGAGGTTCATCGCTCCCAACAGACCACCTTGCACCCCTGTAATCCATCCGGCCGCTACCATGGCCGGAAACAAGGGCACATAGGCGAACCTAGCCAGGCCGATGCCCGAAAGCGTCGCGGCGGCACCCGCAAACGCCGGGTTCAGTGAAGATTTGAGCGGCGCCGACCAGTGCATCGCGCTTCTCCCGGAATGACTATCAGCAATGGTTAGCCGATGATGCCGACACGCTCGCCGTCCCCAGCCTCGGTCTCCGTTTTGACCGACCAGATACCGTCAAATGGCGACCAAAACGCCTCGGTCGAATTGTCGAACATAGCCAGCCGGCCCCGTCGACACCCCTGGCGCTTGGGCCTGTGGCTCCAACCTCCTCGGGCGTGGTGATGGGCATGACGTCTTGATCAATGGCCAGCGCTCCGACCACCCTCGGTATGCAAAAATCTCGCCGGCAGGAGTGCTGGCCGACATGCCGATCGCGCCCATCTACGTCATTTGCGGCGCGGAGAGGGTGGCGTGCGTCTCCACGGGATAAGTCGGCGTTTGATGCTGTCGGCGGCAACGGTATCGCGTGCGCGAGGGCGAATGAAAAACCGGTAGCGATCGGGTAGCGGATCCCAGGTTAGCCATTGGGTGGTAGCACGACCTCAGGGTCAGTGCGCCCTCGTCTCAGGGTTAGTCTTGATTCAGCTTGCCCCGCAAATGCAGTACCGGCTCGGCGTCGGGGGCGTGGAGGCTCGCCAATTTGCACCGCGCAGGAGGTCGGGAGATGCAAAAACGAGTGGCAGGTTCATGGCTAACGCTCCCAGCCGCCGACCGAACAGCCGAGGGGTGGGGGTGATACAATGAATCCGATGCCCGCCGCCACCATTTCGCGTCCCCGGCCGTGCGCAAGCGCGCGACAGAACATGCCGGGTTCGATCTGGCCAGTTCCGGCCTTCCCTCCCGATCCCGTCACCAGCTGGCAATGAGGAACATTATTCCGTGCAAGACACTGCCCCAAATCGAGTGTACCGCACACGAACCCGGCCGTCGTTCGAGTGCATCGCCTTGCTCCTACAGGGCGGTGGCGCGCTTGGCGCCTACCAGGCGGGGGTCTATGAAGCCCTTGCGGAAGCCAATCTGCACCCCGACTGGGTTGCCGGCATCTCGATCGGTGCCATCAATGCCGCCATCATCGCCGGCAATGTGCCCGAGCAGCGCGTCGCAAAGCTGCGCACCTTCTGGCAGGGCATCACATCCAATCCGCTGTTTGATTGGGTTGCCGCAGTCGACCAGCTCGCGCCGAAGGGAGATTTCGCGCGCAGCGCCTTCAACCAGTTGAGCGCAGCCTGGGCAATGTTCGGTGGCGCACCGGGTTTTTATTCGCTGCGCCAGCCGGCGCCATGGCTGCAACCGGGCGGCTGCCTCGAAGCGACGAGCTTTTATGAGACCAAGCTCCTCAAGGCAACTCTGGAACAGCTTGTAGATTTCGAGCGCATCAATGCGGGTGAGATGCGCTTTAGTGTTGGCGCGGTCAACGTGCGCACCGGCAATTTCGTCTATTTTGACAACACCAAGCGCGAAATCCTCCCAGAACACGTGATGGCAAGCGGCTCGCTCCCGCCCGGCTTTCCAGCGATCGAGATCGAGGGAGAACACTACTGGGACGGCGGTCTCCTCTCGAACACTCCACTGCAGTGGGTAGTCGAGCATGGTCCGCGGCAGGACACGCTGGCCTTCCAAGTCGACCTTTGGAGCTCCCGCGGCGAGTTTCCGGGCGACCTCGCCGAGGTGGTGACGCGGCAAAAGGAAATCCAATACTCGAGCCGGACGCGAGCCAATACGGACCAGTTTAAGCGCTTGCAGAAACTGCGCTGTGCGTTGGCCGCTCTTCTGGACAAGCTGCCCGACGAGCTCAAGGCCAGCGAGGAGGCGAGGGCGCTTCGCCCGTTCGCCGATCGCAAGCTCTATAGCATCGTGCATCTGATCTATCGCTCCAAGCACTACGAAGGCAACTCGAAGGACTACGAATTCTCTCGGCTGACCATGGAGGAGCACTGGCGCGCCGGCTATCACGACGCGGTGCGCACCTTGCGGCATGACGAGGTGCTCGAGCGGCCCGATAATCTGGAAGGCGTATATACCTTCGACCTCGCCTACGACGGTCGCGAATAAAAGCGGGCACACCCCCGCGCATCTTGTGAGGAGAGCTCCATGAAAGAATCCGAAGTGCGCGCCAAGGCGTTCGCGATGCCACTCACCAGTCCGGCCTTTCCACCCGGCCCCTATCGCTTCATCAACCGCGAATTCCTGATCATCACCTACCGCACGGATCCCGACCGGCTGCGCGCGGTTGTGCCAGAACCGCTCGAGGTCACCGAGCCCGTGGTCAAATACGAGTTCATTCGCATGCCGGATTCAACCGGCTTCGGCGACTACACCGAAACTGGCCAGGTCATTCCGGTCGCACTCGACGGCAAAAAGGGTGGCTATTGCCATTGCATGTTCCTCAACGACGAGCCGCCGATCGCCGGCGGGCGTGAGCTTTGGGGTTTTCCAAAGAAGCTTGCCAGTCCCAGCCTGCGTACCGAGATCGATATGCTGGTCGGCACGCTTGACTACGGACCCGTCCGGGTGGCGACAGGAACGATGGGTTATAAGCACAAGCAGGTCGATCCGGCGGCCACCAAGGCGACGCTGTCTGCGCCAAACTTTCTTCTGAAGATCATTCCGCACGTCGACGGTAGCGCGCGCATTTGCGAGCTGGTCGAGTATTACCTCGAGGACATCACGATCAAAGGCGCGTGGACCGGTCCAGGCACCCTGTCGCTCAGCTCGCATGCCATGGCGCCGGTCGCCGAATTGCCGGTCCTGGAAGTCCTTTCCACCGTGCACATCCTGACCGATTTGACCTTGGGGCTTGGCAAGGTCGTATACGATTATCTCGCGCCGAGTGCGCAGAAGCCGACCCGCGGCAAGGAGAGGGTCGGCGCGTCTTAGACGTGAGGGAGACCGGCCGCACCGGGCATCGCCAGTGAAAGTGGCTGCACGTTGGCTGGTGACGGCACCAAGCCAATCGCCATCTCGCCGCCGCAATGCTTGCTGCTACGTCGCCTCAGCGAAGACGTGCGGTAGATTGGAGTTGACCGGACGGTCGCCCAGTCCGTGACCTCGCTTAGACGAGCTTGGCGTCGAGCGTGATCTCGGCGTTGAGTAGCTTGGAAACCGGGCAATTCTTCTCGGCCTCTCGCGCAAAATCGGCGAATTTGGCTTCGTCGAGGTTGGGTACGGTAGCACGCAGCGTCAGAGCCGAACGGCTGATGCGAAATCCCTTGCCCTCAGGTTCCAAGGTAACGGCCGCCTCGGTGCTGAGCTCGGTCGGGGTCAAGCCGGCACCCTGTAGGCCAAAGGCCAGCGCCATGGTGAAACATCCGGCATGGGCGGCGGCGATCAGCTCTTCGGGATTGGTGCCCTGCTCGTTCTCAAAACGGGTCTTGAACGAATAGGGCGTACGCTTGAGCACCCCAGAGTCGGTCGAGAGAGTGCCGGTACCAGCGCGGCCTGTGCCGTGCCAAATCGCGGTCGCTTTGCGGATCATCGAAAGCCTCCTGCTCGTGAACGATCTCCTATTGGCGTAGCCCGCAGGGCGCTCGAGGCGCAATACGTATGCGCCTCAAGCTTTGCGACGCCAACGCGACCACCGGCGGCGGCCAGCAAGTTTATTTCTTCGGCTGGGCCTCGGCGGTTTGCTTGGCAAGGCCCTCATCGAAGGCCTTCTCCAGACCGGCTACGTATTGATTGAAAGCGTCGGAGTCGACGAATGGGTTCGGCCCGCCGGCGGCGATTTTTTCGCGCTTAGCCGGCATTCCGTACATCTCCGGATGCGGGGCTAGGAACACGTCTGCCTTGAAGGTGCGTGCCCAAGCGAAGGTCTTGCGGTAGTCGTCGACGATGCCGGGATAGGTCGGACTGGTCACCAGATTATTGAGGGCGATCGAGGCACTACAAAAGATGATGACCGAACGCGTGTCATTGCCATCTTTCACATTGAGCGTCCAGCTCGTGCACCCCGGCGTATGTCCAGGGGTGTCATGCGCGGTGACCGTGACGCCGCCGAGGCTGACCGTATCGCCGTCCTTGACGGCGCGGTCGACCGTTGCGGGAGGAAACTTCAACTCGGCCGTGGCCGCCTGTCCCGGATAGTAGCCGCCCTCGACAAGCGGCTTGTCACGCTCGCCGACGACGAGCTGGGCACCGCTTTCTTTCTTGAGTTCGGCAAATCCGCCGGTGTGGTCGAAGTGGGCCTGCGTGTTCAAGATGTATTTAATGTCGGCGACCTTGAAGCCGAGCTTTTGGATGTTGTCCCGCAGTTGCGATGTCACCTCGGGAACCCCGGTGTCAACCAGGATATGACCCTGCGGTGTGGTGATCAGATAGACCGCAAGCCCGTTGGTGCCGACGTAATAGATATTATCGATGACCTTGAAAGGCTCGGTAGGCTTGATCCAGTTCGCCATCACGCTTTTCAGAAAGTCCGTCACCGACTGCTGCGCGAGCGCCCCGCTCGACAACGTCGTCAACAGCAGCATTACAATCGCAAGTAGCCTCATCGTTTCCTCCAACCCTCGTCTTATAGCGGCGCGTCACAGTAACCTACGCCGCCGCCACTGGCGACCCTCCTGTGGTCACACGGTTTTGTGTTCCTGGTGCCCCTCGTGCTGTGCCAGAGTTTGTTCGTGATGCCATCGCCAGTTGCATGCTCGCCCTCACTGTTGCGGGGGCCGGCAGGCGCAACGTCAAGCCCATCTAGACCGAGGGAGCGAGGAAACGATGAAGCGCAATGGATCGTTGTTGGCCCTAGCCGTTGGCCTCGTGCTTTCGAGCTCGGCCGCTTTCGCCCAACCTGCAGCTGACGTGGCGCTCACGCGGCTTGAGTGTGGCACCCCGCAAGCGCCAACCGACGTCAACGCCCGCTTCTCCGACACCTTTGCCTACCCCGGCGTGAAGCTGCAATTCGTGTACAGCTGCTACCTCGTCAAACACGGCGACGACTACATGATGTGGGACACAGGGCAATCCATGAGCGCCGGCGCAGTGGCCCCAAAAGTTGGACTGGTCGATCTGCTGGCTCAGCTGAAGGTCAGTCCGGAGCAGGTAAAGTACATCGGTATCAGCCACTTTCACGGCGACCACATCGGGCAGGCCAATGCCCTGCCGAAGGCGAAATTGCTGATCGGCAAGGGCGATTGGGATGTGCTGACGAGCCCCACACCGCCCGCGAACGCCAATCCGCAGCTGGTCTCCAATTGGGTCAGTGGTGGTGGTAGCGTCGAGACCGTACCCCTGGACAAGGACGTATTTGGCGATGGCAGCGTGATCATGCTGGCCACGCCAGGACACACGCCGGGGCACCACAGTCTGCTCGTCAAATTGGCGCAGACGGGCCCGGTGGTGCTCAGCGGTGATGCCGTCCATTTTCGAGAGAATTATGACGGGGCCGGCGTCCCAGCCTTCAACTTCGACCGCGCGCAGACATTGGCCTCCATCGATCGCATCAAACAGCTTGCTGCAAACCTGAAGGCCACGCTCATCATTCAACACGACGCGCGTGACGTTGGAAAGTTGCCGGCCTTTCCAGAGGCGGCAAAATAGCCCCACCGCAATCGGGCACGTCCAGGTGGACGCACCGGCTGCTGCCATTGCCGGTGCCACCGCCTCGAGAAGCCCGTTGGCGGGCATGCCGCCAAGCCATCCACGCGGCATCCCGCTGGATGTGAGACCCGACAAGGCACTGCGCTTTCTCGATCGGATCGACACAACTGGATGCCCCGGAGAAGACGCACGGGGGGTGATGAGCGTCGCCGTAGCGCGGGATTGTCCCGGCCACAACCATGAACAATGACGGTCGCGCACGCGATCGATCGCTCCCAACTCTCAGGTGACTTTCTGGCGCGCCGGCCAGTGATCGGCCGCCCGGCAGCGGCAGTTCCTGCCCATCAGCCGGGGCACTGGCGAGGACGCTAAGGCTCAAACCGGCCTTGCCCGACAGGCGAATGCCTCAAGGCAACTGGCATAGTCCCATGGAACCGGTCGGGCGGCGCCACCATCGTCAGAAGCTTCGCAAAACAACACGTGGAGCATTCGTGCGCCGTCACCCGCCACGGCGACCCAGGCTTCGTTGCGGCACTGTGGAACCAATGTCATCACTCTATGCGCTCCCGTTTTGGGCTTAGCCTGGTTGGCCGAGCTTCCCTCCGAGAATTTCCGGGTGACGCCCCCCATGCAGGATGATGATCGCATACCCCTCCATGTGCCCGATCTGGTGGATCACAGAGTATCAGATGGCGGACTCCCGCCAATGCGAGCTGCATCGCAAAGTGCCGGGCACCTAAGCTCGTTGCGGGCCAACTTCGCCCCTGCCATGACCGAGATAAGCACGGCGAATCTCACTTTAACCGGAAGCGCCGTGGTTTTGTGAATTGATTTGCACACCCCGCAAGTCGGGTGCAGGCTGGCGATCTTAGCGCGGCGGCCTGGCAGGAATGCGAGGCATTATATGTCTCGCTTGCGTCTCCTAGCCGAATTGGCCCG
>DATFXD010000131.1:0-6098 GCA_035258605.1 Hyphomicrobiaceae bacterium | reverse complement strand
GAGATCTTCACCCCTGGCGCCGCCTGCCGCCGCTTATACTCAGCCAGGTATAAAAGGCGCTCGATCTTCTGCACCACGGCGATGGGATGGCCGCGGGCCACGATATCGGCGAGCGGCATCTCCTCTTCGACCAGGCACCCCAGGATGTCGTCCAGCGCCTCGTAGGGCGGCAGGCTGTCTTGATCCTTTTGGTTCTCGCGCAGCTCGGCGGTGGGCGCCTTCATCAAAATGTTGGCTGGAATGACGGCACCGGCCGGCCCCTTGCCGCCCTTGGGAACGTTGTGATTGCGCCAGTGACACAGCCGATAGACCTCGGTCTTGTAGAGGTCCTTGATGGGATTGAAGCCGCCGTTCATATCGCCGTAGAGGGTGGCATAGCCCACCGACATTTCGCTCTTGTTGCCGGTGGTCAGCACCAGGGAGCCGAACTTGTTGGAGATCGCCATCAAGGTGGTGCCGCGCACGCGGCTTTGCAGGTTTTCCTCGGTGGTATCCTGAGCGCGACCGGCAAACCGCGCCGCCAGCATCGCCTCCAAGCCCTCGACCGCCGAGGCAATCGGCACGCTGTCGTAGCGCACCCCGAGCGCCTCCGCGCAGGCCGCAGCGTCGGACAGGCTCTCGTTTGACGTATAGCGATAGGGCAGCATGACGCAGTCGACGCGCTCCGCGCCCAGCGCGTCGACGGCGATGGCTGCAACCAGCGCCGAATCAACACCGCCGGAGAGGCCCATCACCACCCCCGGAAAGCGGTTCTTGTCGACGTAGTCGCGCACGCCGAGCACGCAGGCATGGTAGGCCGCGGCCTCGCGCGTCTCGATGGCGTGCGGGGCTTGCGGCAGGCAGTGCCAGCCGGCCGGGGTCCGCTGCATCTCGATCAGGCTGACGCTCTCCTCCCAGGCCGGCAGCTGCACGGCGAGGCGACGGTCGCCATTGAGGACGAAGGAGGCCCCGTCGAACACCAGTTCATCCTGGCCACCGACCTGGTTCAGATAGACGAGAGGCAGGCCGGTCTCGCGCACCCGGGCGACCGCTACGTTCAGGCGCTGGTCCGGCTTTGACCAATCGAACGGCGAGCCATTGGGAGAAATCAAGATTTCGGCGCCCGTCTCCTGCAGGCACTCGCACACCTCCTCGGTCCAGATATCCTCACAAATGGGGACACCGAGCCTAACCCCACGGAAGCCAATGGGACCCGGCATCTGGCCCACGTCGAACACGCGCTTTTCGTCAAATACACCGTAGTTCGGCAGGTCGACCTTGAAACGCACGCCGGCGACCTTGCCATCCTCGAGCAGGGCCGCGGCGTTATAGAGCCGCTCGTCCTGCGGCCAGATGCTGCCGACCAGTACCCCGGGCCCGCCGTCGGCGGTCTCGAGGGCCAGCGTTTCCACGAGCTGGCGCGCGGCACGCTGGAAGGCGGGCTTGCGCACCAGGTCTTCGGGTGGATAACCCGTGATGAAGAGCTCCGACAACACGACGAGATCGGCCCCGCGTCGGGCCGCCTGCTGGCGGGCGGCGCGCAGCTTGTCGGCGTTGCCGGCAAGATCGCCAACCACCGGGTTGAGCTGGGCCAAGGCAATTTTGAGGGTCTGATGCGGCGTCGACATGCGTCAGATGTATGTCGCGCGCGCCAGCGATGCAATTGGACCGCTGCCCGCACCGCGGCTGGCGCCGGCAGCAGCTTTCAGTGCAAGTTGCACCCAGTCACCCCTCACCCCACACGGCCGGGTCCATGCCATCCTCGACATCCGCCACCATCTTAGGCGTGGGCGCCATTTTGTTGTGGAGCTCGCTTGCCAGCCTCACCGTGCTCAAGGGCAGCGTGCCGCCATTCGAGACGACGGCGATCGCCTTTGCCATCGGCGGCGTGGTGCTGGTGGCCGCCGCCCTGTTGCGCGGCCGCGCGCGCCAGCTGTTGCCGACCCCGGCATCCCTGGCGCTGGGGATCTATGGACTGTTTTGCTATCACGCGCTCTACTTCGCGGCGTTGCGGCTCGCGCCCGCTGCCGAGGCGAGCCTGATCGCTTCGCTGTGGGCGCTGTTCACGGTGCTGTTCTCGGGCCTGCTCCCCAATCAACGGCTCAAACGCCGGCACCTCGGTGCAGCCCTGCTCGGCCTGGCGGCAGCAACCATCCTGGTGTGGAACGGGCTTGGCCAGGCTCCGGGGGCCAGCAACCGGCCCCTGGGCTTCCTGTTGGCATTCGGCTGTGCCCTGGTCTGGTCGAGCTATTCGGTGGGCTCGCGGTTGCTGGCCGCGGTGCCGAGCGACAGCATCGCCATGCCGTGCCTGATCACCGCGCTGATGGCAGCGGTTGCCTCGTTCGCGTTCGAGACCTGGGTGATCCCCGGCGGCCTGGCCTGGCTGGCCCTGATCGGGTTGGGCATCGGACCGGTTGGGGCCGCATTCCTGCTCTGGGACGTGGGCATGAAGGGAGGTGACGTCTCCTTGCTCGGCGTCCTCTCCTACGCCGCGCCGATCCTATCCACCGCCCTCTTGGTGCTGTTGCGGCTGACCGAACCCAGCCTGCACTTGGCGCTGGCCTGCGCGCTGATGCTGTTGGCAACCGCGATCGCCATCCGCGCGCCATGACGGCTGCCAACGAACGACGCGACCTCGGAGCTATTCCGCCGCGGCCCTCTTGTCCGGCGCGCACTGCTCGCGCATGCGCTGCTGGCGCTGCCGCTCTTCCTTGAGGCGCTCGGCCAGCCGGAAGGCCAGCTCCAGCGATTGGGCGGCGTTGAGGCGGGGATCGCAGCCGGTGTCGTACTGGCGGGCCAGATCGGCTTCGGTGATTTTGGTGGCCCCGCCCGTGCACTCGGTGACGTTCTGGCCAGTCATCTCGATATGCACGCCCCCGGCATGCGTGCCTTCCGCCCGGTGCACCTCGAAGAAGCTGTTTACCTCCTGCAACACGCGCTCGAATTGGCGGGTCTTGTAGCCATTGGCGGCGGTGATGGTGTTGCCGTGCATCGGGTCGCACGACCACACCACCTTGCGGCCGGCGGTTGCAACCGCCCGCACCAGTCGCGGCAGCTGCTTGTCGATCTTGTCGGCGCCGAAGCGGCAGATCAGGGTCAGCTTCCCCGCCTCCTCCTTCGGATTGAGGATCTCGATCAGTCGCAGCAGCTCGTCGGGCTCCAGCGACGGCCCACATTTGATGCCGATCGGGTTGATGATCCCGCGGCAATACTCCACATGCGCGCCATCGGGCTGGCGGGTCCGGTCGCCGATCCACAACAGATGACCGGAGGTGGCCACGTGCTCGCCCGAGCCCATGGCTTCGTCGCGGCGGGTCAAGGCCTGCTCGTAGCTCAACAGCAGCGCCTCGTGGCTGGTGTAGAAGCTGGTGGTGCGTAGCGCCAAACTGTTGTCGGCGGTCATACCGAGCAGTTCGTTGATCTCGACGGTGCGCTTGATCTCGTCGGCCAGCTCGTCGTAGCGGCTCTCGACCGCCGTTCCTTCCATGAACTTCAGTTCCCAGCGATGCACGTTGTCGAGCGAGGCATACCCGCCATCAAGCAGCGCACGCAGGAAATTCAAGGTCGCCGCCGACTGCCGATAGGCTTCGAGCTGCCGGCGCGGATCGGGGATGCGGTCTTGCTGGGTGAACTGCGGACCGTTGATAATGTCGCCGCGATAGCTCGGCAGCTCCACGCCGTCCTTCTTCTCGGTCGGCGACGAGCGCGGCTTGGCGAACTGCCCGGCGACGCGCCCGATCTTGACCACCTGGCTGCTGCCGGCAAACGTCAAAATCAGCGCCATCTGCAAGAACAGCTGAAAATAGTCGCGGATATAGTCGGTCTTGTGCTCCTTGAAGCTCTCCGCGCAATCGCCTCCCTGCAGCAGGAACGCCTTGCCGTCGGCAACGCCAGCCAGCCGCTCCTTGAGATCGCGCACCTCCTTGACAAACACCAGCGGGGGAAAGTTGCGCAGGTTGCGCTCAACCTCGGCCAGTGCCGCCGGGTCAGGATACTCCGGCACTTGCACGATCGGCTTCGATCTCCAGCTCTCGGGCTTCCACGCCGCCAACATGCCTTAATTCTCCGGGCAAAACCGTTGCGCCCACGTGCGCGACGGCCCGGGGTCGGTGTCCCCTGGGCAATCAATAAAAGTGGGTCTTGGCCGGGTTATAGTGGAAAGCTGCGGTGCCCACCAGTGGCTTCGCCCCCGCATTGCCGGCGGCGGGTGGCGGCGCCATGCTGGCCCACCCACAACGTGATGGCTGACGTGATGAGCACGGCTGATGATGATGCGCTGGCCCCGGCCCGATCCCTGGCGATTAGCGCTGCCGACGGCTACGCGCTGGCCGCGACCCTGTTTGCCGCCCCGGCGCCGCGGCCCGACGCCCCGCTCACCATCATCGGTGCGGCCGCCGCCGTGCCGCAACGCTACTACGCACGATTTGCCAGCTACCTGGCGCTCAGTCGCGGCCCCGTCCTCACCTTCGACTACCGCGGCATCGGCGGCTCGCGGCCCAAGCGGCTCTCCGGCTTTGGCGCGCGCATGCGCGACTGGTGCACGCTCGATGTTGCAGGGGTGATCGGCTGGGCGCAACACGAGCACTCGGGCCGGCCCTTGCATTGGCTCGGTCACAGCATGGGTGGCTTCGCCACCGGTCTCGCCCACAACAATGCGGCGATTGCCCGCCAGCTCAACATCGCGACCTTGAGCGGCTACTGGCGCCGCATGCAGAGCCCGGAGCGCTATCGCGTGCGCATCCTGATGGGCAGCCTGGCGCCGCCGCTGGTGCGCGTGCTGGGCTACCTGCCGGGCGTGCTGATGGGTGGGGAGGATATGCCCGGCCCAGCCTTTCTCGAATGGACGCGATGGTGCATGACGCCGGACTTTATTTTCGGCGATCCAACCCTGGACGAGGTCCGCCATTTTGCCACCCTGCGCGCCCCGGTGCGCTTTGCCCAGATCGAGGATGACGTCTGGGGCACGCCGGCTGCCGTCGAGCACATGGCTCGGCATTTTACCGCCGCCAGCCCGGTCAGCATCTGGCGGATCCGCCTCGCCGAGGCCAACGCCAACAGGATCGGCCACCTCGGGTTCTTCCGCCCGCAATTCAGGCCGACCTTGTGGGCGGCCGCGGCCAGGTGGCTCGAGGGCGGCCAACAGGGCTAACCCCCAACGGCTCGATGCGGCACCGCAACCAGAGCAATTCGCCCCTTAATCGGAGTCGATTTGAAGCGGCGGCAATTCGTGGCACCATTTCCGCCATGGCGATCAAGGATCCGTCCTTCAGTATCGGTATCGAGGAGGAGTACCTCCTGGTCGATCGCACCACCCGCGACCTGGTGCGCGACATGCCGCAAGCGCTGTTCGACGCGGCGCAGCAGGCGCTGCAGGGGCAGGTGGCGCGCGAATTCCTCAAATCCCAGATCGAGGTCGGCACCAGCGTCCATCGCACGCCGCGCCAAGCCGGGGCCGAGCTTGCGGACTTGCGCCATACCGTCGCCCGCCTCGCCGCCGAGCACGGGCTTGCGCCGCTGGCGGCATCGACCCACCCGTTCGCGCGCTGGAGCACGCAGGAGCCCACCGAGCGCGCGCGCTATCAGGCCATTGCCAAGGATCTGGCCGGGGTCGGGCGCCGCCTGGTGATCTGCGGCATGCACGTGCACGTTGGCATCGAGGATAATGAACTGCGCATCGATCTCTTCAACCAGGCGCGCTATTTCCTACCCCACCTGTTGGTGCTGTCGACGTCTTCACCGTTCGCAGAAGGCGAGGACACCGGCCTCAAATGCTACCGGTTGGCGGCCTACCAGGAGCTGCCGCGCACCGGCATGCCCGGCCGCTTCGAGGGCTGGCAGGAATATCTGCAGACCGTCGATCTTTTGGTGCGCAACGGCATCATCGAGGATGCCAGCAAGCTATGGTGGGATATCCGGCCATCGTCGCGCTTTCCGACCCTGGAAATGCGCGTCACCGATGTGTGCCCGCTGATCGAAGATGCGATGTGTGTAGCGGCGCTCTATGTCTCGATCCTGCGCATGCTCTACCGCTTGCGCCGCGCCAACCAAACTTGGCGCACCTATCCGCTGCTGCTGTTGGCCGAGAACCGCTGGCGGGCGCAGCGCTACGGTGTTGGCGG
>DATFXD010000130.1:0-13399 GCA_035258605.1 Hyphomicrobiaceae bacterium | reverse complement strand
CGCAACGTGACGGCCGGTCTTGTTGGTTTGGACCCGCGGCTTGAGGAGGCAGCCGTTAGTCTTGGCGCCAACCGGGTGCAAGCCTTCCTCAAGATCGCCGTTCCGCTCATTCAATCAAGCATCATCTCAGGCTTCATTTTTGCGTTCATCATCTCGTTTTCGGACATCAACCTGGCGCTGTTCATTGCCGGGCCCAACAGCACAACCTTGCCCGTATATATCTTCAACCTGCTGCTGTTCGAGGGAGACCCGTCGGTGGCGGCGGCCTCGACCCTGCAGATCCTGGTGGTCGGCTTGTTGATCTGGCTGGTGCAATACCTGTTCCGCCCGCGCACGTTGCTGTAGGCGGCGCCACGGCGCGTTAATCGCTGAGCCCGACAGCCGCCCGCAGCGTCAACCCAGAACTTCTTTGTTCCAGCGGTCGAGGTTTTTCGCGGCGTTAGCCGTCATTATGCCGTAGTCAAGGCGCGCGGCCCGCTCGAAGGCGGACTCGGGAACGCGCATGTCCTCGAATTCGGCCGGCAGCCGCGCGGTGCCGTTTGATGGCGGATAGCCAAACGTGGTACCGAGTTTCACCTGCAGCACCGGATCGAGCAGGTTATTGATGAGGCGGTTTGCCTGTTTATAGAACTTGGTGTTCTTCAGGATCACGTGCCCGTTGCCGGTGGCGATCCAGCCCTTCGCATACACCATCTTCACAGGTACGCCGTTGCGCACCAGCAGATTGGTGCGGCCGTTCCAATAGGGCATGGCGACGATCTCGCCGCGCGTGAAGGCCTGCATGCCGGCATCCGATGAGCTGAGCAGGATGGCGTTATTCTTTTTGACGAGCTGGGCGATGAATTCAATGCCGCGATCGACATTATCGTTGCTACCGCCAAGCACACCATTGACGGCATAGAGGAATTGCGGTCCGAACCAGTCGAACGATGGCAACGCGATGCGACCTTTGAATCTTGGACTGAGCAGATCCTCAAACGAGGTAGGCTCGCTGACCTCCTTGGTATTGTAAGTAAGCCCGATCGCCATCAGGTAGCTGCCGGCAAAGTAGTTGTTGAGACCCTTGCGCGGCGGCTCTTTCGACAGACCCAACACATCCTTGTAGTTGGTAACGATGTCGAGATCATAATCGGCCACGCAGCCCCCCTCGGCCAGCAGCACGGCCTGGGAATTGAGCGCCTCCACGGTTGTGAACACCGGATTGCCGCAGCTGGCGATGGCTTTGGCGGCCCGAATATTGTCCTGAGCGTAGTCGTAAGAGATGGTGACGTTGTTCTTTTTTTCGAAGTCCGTTTCCGTAATGTAGGTCTTGATCTGTCCCTGGCCCCAGGTGCCGCCGACAATGGAAATTGCGAAATTCTCCTCGGCCTTGGCGGCAGCCGAGAAACCGAGCTCGGCGAGACCGATACCGATTGCCCCCGTCCGCGCCGCGATCAGAACGTCTCGTCGAGAAAGCGCATGGCGCATGGCTCAGTCCCCTGGTGCCGCCCCCCGAACGATGATGATCCGCGGTCCAAGCTTCGTCAAGGACGGTGCACCCGGCGCCCGGTAGGCAACGGCGTTGGGCGGCTAGCGACGAGGTCCTCTTTAATTGGCCAACAAACGAGCCACCCAGTCAGCTAGCTTGTCGCCGCTGCTCATCTCGGGTTGCACCAGGCCATCGATCATAAAGGTCGGCGAGACGTGGATGCCATTCTGCCGGGCATATTTGGCGTGCCATTTGATTTCGCGATCTAGCGTGGGGATGGCAAACGCCTCACCCAATTGCAAGCCGCAGTAGCTCTCGAGACGCGCTATAATCTGGTTTGGCGTGGCGTCCATATTCGGGCCGCTGCAGTGCCTGGTGAATTCGAACTCGTCGCGATGGGCGGCAACGGCCGCGAGCACCGCTCGTGCGGCATCCTTGCCGCCTGGCAAGGTCGACGCCGCCAGAACACAGCGGACGATCACGCCAGAATACAGGTGCCATGGCTGCGACTGCAGCCGAATCTTGATGGTGATGTTGTCCGGCCCCGCCGCCGTCAATGTCTCATCGAGCTTGGCCAGTGCCTTGACCGAGTACGGGCAGGTGGGCTCGAGGAACATCTCAAATTGACGCCGGCCTCGGCCCCACGCCAGCGGGTCGGCGCGCCAGCTCTTGATCGTCTCGGTCATGCGGTCATCCTCATCTGGGTGCTACTTTGAAAGTTATCCTATCTGGTTCGCCCGAGGATATGGGTTACGCTCTCCGCGGCGCTGTCAATTCGCCGGCGCGGCCGGGGGCTCGTCGAGCGCCGGCCGGGTGGAGCGCCCCACCTGCGGTTGGCCGCGATCTCGGCGGTCGTGAGCGCGCACACCAGAGGCGGCTCGCGATGGTTTTGTGGCGTGCTCTAGCGGTGCAGTCGGCACGGGCTCGCAATGACCCGGCCGGCGATTTGCGCGCCGATCAGGCAGCGCGGCTCTGCAACAGGGCCGCCGGTCCCTAACGGCCACATGGTTTTGGTAACCCTTAGCGGCCCTGATCGCCTCAATGTCTCGACAACTCCCGTATAATTCCGGCATGATGCTAGCCGCACCAATTTGCAGGGGGTAAGGAGCGTCGCGGCGACGCCAGGCAACGGCTCGTCCATGTCAACGCAATTCATGCGGCTGCTGTTGATCGCGATCGTGTTTATCGCGATGGTGATTGCCGTTCCCCTGCGCGGGTTGCATAGCCAAACGGCCTCCGACGCACCGGTGTTGCTGATCGACATTAAGGGCGCGATTGGCTTCGTAACCGCAGCTTATTTCGCCAAAGCGCTTGAGCGTGCCGCCAGCCAGGGCTCACCGGTGGTGCTGGCTCGGCTCGATACACCGGGCGGTCTGCTTAAGTCCACGCGCGAGATGATCCACGCCATTCTTGCCTCGCGCGTGCCGGTGGTGATGTACGTTGCGCCGGGCGGGAGCAGGGCGGCCAGCGCCGGCACCTATCTTCTCTATGCCTCGCACATCGCTGCGATGGCGCCCGGCACCCACCTGGGGGCGGCCACGCCGATTGCGCTATCGGCGCCTGGGCTGCCCAGCTCACCGCCACCGTCCAAGTCCGAGAAGCAGTCCGGTTCCGAGCCCGCCAGCACCGCCGAGCGCAAGAGCATCAATGATGCGGTGGCCGACATCCGTGCATTGGCCGAGATCAGGGGCCGCAACGCCGATTGGGGCGAGAAGGCGGTGCGTGAGGCGGCGACGCTAACGGCGACGGCGGCCCTCAAAGAGAATGTGATCGACCTGATTGCAAGTGACGTCAACGAACTAATGTCCAGTATCGACGGGCGTTCGATCAAGACGACCAGCGGGGAAGTGCAACTCGCCACCAAGGGGCGGCCGGTGGTGGAGATAAAGCCCGATTGGAAGCTGGACGTGATGACGGCGATCACCGATCCGAATATTGCCCTCATCCTGCTGATGATCGGCATCTATGGCATCATTTTCGAATTCTTGACGCCAGGCGCGATTGCGCCCGGGGTGGTGGGTGGCGTTTGTCTGATTGTGGCGCTGACAGCGCTGTCGGTCCTGCCGGTCAATCTGGGCGGATTGGCGTTGCTGCTGTTGGGCGTTGCGCTGATGGTCGTTGAGGCCTTCGCACCCAGCGTCGTCATCGGCTTGGGCGGGCTCATCGCCTTTGTGCTTGGGGCGCTGTTCCTGTTCGATCCGGGCGATACCAATGTCCAGGTCAGGGTCTCTTGGCAGGTGCTCGTTGCGATGGCGGCGCTCAGCGCCGCATTCTTGACGGGTGTATTGGGTTTGGCCATGCGCGCGCGCCGTCGCCCCGTGCGAACAGGCCCGGAAGACCTGATTGGGAGCACGGGCAAGGTCGTGGATTGGGCACAGGACCGGGGCCATATCCTGGTATTGGGTGAAACCTGGGCGGCGCAATCGGGCCACGACCTTGCCAGGGGCCAGCAGGTGCGGGTCGTGGGTCGCAGCGGGCTGACGCTCGAGGTCGAGCAAAGCACCTGATTAGAGTAGGAGGCATGTCAGACATGGATGCTCTGGGTTCATTCCTCACAGGCGCACTTCCGCTGGTCGTCATTGTAGCGATTGTCGCCTACTCCATTCGCATCCTGCGCGAGTATGAGCGGGCCGTTGTGTTTCTGCTCGGTCGCTTCTGGAAGGTAAAAGGTCCTGGCCTCGTGGTTATCGTGCCGTTCATTCAGCAGATGGTGCGAATGGACTTGCGCACGCGCGTGCTCGACGTGCCGCCGCAGGATGTCATCTCCAGGGACAACGTTTCAGTCAAGGTCAATGCCGTGGTCTACTTCCGTGTGATAGACCCCGAGAAGGCGGTCATCCAGGTCGAGCAGTACGAGGCCGCAACCAGCCAGTTTGCCCAGACGACGCTGCGTTCGGTGCTAGGGCAGCACGACCTCGATCAGATGCTGGCGGAACGCGAGAAACTCAACACGGAGGTGCAACACATCCTGGACGAGCGAACCGACGCGTGGGGCATCAAGGTCAGCAATGTCGAACTCAAGCACATCGATCTCAACGAGAGCATGATCCGCGCCATCGCCAAGCAGGCCGAGGCAGAACGTTTACGGCGCGCCAAGATCATCGACGCCGAGGGTGAGTTGCAGGCCGCCGAGCGCCTGGCCCAGGCGGGCGAGATCCTCTCCAGGCGACCCGAGGCCATGCAGCTTCGCTATCTTGGTACGCTGCTCAATATCGCCGGCGAAAAGAGCTCAACCATCGTCTTTCCACTGCCGATAGACTTGGCAAGGTCGCTCGGGATCGGGCAGAAGGGTTGAGCGGCAAGCAAGAGCCTGCGTGCTGCGAGCTCAGGTTGGGCCAGGCGGGACGGGAATTTTGCAGGGCGAGCCGCGGAGGTTCCGGTACCCCGGGGGTAAAGGGGCGCCCGGCCGGGTCCAAGGCCGCGGTTAGCGCGCCTTCGGTCTGACATGACGGCGAGGCTGCCAACTCGCCGCCCTCCCTCCGTCATCAAATGCTCGTGTTCGCCTCCAGTCAGACATGTTGCCATGCGCAATAGAAGAAAGCGGGGTAGCAACGCTGGGTGGAGGAAATTATGCGTCTCGTCAAGCTGGGTTACCTGCTTGCGGTTGTCGTATTGATATTGGCGAAAAATCAGGTTTCCGCACAAGAGATTAAGATCTCGCATCAGTGGGCCGAGGGCACCGATGGCCGGGATCGCGCAGCGCGTGTCTTCGTTCAGGAGGTCGAGGGTCGTGCCAAGGACTTGAAGTTCCGCATCTATCCAAACTCGTCGCTCAAGATCAAACCCACCGAGGTATTCGCCGCGCTGCAAAGCAACAAGCTTGAGATGGCCATCTATCCGCTGACTTATGCCGCCACCCAGGTGCCTGAGTTCTCACTTGCCGGGCTGCCCGGGCTGGTGCCCGATCTCAATGCCGCGCAGGCTCTGAAGGGCACTGAGATCCACGAAATGCTACAGGCCATTGCCGAGGCCAACGGCATTCACATTGTGACCTGGTGGTGGGCGCCGGGCGGACTTTTCGCCAAGAATCGCCAGATCACGGAACCGGCCTCGGTTCGCGGTCTCAAAATGCGCGCCGCCGAGCCGCTATTCGAACTGATGCTCAAAGAGGCGGGTGCCAGCATCAGCAGCATGCCGTCGACCGACATCTACACCGGCTTGCAGTCGGGCTCGCTCGACGCCATCGGGACGACTTATGAAGCCTTCATGTCGTTGCGGCTGTTTGAGCAGGCGAAGGTCGCCACCCTCGGCACCTCGCTGTTCATGGCCTTTTGTCCACTGGTGGCGTCTCTCGAAACCTGGAACCGCCTGACGGCCGAACAGAAGGCCGCGGTCGAAGAAGCAGCTGCCATATCCGATGCGTACTTCGAAACCGTAGAGCGCGATCTCGAGCGTCGGGTTGTGGTGGCACTGCGCAACGCCGGGGTCGTCATCCACCGGATGAGCAAAGACGACTACTTGGCTTGGTTGGCGCTGGCGCAGAAAACGGCATGGGTCGAATACACCAGGCTCAATCCGCGCGCTCAAGAGCTCCTCGTCAGCTCGGTGCGCACGTTCTTGCAGAAGTTCGCCGACAAGGACGACGACAAGTCATTCGATGAAATACCAAAAAACTAGGGCCGCGGCAGGATCTATCCTGCTCGCGATCGCCGCTAGCACTGTTGCGCCAGGTGCGAGGCAGATGACCCCCGCATGATCGATGGCCGTGTCCCAACCACGGTCGCGCGACCTGGCGCTCGAGCGCGCCTGGAAACGCGGCCGTGGCTAAAGCTTGAACGACTCGAAGGTGGTCGGATGGAACAACTCATCGACCGACAGGCGACGTGACGAAAGTCCTTGCGCATGGTGGTGGTGCAGGAAGTTGTCGAGCACCTTGCGGTTGGCGCCCACGCCGTAGGACCAGTAATCATGCCCCATCAGGTCGCGAATGCGCTTCAACTGCTCCTCGACGAATGGCATCGTGACTTTGGTCGCCGACGTATCGCTCAAACGCGCAATGGCCGAGGCGTGGGCTTGCCCGAATGCCTTGAGCACCGCAGCCGGAAGCCAGGGGTGCGCGTCGACCAGGGCGCGGCGAATGCCAACCATGTGCATGATGGGAAAAATCCCGGTGCGCGCGTAGTAGTCCGAGGCGGCGGTGGTCGGGTCGGGGAACAGCCAGCCGACCTTGGGGTGGCCGCGCTCGAAGCAGGACGGGACGCGCGGCCCGATGAAGGCATCAATCTCCCCGTCGGCGAGCATTGCCGAAAGAGTGGCGCCCGCAGGTGCGTCCTCGAGCCACACATCGGGTGGGAGCGTGATGGGGATCTTCTCAAGCCGGCCGGCCTCCTCCAGTCCACCGCGGATCCAGCGGATATCGGACGGCTTGACCCCGAAATCATCATCGAGAAGGGCGCGCGCCCACACGTTCGCGGTTAGCTGGTACTCGGCAACGCCGACCCGCTTGCCCTTCAGGTCCGCGGGGGCCTTGATGCGGTCGGTGCGCACGTAAATCGCGGTGTGCCGGAACGCGCGCGACAGGAACGCCGGCACACCAACGTATGGGCAGTTGCCGGCCGCCGTCTTGACGGAGAAGCTCGACAGTGAAAGCTCGCAAATGTCGAACTCGGCGTTGCGAAAGGCGCGAAAGAAAATCTCCTCCGGGCTCAGGTTCATGACCACGGGCGCGACGCCATCGATCGACACGGAACCATCGATCAGGGCACGTGTGCGGTCATAGTCGCCGACGGCGACCGAGAGAGTGAGTTTCGTCATCGTGCCTGCTCCCTCTGATCGGATGACTGTCGCTGGGTCCGAGTTCGATGCGGATGTTGCTCGGTCGTGAAGCGCAGCATCTCTTAACGTCCTGCCCACAAAAAGCTGGTGACGCCGACGATCTCAGGTGTGCCGGGGCGCGGCAGATTGATTTCGCCGGTCACGGTAGCCTGCTGCGCCACGTTCGTGGCCCTAATCACCCCCGTCCAACATGGTGCTCTTCATAGTCGGTGCGTAGCCGGGCTCGACGCGCACATCCACGACCGCGACACCTCCCTGGTCGACGACAGCAATGGCTTGCGCGTAGGCCGGTGCGAGGCCTTCATGCGTGGTGATCGGGCCTAGACCGAGCGCGCCTTGGGCGCGCGCCAGCGACGCCAGATCGATCTGCGGATCGCTCATACGCTGGCCGATCCATTTGTTCTCGATCGGACGGCGCCGCATCCGCGCAACGCGCTCCTGGTGCACCTCGTCGTTATAGAAGCAACGGTTGTTGGCGATCACCAACAGCAAAGGGATCTGGTAGTGGACCGCTGTCCACAAGGCGGTGACGCCCATCAGGAAATCGCCGTCGCCACAAATCGAGATCGGCAGGCGGTCGCTGCCCTTGAGCGCGAGCGCGGCACCCACCGAGATGCCGGGACCGCCGCCGATGCCGCCGCCGCCATCGCCGCCAATGAAATCCAAGGGATGCCGAAATGGCCACCAGCCGCCGTGCCAGGACAGCGGGAGGTGGAGCAGCGAGACGTTGCGGGTTGCAACGGCTTGACGCAGTGCCAAGGCCAAATGTTCGACACTGAGCGGGCCGCTCGGATCAGGTCGCACCTGTGGGGGCGGCGCAACAGCCGCTTTCGGCGCAGCCAGGCCCTCGACCGTTTTGGCAAGCGCGATCGCCACCGCATCGGGATCGGCGGCGACATAGAGATCGACGGGCGCAAGGCCCTGGTAGTCCATGCTCCAGCCATTGTGCACGGTGTGGTCGAGCGAGACGTGGATCACCGCCGCCTTCGGCGGGCTTGGCAGCTTGCGCAACGTGCCGGCCAGATCCACCCAGTCCAGGCTCAGGATTGCTTCGGCCTCAGAGATGGCGCTCTGCGCTTCGGCGGCCGGAGCGAGGATCGCCGGCACCCCGACGTGCAACGGGTGATCGGTCGGGAAACTGGCGCCGATCTTGAGATCGGTGACCACGCGCGCATCGAGCCGCTCGGCCAGCTCGATGCGAGCCGACCAGGCGTCGAGGCTGCGCGAGGCCCGTCCCGCCAGGATCACGACCCGGCGCCCGCTGCCAAGCATGGCACGCATCCGATCGACGGTTTCCGGTGCCGCCGCGGCAGCAACGGGCGGGGTCGAGCGGCGCACGTCGAGCAGCGGCGGCGGCCCCGACAGGTGCTCTTCCTGCAGCGCGGCATCCAGCACGACATACGTCGGTCCTCGAGGGGCAGTGTTTGCGATCCAGAAGGCACGCGCCACCGCTTCCAGCGCAGCCTCCGCGCTCGCCGGCTGATCATCCCATTTGGTGTAACCGCGCACGATGGCGCCCTGGTCGCGCGCGGTATGGATCCAATCGATCCACGGCCGGCGCTTGGCGGCGTCGACCGGACCGGTGGCGCCGATCACCAGCACCGGCATGCGGTCGCACCAGGCATTAAATATGGCCATCGTGGCGTGGAACAGGCCAACGTTGGAATGGACGGCGGCGGCCATGGCGCGACCGGTCACCTTGGCGTAGCCGTGTGCGATGGCGACGGCCGCCTCCTCGTGCAGGCAAAGCAAGAGTTGCGGTTGCTCGTTGCCGAGATAATTGACGAGTGAATCGTGTAGTCCACGAAAGCTCGCGCCCGGGTTGATGGCGATGTAGGGGACATCGAGCACACGCAGCATCTCGGCTACCGCGTCGCTCACAAACTCGGGCGTGTTGCGGTGGATCCCGTCGGCGCGCGGGCGCTCGACTGCTGCCGTGCCGAGATCCAGCTTGGTGTGTCCTTGCGAACTCAAGTGTCGATACTCCCAGACCCGGCAAGCCGGCGGCAGATGCCTAGGCCGCCCAGGCGTAGCGATACCTAGGCGGCCGTGACGCGAGGCTACACTTTGGTATTTGCTGGCGGAAGATCTCAAACGCGGGCTTGGGACGGCGGTCAGCCTTGGGCCAAGCCGGGCTGAGGTGAAGGTTGCTTCGGGCGAAGCCCTAAATCATTCCCCTGCCGCTTCTATCCATTGCGCGCCGACGACGGCACCTCGGCGCGCCGGGGGATGCCTAGGCCGCCACCAGAACGCAGGCTTGCGACAGGCGACCCCTGCAGAAGGTGGAGCGCAAATATCCGGAGGCTCGACGGCAGTTGCCGGGGGAAGACGCCATCAACCGACCGGCCATCAGCGAAGCGTGCCACAACAACACCTTAGCGCCGGGTTACAGCGGCACGGCACAGCTCCGCGCTTCGAAGTGTCCCGCGATGGGTAACCAATGTACGTGCAGGACTTGGAGGACTTGGTTGCGATCGATCGGCCGCAAGCCTTGCTCGACCGCCTTCGATCCGTACGGAAGGGACCTTACGGAGCATTTATCCTATCGCATGACGAGCTTGGTCCGTCGCTTTGGATTTTCATTAACGGTGACGTTGCCTACCTGCACTTTTTGCCAGAATCGCAATCAACAAGTGACCCGGGTTTCCAGCCTTGGGGAATGTTTCCAGAGAATTGTGAAGAAAGCGTCCATTTCGTGCAGATCGATGGCGGCGAGGGGGCTTCGATCACCATGCCCAAGCAAACACTCGTCTCGCTCGAGCTAGCTTACAAGGCAGCGACAGAGTTCCTCAATATGCCAAGCCTCCCAAGCTCGATTCGTTGGTCTGCACTCTGGCGCGAGTAAGCCCAGCTGGTACGTCAGCACGCCTGGGCGCGTCGCCGGCTGGCGATGCAGCCACCTACCGGACTTTCACCGCCGATGACAGAATGTTAGTGTGCATCATAATGACTGCAATCATCGGGAGGGCAGCAAATGGCTCCGCTTAGGCCAATGTCTCGTCGTCGTTTTGTGCAAACGACCGCCGCGAGCTCATTGGCTCTGGCCGGGATGAGCGTGGGTCGCCCGACCAGTGCTCAGCGGCCAAAGCCGAACATTGTCTTCATCCTCGCAGATGACCTCGGCTATGCTGATGTCAGCTGCTACGGTCAACGCGACTATACGACACCAAACATCGACCGGCTCGCACTCGAGGGGTTGAGATTTACCCAGGGTTACTCCAATTCTCCCGATTGCTCAGCCACACGCGTGGCGTTGATGACCGGTCGCTATCAAGCTCGTCTGCCGGTCGGGCTCGAAGAGCCAATGAGCCCGTTAAGTCCCAAGGACGTTGGCTTGCCGCCCAACCACCCGACGCTGCCGTCACTGCTGAAGAAGGCGGGTTACGGCACCACGCTGGTCGGGAAATGGCATCTTGGCTATCTGCCGGATTTCGGTCCATTGAAGAGCGGCTATGATCACTTCTTCGGAATAATCGGCTGTTGTGCCGACTATTTCAATCATGGTGCGGCCGCGCCACAGTCTTACCCGCTGCCGATACCCGGGCTTGCGAGCCAGCTCTATGAGCAGGACGTCCCGGTGGAGCGCCACGGCTACATGACGAACCTGCTGGGTGATCGAGCAGTGCAAACCGTCGAAAGCTATGGCAAGTCGAAGGAACCATTTCTGCTGAGCCTACATTTCACGGCGCCGCATTGGCCGTGGGAGGGTCCCGACGACGAAGCCGAATCCAAGCGAATCCGAAGCATCATCCATCGTGACGGCGGCTCGCAGAAAACCTACGCCGCGATGGTGCAAAGCCTGGACATTAACGTCGGCCGAGTGTTGCAGGCGCTCGATGCGAGCGGCCTTGCCAGCAACACCATCGTGGTTTTCACCAGTGATAATGGGGGCGAGCGCTTCTCCAACGTTTGGCCGTTCTCTGGCATGAAGCAAGAGCTGCTCGAAGGCGGGCTTCGCATCCCGGTGATAGCGCGGTGGCCAGGTCATTTCGCACCGGGATCGATCTCCAACCAGGTGATGATCACGATGGATTGGATGCCAACCCTGCTGGCTGCCGCAGGCACCGCGCCGGACGTGGCTTATCCAGCCGACGGTGAAGACATAGAACCGATTACGACCGGCCGCGCACTACCGCATCCGCGCAAGCTTTATTGGCGCTACAAGGCCGGATCGCAGCGAGCAATGCGCGAGGGTAACTGGAAGTACCTGCGGATCGCTAGTAACGAATTTCTTTTCGACGTGATGCAAGACCCGCGCGAACGAGCCAATCTCAGGGATCGCGAGCAAGACGTCTTCGACCGGATGAAAACCGATTGGGAAGCGTGGAACGGCAGCATGCTGGAGGAGCGGTCTCGGCCAGCGAGCTACTTCCATCCAGGCAACGTTCTGGCGGACCGTTACGGTGTGACGAACCCGCCGCCAACCCCGCCGAGCGGTTCGCCCAAGAATTGACCATGTGCTGCACTGCCGAGAAACGCAGCAATCCATTTCCTTTGGCATCAAGACACTCGGGAAGACGCTCGGGCGACACTGTCGAAGCCCCAGACCAATGCGCTCCACCCAGGGAGTTCCGGCGCGTCGGAGGTGACCATCCGGCGATAAATCAGGCTCGGATTGATGGCCGGCGTCGCCCCCACGCGGTGAACATCACTGGCGAAAAGACCGCGAAATCCAGTGCGTTTAGCCGCGCCAGCATGGCATCGACTTCGGCGTCGGTGATCAGCCCCTTCGCCACGGCCTCCCGGCGCACCTGCCAAGGTTCGCCGCATCGAGGCTTGCACCAAGGCTGCCGCCCTCGGACACCGCAAGGTGGCCTTCCATACCGACTTCGGTCAGACCAGCCGCTTTGAGCCAATCGTAGAGTCGGTGTGGCCAGTCCGGCTCGAACCCGCGATCGTCCAGCAGACGCCGGAGTGCCCGCCCTACCTTCCTGAAGCGTTCAGCTTCCGTCGCGTCTGCCACACCATGGCGCGATCGACGATGCGGCCATCGAATTCCTCAATCACCAGCAACGGGGCCTCAGCGCGGCCACCAGTTCAGCGAGCGCATCATGCCGCTGCGGCACGTGCTGCAGCACCAAACGCGCATGGATGAGATCGAACGCCTGCTCGGGGAGCGGGTCGGTGCCGATGTCGTGGCGGCGCAGCTCGATGTGGGTCGACCTTCGATAAGCCGATCGCTCCATGAAACGCGGGTGATGTCGGTGGACCCAGTCTCAGGGCGGTTCGGTTGTGGCCTGGATGGCCGAACGCGTCGGGCCCTCAGGATCCGTACTGGTCACCGTCAGTTCCGGATAGCCCGCCTCGGCCGAGGTCACCGACCGCATGCGCGGGCTGCTTATGGATCGCGCCGACGCAGTGATGGGCTGCACCGAGAACAGCCCGGAGGAGGCCGAATTGGCAACCCTCACCGAAGTGATAGAAGCCTACCAACGTCAGCGCTGGCCGGACGGCAAAATTTTGGGCGGCAAGGGGTAGCTACTTCCCGGCGCGAATTGAGCGGTGCGTCTGGCGCGGAACAATCGTGCGGAATTTGCGAAAACTGCAATATCAAACGATTTGCACAGCAGGCAACACCGCTATTGACCGGCTACCTCACGTCCGTCATTTGCTACTGCCCGAAACGAAAGGCCGGAAGCCCGATGCGAAAAATCCCGACAGTCTTTGAGCGCGATTGGAACGGCGACCGCAGCCGCGTGGTCAATCAGCCCCACAAGGATTGCACGTGGGTGTTCGCTGGTGAAGGTGTCGCCACACGCAAGATCGATGGCAGCTGCTGCATAGTGCGCGATGGTAAACTCTACAAGCGGCGCGAACTGCGAAAGGGTGAAAAGGCCCCGCCGTTGTTCGAGGCTGCCGACCACGATGAGGAGACTGGGAAGACAGTCGGCTGGGTGCCATGCGACATTGGTCCGGAGGACAAGTGGCACATGCAGGCATTTGAGGCTCGCGTTTTTGCGGATGGCACATACGAACTTGTTGGCCCCAAGACACAGGGCAACCCGGAGCGTTACGAGGCACAGACTCTAGTGAGCCACAGCGACCCGTCGCTGATCTTCGATCCGCAGCCTCCGCGCGACTTTGATGGTTTGCGAACCTGGATGGCACGCAAGGATATCGAGGGCATCGTCTGGCATCACCCAGACGGTCGGATGG
>DATFXD010000129.1:0-3936 GCA_035258605.1 Hyphomicrobiaceae bacterium | reverse complement strand
CCCGAGTTCGGCGCCAAGACGCTCTACGCCAACCTCGGCCGCGCTGCCGGCAACCCGGATCCCGACGTCTACGCGCTGATCTGGAGCCCGCAGGACTAGCCGGCCCACACCTCGCCCCCGCGTCGGCTTCGGCGCGGGGGCTCTGATCGCGTTCCTTGTCGATCCGGTGCACGACGGCCCGCCAACATCGGCGTGGCACCGAACGGTCGATCGCGTGGAGATTGGGTCGAGACGGCACATGGATATGGATATCAAGATAATGGCGACGTCGGCACGCGCGCCGAACGCATGCCGTCCGCGCTCGCGCGCGACGCATCGATACGTGCGCGGCGCGCCTGGCAAAAATAGGCGTTGGGCATCAACGCGATGTTTGACGCCGTCTTGATCGCGCGTTGGCCGCATCACATTTGGCCTGAGCAGCACGGTGGAGGCAGGTCATGACCGGCGACGAGTTCGATCCCAAGCTTGCCCGCATCCCATATGCCAGCCGCGCCCGCTCGGGGCGCTACGTCACCGAGGTCATGCGCCAAGCCGTCGCCGCCAACCGGCGCATGCACAAGCACGGAGGCCACAAGTGGAAATGGAGCGCGCGCCGCGGCACCGGTCCCGGGGTGCGCGCCGCCGCCGGCCTGATCGTCGACGGCGGCCGCAGTGTGATCGTCAGGGCCCGCTACTCGATCATCGGCGGTGACCTCGGCGCGGCGCGTGCGCACGTGCGCTACATCGTGCGCGATGGCGTGAGCCGCGACGGCACACCCGGGCGCGCCTACGACATGGCTGGGGAAGATGTGGACCTCGAAACCTTTCTCAAGCGCTCCCTCAACGATCCCTATCAGTTTCGCTTCATGGTGTCGGCCGACGATGGCGCTCGCCTTGCCGATCTTAGGCCCTTCATCCGCAACCTGCTGGCGCAGATGCAGCATGATCTCGACACCAAGCTCGATTGGATCGCCGTCGATCATTTCAACACCGCGCACCCCCACACCCACGTCGTCATTCGCGGCCGTGACGACAACGGCAAGGACCTGGTCATGGCGCGTGAGTACATGACTTACGGGGTACGGGCCCGAGCGCGGGCGCTGGTCAGTCTGGAACTCGGTCCGGAAAGCGAAATGGAGCGCCTGCAGAAGCTCATCAACGAAGTCAACCAGGAACGCTTCACCCTGCTCGACCGCTCGCTGCTGGCGCGCAGCGAGGCCGGCGTGCTGGCCGTGGGGTCAAGCCTCGACCCCGATCCGGTGCGGCAGACGCTCTACGTTGGACGCCTCAAGACCTTGCAGCGTTTGGGTCTTGCCGCCGAACGGCAAACCGGCGTTTGGAGCCTCAATGCCAATCTCGAACGCAGCTTGCGCCAGCTGGGCGAGCGGGCCGACAAATTCAAGGCGATGCAACGAGCCCTGAAAGAGGCCGGCATCGACCGGGGCGCGGCGGCCTTGGCCCTGTTCGAGCGCGGACCGCGCCAGCAACCGCTGCTGGGCCGCGTCGTCGGCGTCGGCATGGTCGATGAAATCACCGATCGACGCTGGGTGGCGATCGACGCCGTCGATGGGCGCATTCACTATGCGCAATTGGGCAGCCTCAAGCCGACCGCAGTGCCGCATCCCGGCGCTGTCGTGCTGCTTGCCGGCAGCACGACCACGGGCAAGCCCTCGTCCAGCCCTCAACTCAACCAGATCTCGGCGGTCGCGATCGAGCACCAGACGACCTACCATGGTCCCACCTGGCTCGACCAAGCGCTGCTCAGTCACTGGCGCCCCGACGCGGAGGCCGCTGGCTTTGCTGCCGAGCTTCGCGGTGCGTTCGCGGCGCGCCTGCGCTGGCTCAAGGAGCGTCAGTTGGCAGAACCCAGTGCCGTCACCGGCAGGCTTCACCCCAAAGCCGGCATGATGCAGGAGCTGCGGCAGCAGGAGACCCAGCGACTGACCGCAAGCTTGGCGCGCGAGCTTGGCGCACGCTACGTTGCCGGCGACGGCGCGCGCATCCACGGCATCTACGTCCGCTCGATCATCACGCCGACGGCGCGGCTCGCCCTGATCCGGCGTGATGATACGTTCACGTTGGCGCCCTGGAGGCCGGCGCTCGAGCCGCTGCGCGGCAAGGCCGTGTGCGGCCTTGTCGGTCCCAACCGGGTGGTGTGGACCCTCGACCGTGGCCGCGGCTTGACCGACCGATAGCCCAGACCACGCATCGCGTCGGCCCGCAGCCGCACACTTTCTATAGAACAAAACAGGAACATATGCCATACTTACCTGGCGCGGCGGGATTAACCCGCGAGTCAGCCTGAGCGCGAGCAGGCCGGCGCCGGGCCTCGGTCGAGAAGCTAATTCGGTCGGGACGTAAAAGGTGCGGGAGATGGCACGATCGAGTGAACAGCGGTTTGCTCCGCGCCCACCGAAGGGCGGACGCCGGGCGCGTTCCGGTTGTGCCCCACCCGCACCACCCAAGGCCCGCCACCCTGCCAACCTCACCCTGCCGCCCGCAGCGCCGCAGCGGCGGGTCGCGCCGCCCGCGGCATCGATGCGGGGTGGCTCGCGGCCGGCGCCGCGCGAAAGCGTAGCCGAGCTCGCGCGGCATTTGGCGCAGCACGCCGAAGCGGTTTGTCGCCACTATCTCTCGAACGGTCGCCGGCGCGGCGCCTACTGGCAGGTGGGCGACGTGGCCAACACGCCGGGACAAAGCCTCTACGTGCACCTCGGCGGCAGCCGCGCCGGCAAGTGGTGCGATGCCGCGACGGGAGAGCACGGTGATTTGCTCGACCTGATCGGGCTCACCTGCCATTGCTCAACCCTCAAAGGCGCCATCGCCGAAGCGCGCGGTTTTCTCGACCGCCCGGGCGAACGCCCGCGCCCGCCGCCCGAGCCCGCGACCTCTGACAAGACGCGCGGTGCGCAGCGCTTGTTCGCCATGGCGCACACCATCACCGGCACGCTCGCCGAACGCTATCTCACCCATCGCGGCATTGTCCTCGATCGGCCTGCCCTGGCCTTGCGCTTTCATCCACGCTGCATCTATCGGGACGAGCCGTCTTCCTCCCCGGAGGCACGGCCCGCGCTGCTGGCCGCCGTCACCGATTTGACCGGGCGTGTCACCGGCATCCAGCGCACCTGGCTCGATGCCTCCGGTCGCGACAAGGCGGCGGTGGCAACGCCGCGTCGCGCACTCGGCCGGCTCAGCGGCAACGGTGTGCGCTTTGGCCAAGCGCGCGACGTTCTCGTTGTCGGCGAGGGCATCGAGACGGTCCTCTCCCTCAAGACGGTCATGCCGGGACTGCCAATGGTGGCGGCGCTCTCCGCCTCGCAGCTGGCGAGCCTGGTGCTGCCCACCAGCGTTGAACGGCTCTACGTCGCGCGCGACCGCGATGCGGCGGGACGCACGGCTTTCGAGCGCTTGGCGCGGCGGGCGCACGGCCTCAACGTCCGCGTCGGTGCGCTCGACCCGGTCGGTGGTGATTTCAACGACGACCTCGTCCGCTGCGGCACCGACGCCGTCTTCAGCGCTGTTGCCAGGCAGCTTGGGATCGAGGACGTTCGGCAAGGTCGGGCCAAGGGTCGGGACCTTGCGAGCGCAAGTCCTGGTCGAGCCCAGCACCACGACCGTCCCTTCCAGTGCCCAATGCAAGCGTAGCGCGGAGGCTGATCGCAGCGTAGCGGCGGCGCTAACGGCCGCGGCGCGCGACTGTCGCGCGGCACCACCCGGCTACGCACTGCCGCAGCACACACCGCGCCGGCGAACCTGGCCCGTGTGCGTCGGTTCCCGGCAGCACCTCAGGTGTCCGCGCGGTTCCCGCGTTTTGCGGCCTTTCCGCATTCAGCCTCAGCGCCCCTTCGCGCATGCTGCGGGCCTCCACCCCCGCGTTCGGCGGTGACGGCGAGGCAAGCTCCATGCTCTCACTCAAAGCCCAGCTCCGATCCTTCGCCCTGGCGGCGCTGACGGCGC
>DATFXD010000128.1:0-16383 GCA_035258605.1 Hyphomicrobiaceae bacterium | reverse complement strand
ATTGCCTGTGCGCCCGCCACGGCAGCAACCTTCGGCTGCAAGCTTTGCAGGATCTGCTTTTGACTGCGCTCGCGGTTTTCCCATGGTTTGAACAGAATGCCGGCAATGGCCTGATGCACATTGTTGCCCAAGCCGTTGATGATAAACACGTGCTCTTTCTCGGGCACGGTGTCGAAGATGTTGTGCAACTCGGCCGTGCTTTGCTCGAGGTAGTCGAGGTTAGCCGCTTGTGGCGTCTTGACGATATTGAACAGGATACCCTGGTCTTCTTCGGGCGCCAGTTCGTTCTGGCTTGTCACATACATGATGGCGGTGCCTGCCATCACCCCGGCTAGGATCAGGATGGTCACCGGCCGATAGTTCAGCGTGCGGTTGAGCCGCCGTTGATAACGGCGGCGGACGCCATCAAAGGTGCGGTCGAGGAACCGCACGAATCGCCCGCCACCTTGCTGCCCCCCTTTCAGCAGCTTGGAGGCCATCATCGGCGACAGTGTCAGGGCGATGATGCCAGATACCACGACGGCGCCGGCGAGGGTGAATGCGAACTCGCGAAACAGCGCACCCGTCAAGCCTGATACGAAGCCGATTGGCGCATAGACCGCCGCCAAGGTGATGGTCATGGAGATCACCGGCATGGCAATTTCGCGGGCGCCAGTCAATGCCGCCTGCTTCGGCTCGACGCCTTCTTCGATATGCCGGTAGATGTTCTCGACCACGACGATGGCATCGTCGACAACCAGGCCGATGGCCAGCACCAAGGCCAGCAGGGTCAGCAGGTTGATGGAATAGCCGAGCGCCAGCAGCGCAAACATCACCCCGATCAGCGACAACGGGATGGTGACGATCGGGATCAGCGTGGAGCGCAGGTTGCCGAGGAACAGGAAGATCACCAGGATGACGATGCCCGCCGCCTCCAACAGCGTCTTCTGCACCTCCGAAATCGAGGCATTGATGAACTTGGTTGCATCATAGGCGATGGCCGCCTCCATGCCGGCGGGCAGCTGCCTCTGGATGTCGGGGAAGGCCTTGCGCACATCGCTGATCACGGTCAACGGATTGGACGTGGGCGTGGCAAAAATGCCGATGAAGACCGCCTTCAGCCCGTCGAATACCGAGGAGGAATCGGCGCTTTCGGCGCCGAGCTCGATGCTGGCAACATCATCGAGGCGGACCAAAGCGTCGCCGCGCGTGGTTACCACCAGTTTGCCGAATGCTGCCGGGCTGTCGAGCGCGGTCTCGGCATTGATGCTGTTTTGTACGAAGTCACCCTTCACTTGGCCCGCGGCGGTGGTGAAATTGTTGTTGGAGAGCGCGTTGCGCACATCGATCGGGGTCACGCCGAGCGCGGCCATCTTGTCCGGGTTGAGCCAGACCCGCATGGCGAATATTTGGCCGCCGAGGATCTGTGCGTTGGCGACGCCATTGATGGTCTGCAGCCGCGGCTGCACGACGCGAGTGAGGTAGTCGGTAATCTGCGAGCCGGTCAGGTCCTTGCTGTTGAAGGACATGTACATCAAGGCCGTGGTCTCACCGGTCTGCTTGATGACCACGGGGTCCTGCGACTCGCGCGGCAACACGGTCTTGATCTGCTGGATCTTGGACAGCACATCGGCGACCGCCCGGTCGGCGTCGGCGTCGAGGCGCAGATTGAGGGTGACCAGACTGACGTTTTGCTGCGACGACGACGTCAGGGTGTCAATGCCTTCGGCACTGGCCACCGCCTGCTGGATGGGCGTGGTGATGAAGCCCTTGATCAGATCGGCGTTGGCACCGGGATAGACGGTGGTGATGGTGATGGTGGTATTGGTGAGTTTGGGAAATTGCCGCACGGGCAAGTTGAACGCCGACGCCAGCCCGATCAGCAGAATCAGCAGGCTTACGACGCTGGCCAGCACGGGTCGACGAATGAATATGTCGGTGAACCACATCGGCAGCGGCGCTCACTGCTTGGGGCGCGGCTCGGGCCGCACCAGCGATTGCGAATTGTCGATGTGAATGCTGGCGCCGGGATTGAGCTTGAGTTGGCCCGTCGTCACCACCTCCTCACCTGCCGCCACGCCAGAGGCGATGGCCACCCGGTCCTCGCGCATCTCGCCGGTCTTGACAAAGCGCCGGTCGGCGATCAGCGGCACCGCGGCATTGCCGGCCGCAGCGGCCTGGGCCTCGCCGTCTTTTGCCGGCGCCGGCTTCGCCACATAGACGCTGTCGCCGTAGAGGCTGAACGTGACCGCGGTGCGTGGCACGGTGACCACGTCTTTGGGCTCGCCGGCGAGCACGGTGACGTTGGCAAACATGCCGGGCAGCAGCTTGCGCTCCTGGTTGGGCAGCAGCCCGCGCACCAGCAGAGTGCGCGTTTCCTGCGCGACGCGGGCATCAAGAAACCGAATCTCGCCCTGGAACACCTGGCCCGGATAGGCATCGACCGTGAGCTGGATGGTCTGGCCAACCCTGAGCTTGCCGATGGTCTGCTCGGGCATCGGGAAATCGACGCGGATCGGATCGAGCGCCTGCAGGGAAAACAACACCGTTCCCGGCGCCACGTACTGGCCCTTCTCGACCTTGCGGATACCGACCCGGCCACTGAACGGGGCGACGATCGCCTTCTGCGCGATGACGGCCTCGATGCGCTTGACCGAGGCGGCGGCGGTGTCGCGCTTGGCGCGCGCGGTGTCGAGATTGGCTTCGGAAGTGACCTTTTTCTGCATCAGGTCGACCTGGCGCGCGTGCGCCACTTCGGCTTCCTCGAGGGTGGCTTTGGCGCTGGCGAGGTCCGCCAGTTCGACGGCGGTGTCGAGCTCGACCAGCTTGCTGCCGAGTTCGACGTCCATGCTGCTCTCGACCAGAATTTCGGTGACGACGCCGGGAACCTGCGAGGTGATGTCGACGCCTTGCGAGGCAATCAAGGTGCCAATCGAGGTCAGCTGTTCGACCCAGCGCTCGGACTTGGCCGCTTCGGCGGTGACGACGGCCGGCGGCGGCACCATTTGCGACAGGAACGATTTGACCAGCATGGGTTTGACGCTGAACTGCCAGGTGCTCAGCGCGCCGAGCAGGCTCGCAACGACAATGCCGGTGATGATCAAGCGTCTGGTCATGCGCTCTCGAGCTGCCACTAGGGCTGAAAATTAGGCCTGGACGGAGGTTAGGCGTTCTGCCTTGCGGCGGGCTCCCGGGCAGCAACCCCCGTTTGGCCGCGCGCGCCCCATTGCGCGCCCGCTTCCGGCCTACGCCAAGCGCCGCCCCCCGCGCGCTTCCCCAGTCACGGGGTGGAGCGTGCGCCGCGGCGACCCATGGAAAACGAAGCTTAACCCCCATCGTCGGTTGTTCGTAATGCCTCAAATAGGCGCGCCTTGGTGGCTTGCAAGCCCGACTTGCGCGTTGGAATTTGGGCGTTTTTGCCACAATTCACGGCCGGTGCTCCCGACCCGGCATAGCAGCCCTGCCCAAGCCGCTGTCGCCAACATATTATAAGCAAGCTTATTATAAGCTGCATGAAGCGGTCCACCAATCCTCGGCGCGAAATCCTGTTTGAGCTCTCCGACGTGGCGCGGGCGCTGCGCACCTACGTCGACCAGCGCGCCCGCGAACACGGCATGACCCGTGCGCAATGGGCCGTGCTCGCCAGGCTCGAGCGCGACGAGGGCATGATGCAAACCGAGATGGCGGAGGCGCTCGAAATCCAGCCGATATCGCTCTTGCGCCTGCTCGACCGGCTGTGCGAGCAGGCGCTGGTCGAGCGCCGCCCGCACCCAACCGATCGGCGCGCCAACTGCCTCTACCTAACCGCCAGCGGCCGCGACCGGCTGGCGCAGATGATGCCGCTGTCGCGGGAGATCTCCCAGAACGTGCTTGCCACCTTCAACGAGGCCGATGTCGCCGACCTATTGGGCAAACTGCTGTCGCTCAAGGCCAATATTCGCCGCGCGATACGGCGCCCGCACGAGCCGGCTAACGGCGAGTTGCGCGATGCCCGCTAACAGGTTGCGACGGCTGCCGACCCTGCGCGCCATTTTGCTGCTGCTGATCCCGGCACTGGCGGCTGTGCTGGCGTTGTTCTTCTACATTTTCAGCGGCCGTTATGTCAGCACCGACAATGCCTACGTCGGCGCCCAGAAGGTGCTGATCACGCCCGAGGTTTCCGGCAAGGTGGTGAGCATCACCGTGCAGGAAGGCCAACTGCTAAAGCCCGGCGATGAGCTGTTTGCCATTGATCCGGTTCCCTACCGGCTGGCAGCCCAGGAAGCCGAGGCAAGGCTGGCGCGGGTTAAGACCGACTTCGAAAGCCTCAAGAACAACTTTGCCAGTTTCGGCAAGCAGATCGAGCTGTCACGCTTGGCACTGGAGGCGGCACAGTCCGACTATGATCGCAAACTTGCGCTGTTGAACAATCGCATCAGCACGCCGTCGGATGTCGACCGCTCACGGGCGGCGCTGGTGGCCGCCAAGGCGCAACTCGAGCGGCTTGAGCAGCAGGAGGCCGCCGCCCGCATCCAATTGCTGGGCGAACCCAACCTGCCACTCGACAAGTTTCCGCAATACGTCGAGGCGCAGTCGACGCTCGACCGTGCCCAGCGCGACCTCGCCAATACCACGCTCAGGGCGCCGATCGCCGGCGTTGCGACGCAAGTCACCAGCATTCAGATGGGACGCTATCTGACGGCGGGGGCGGCAGTGTTCAGCATCATTGACAGCGCCACGGTCTGGATCGAGGCCAACCCGAAAGAGACCGACCTTACCTACGTGCGGCCGGGCCAGCCGGTCGCCATTACCATCGATGCCTTCCCGGCGCGCCACTGGAGCGGAACCGTGGGCGCCATTAGCCCGGGCACCGGCGCGCAGTTCTCGATCCTGCCGCCGCAGAACGCGGCCGGGAACTGGATCAAGATCGTGCAGCGCGTGCCCGTGCGCATCGAGTTTGTACCCGGTCAGGACCTGCGCCGGCTGCGCTCGGGCATGAGTGCGGTGATCGAGATCGACACCGGCCGGGTCGGCAAAATCGCCTCATTCTTCAGCTCGAGCGCCGTCGCCGAGGGGCCGGAAGAATGATGGCGAGTGGCACCCATGGCTTGACGCCGACGGTGCAACGCTGGCTGATCACCGTGTGCGTGATGATGGCCACCATCATGCAGGCGCTCGACATCACCATTGCCAACGTGGCGCTGCCCTATATGCAAGGCAGCCTGTCGGCGACGCAGGACCAGGTCAGCTGGGTTCTCACCTCCTATATCGTCGCTGCGGCAATCATGACGGCGCCGGTCGGCTGGCTCGCCGGCCGGTTTGGCATCAAGCGGGTGCTGGTAACCTGCGCCACCGGCTTCACCGCCGCCTCGATGCTGTGCGGCGTCGCCCAAAGCATCGAGGAGATCGTGCTGTTTCGCATGCTGCAGGGCATGTTCGGCGCGGCGCTGGTACCGTTGTCGCAAGCGGTGATGCTCGAGATCTATCCGCCCGAGCGCCGCGGCTGGGCGATGTCGCTGTGGGGCATGGGCGTGATGATCGGACCGATCATGGGGCCGACGCTCGGTGGCTTTCTCACCGACGCCTATTCATGGCGCTGGGTGTTTTTCATCAACCTGCCGTTCGGCGCTGCCACCGTGCTGGGGATGATTGCGTTCATGCATCAGACGCAGAGCCGGCTGTTGCCGTTCGACTGGTTCGGATTTGCTACCCTCAGCATCGCCATCGGCGCAGTGCAGCTGATGCTCGACCGCGGCGAGCAACTGGGTTGGTTTGATTCGAGCGAGATCGTGTTGGAAGCCGCCATTGCGGCCGCCGCATTCTACTACTTCGTGGCGCATGTGCTCACCACCGAGCACCCCTTCGTTCCCATTCAAATCTTCCAGGACCGCAATTTCGTGCTCGGCCTGGCGTTTATGTTCGTGTGCGGTGTGATGTTGCTGGCGACGGCGGCGTTGATGGCCAACTTCCTGCAAAACATCATGGGTTATCCGATCCTCGACGCCGGCTGGCTGTTGGGGATGCGCGGCATTGGCATGGCAATGGCGATGCCGTTTGCGGGCCGGTCGATCAATCGTCTCGGGCCGCGCGCCATGATCGCCGGCGGTCTCGCCTGCAATGCCCTCTCGCTCTACTACACCAGCGGCTTTTCACCCGATACGCAGGTGTGGACCATCACCTGGACCAGCATGCTGCAGGGCGCCGGGCTGGCATTCCTGTTCGTACCGCTCAACACCATCGGCCTCGCCACCCTGCCGGCGTCGTTGCGCACCGAGGGCACCGCCATGTGGACCTTGATCCGCAACCTCGGCAGTTCGATCGGCGTCTCCGTGGTGGTCGCCAACCTCAGCAACAAGACCATCCTGATGCACGCCCGGCTGGCGGAAAGCGTGACGCCGTTCAATCAGGCATTGGCGGATCCGGCGGCGCAGATGCTCGATCCCAGCACCGAGACCGGGCGGGCGCTGTTGGAAAACCTTATGCTGCAGCAGGCCGCGATCATCGCCTATGGTAACGACTTCAAGCTGATGCTGGTCGTGACCTTGCTGGCATTCCCGGCCATTTTCCTGATCAGGCCGACGTCGAGTTTTGCCGCAGCGCCAAAGGCGCCGGCCGACGCCCACTGACAAACCCCGAGCCCGCGTCGCGGCCCCGGCACGTGGCCCAAAGTGTGGCTCGCTTAGGCTCGCCATTAGCCTCAAGCCTGTGGGCGCCGGCGCCGACCGAGCAGGCCGACGCGGGCGCTAAGCTTGCAAGACTGGCAGGTGGGCTGCGCCGAGGGCCCGGGAGACCGTACCCCCGGCCCTCGCCAGCTCGGCTCGACGGTTAGGGCCGAATATAGGCGTAGCCCTGCTTTTGCAGTTCCATCAGCCGCACCACGCCCGACGGGGTCACCTTGGCCTCGCTGATCAGGGTCACCGGCTTGTTCTCGGCCTTGGCCTGCTTGGCCTGGGTGTTGCCGCAGGCCGCAAACGTCATGTTCGGGTTTTCCAGCGACATTACGGAAATGCGCTCTTTGACCGGGCTTGTGTCGCTGCGCAGCATGTGCAGGCCGGGGCCGTAGGCCACGAGCTCGATGGCCACCGTCTCGCCTTTGGCCTTGTAAAACTCGGTAATGTTCTCGGCGTTGTTGAGGGCGACGTCCATCACCGCCTTGTCGTTCAGGCTCACTTGGATCGCTACTTTATGTTGAACGCTTGGCGACTTGCTGGCCTTGCTTTGGGCCGCCTGCTTGGTTTGCGCCAGCGCCGGAGCGCCCGGCACCACCGCCGCGGCGATGGCCACAGCAAATGCCACAGTACAAAGACGCGCGATGGTCATTACCTTCTCCTTGGATTGACCGCACTTACCGAAAGCGGCGGGTTTCGGCACCGCCCCGTCCGGTAAACGTCCCTATGCCTCAGATATTGCCTGACCGGAATAAAAATCTAGCTAGCCAGCGGGCCAGGACCGGTCGGCCACGGTGCGGCCGGGCGTGCAGGTTCGCCGCCGGTGGGCCGTGCCCCGTGCACCTTGGTTCTATCTGTACCAGGTCAAACGGTTTTTGGGGGGTGCTAGGACCAACGCCCGTGCCGCTACCGGCGGTGGCCGCCGGCGTTAATAGCCTTGGCCCCGGTCGACCAGGTAGGGCAGCCGCTCGCCGCGCCTGTGACGGTCGATCTGTGTCAGGGCATAGTGCGCAATGGCGGCGGGCGTGCTCTCGGCGGCATTGTGCGGGGTAATGACGATCCGCGGATGCGACCACAACGGACTGGCCGCGTCGAGCGGCTCGGCTTGAAACACGTCGAGTGAGGCAGCGTAGAGCTCGCCGGCCTCGAGCGCGGCCAAAATGTCGGCGTCGATCTGCAGGCCGCCGCGGCCGGCGTTGATGAGCACCGGACCCGGCAGGTCTTGCGCCCGGCCGTGACGCGACAGCCGGCTGAGGAGGCCGCGATCGAGGATGCCGCGCGTCGCCGCGGTCAGTGGCAACAGCACGGCCAGGATATCGGTCTCGGCGAGAAAGGTGTCGAGCTCGGCCGTGCCCGCGAAACAGGCAATCGCCGGCATCGTCTTCTGCTCCCGGCTCCAGCCGCGGACCCGATAGCCGAGCCGCAGCAACGCCTCGGCGGCGGCGGAGCCCAGCACGCCGAGCCCCATGATGCCCACCCGTACCTGGTGGGCGGCGGCCTCCGGCAGGTATTGCCACCGCCGCCGGTCCTGTAGCTCGCGGAATTCGCTCATGCGGCGATGGTGGTAGAGCACGTTGAGCACGATGTAGCCGACCATGCGCGCCGTCAGATCGGCATCGACATAACGCACCAGCGGCACGTCCGGCAGCTCGGGATCGCGTAAAATGCCGTCGACGCCGGCGCCGATCGAGATGATGAGGCCAAGCTTGGGAAGCGTCCGCAACAGGCCAGGTGGCGGATTCCAGACCAGCGCGGCGGTGATGTCGGCGCGCTTGCCGATGTCGGGGGCGAGGCGCAGGTCAAGGCCCGGGTCTTGCCGCCGCAGCGCCGCAGCGAACAGCTCGGCTCGCTCACTGGCGGCAATCAGCAGTGCCATGCCGGTCCCTCACCCTGCCACGGGTCTCCTCGGCGGCGCGCTCCCCGCTGCTAGCTCGCGACCGCCGCTCGATTCTTCACCGTCAACTCGAAGGCGGCCGCCAGCAGTGCCTTGGTGTAGGCCGCCTGTGGTCGATCGAACACGTCGGTCGCCGTGCCCTCCTCGACGACTTTGCCGCTCTTCAGCACCACGATGTAGTTGGACAGCGCACGCACGACCTTGAGGTCGTGGCTGATAAACAGGTAGGCGAGGTCATGGCGCTTCTGCAGGTCGCGCAGCAGATCGACGATCTGGGCCTGCACCGACATGTCAAGCGCGCTGGTCGGTTCATCGAGCAGCACGAACTTCGGCTCCAGCACCATGGCGCGGGCAATGGCAATGCGCTGGCGCTGGCCCCCGGAAAATTCGTGGGCGTAGCGGTCCTGGGAATGCGGATCGAGCCCAACCTCGGCCAGCGCCGCCCCGACCCGCTGGCGTCGCTCGTCATAGCCCATGCCCGGGCTCTGGATCAGCAGCCCTTCCTCGATGATCTGGCCCACGGATAGGCGCGGCGACAGCGAGCCGTAGGGATCCTGGAACACGACCTGCATCTGTTTGCGCAGTGGCCGCATGCGACGGGAATCGAAGCATTCGATGCGGGTGCCGACGTAGGCAATCGGCCCCTTCGAGGAGACGAGCCGCAGCAACGCCAGGCCGAGTGTGGTCTTGCCCGATCCCGATTCGCCGACCACGCCCAGGGTCTCGCCGGCGCGTACCTTCAGCGACAGCCCGTCGACGGCCTTGATGTAGTCGACGGTGCGGCGCAGCAGCCCGCGCTTGATCGGAAACCAGACGCGCAGATCCTGGGTTTCCAACACCACCGGCGCCTTCGGATTGGGCTGCGGCGGCCGCCCCTTTGGTTCGGCCGACATCAGGTGGCGGGTGTAGGCGTGTTGCGGCCTGGCGAACACCTCGCTGGTCTTGCCTGCCTCCACCACCTTGCCCGCGTTCATGACATAGACCCGCTCCGCCATTTTGCGCACGACGCCGAGGTCATGCGTGATCAGCAGCATGGCCATGCCGAGTTCAGCCTGCAGCGACTTCAAAAGCTCAAGGATCTGCGCCTGGATGGTGACGTCGAGCGCAGTGGTGGGCTCGTCGGCGATCAATAGGTCGGGCTCGTTGGCAAGCGCCATGGCGATCATCACGCGCTGGCGCTGCCCGCCCGAGAGCTGGTGCGGGAAGGCACCGAGCCGTTGCTCGGGATTGGGGAGTCCGACCTTGCGCAACAACTCGAGCACGCGGCCGCGCGTGGTCGCATCGTCGAGACCATGATGCAGCTTCATGATCTCGCCGACCTGCTTTTCGATGGTGTGCAGGGGATTGAGCGAGGTCATCGGCTCCTGGAAGATGATGGAAATCTTCTCGCCGCGGATCTCGCGCATCTGGTGCAGGGAGGCGCGCAGCAGGTCCTTGCCAGCGAACACGATTTCGCCGCTCGGATGCGACGCAGCCGGGTAGGGCAGCAGGCGCATGATGGACAGCGCCGACACGGTCTTGCCGGAGCCCGATTCACCCACCAGCGCGACGGTCTCGCCCTTGCCGATGCGGAAGGAGACGCCATCCACCGCCTTTACCAGCTGGCCGCCGGACCGGAAATGGACCGACAGATCGCGGACGTCAACGAGCGGCGCTTGCTCCAGCATGCGCGGCCTCAGCGGAAGGTCTTGCGCGGGTCGAGCGCATCGCGCACGCCCTCGCCGATGAAGATCAACAGGCTCAAGAGACCGGCGATCGAGATGAAGGCCGTGATGCCGAGCCACGGTGCCTGCAGGTTGGCCTTGCCCTGAGCCAGCAGCTCGCCCAGCGATGGTGAGCCCGGCGGCAGGCCGAGGCCGAGGAAGTCGAGCGCGGTCAGTGCCGTGATCGAGCCGGACAGCTTGAACGGCAGGAAGGTCAAGGTCGCAACCATGGCGTTGGGCAACAGGTGCTTGAACATGATCTTGGCGTTGGAAAGGCCCAGCGCCCGCGCCGCGGTGATGTATTCGAAGTTGCGACCGCGCAGGAATTCGGCGCGTACCACGCCGACCAAATAGACCCAGTGAAACAGCAACAGCACGCCGAGCAGGGTCCAAAAGCCGGGTACCAGCACCGAGGAGACGATGATCAGCACGAACAGCGACGGGATCGATGACCAGATCTCCAGGAAGCGCTGGAACACGAGATCGACGCGACCGCCGAAAAAGCCCTGGGTAGCGCCGGCGGTGATGCCGATCAGGGACGAGAAAATGGTGAGCAGCAATCCGAACAGCACCGAGATACGAAAGCCGTAGATCATGCGCGCCAGCACATCGCGGCCCTGGTCGTCGGTGCCAAGCCAATTGCGATTACCGAGGGCCTGATAGCGAGCGATCTGGTCGGCCGGTGCCTCGCACAGTTCAGCCCCGGTCGCCCAGAACGGCGGACCCGGAAAGCCCAGGCACTGGCCGGCCGCATTTTTGATGCGCGGGTAGTCCTTGTTGATCGAGTTGTAAGAATAGCCGATTGGCGGCCAGATCGCCCAGCCGTGTTCGGCGAGCTCATCGAGGATCACCTTGTCCTTGTAGTCGGTAACGGCAAGAAAGCCGCCGAATTTCGATTCTGGATAGTCGACGAACACGGGAAACAGCAGCTCGCCCTTGTAGTAGGCGATGATCGGCTTGTCGTTGGCGATCACCTCGGCGAACAGGCTCAACACGAACAGGCCGAGGAACAGCCACAGGCTCCAGTAGCCGCGCCGGTTGGCCTTGAAGTTGCGCCAGCGCCGCTGGTTGAGGGGAGACAGCGAGAAGCCGCCGGTAAGGAACCGGCGCGGCAGCAGCAGGCCGATTTGCCGGCTGGGTGCCGGCGCCGTAGCTGGCTCGGCCGGCTCGCCCGGCTTGACCAGTGGTGGTCGGTCTTCGAGGCGCGTATCCAAACCCGTCATACCTCCCGCGTCTCAAAGTCAATGCGCGGATCAACCAGAGTATAGATGAAGTCAGACAAGAGATTGATGGCCAAACCTAGTAGGGCGAAAATGTAGATGTTGGCAAAAACCACCGGATAATCCCGGTTGATGACGCTCTCGAAGCTCAATAGGCCGAGCCCGTCCAGCGAGAAAATGGTCTCGATCAGCAACGCCCCGGAGAAGAAGGCGTGAATGAACGCGCCGGGAAAGCCGGCGATGATCAGCAACATGGCGTTGCGGAAGACGTGGCCGTAGAGCACCTGGCGTTGGCCGAGGCCCTTGGCCTGCGCGGTCAATACGTACTGCTTGCGGATCTCGTCCAGGAACGAGTTGCGGGTCAGGAAAGTCATGGTCGTGAACGCGCCGAGCGACATGGCGATCAGCGGCAAGGTCAGGTGCCACGCGTAGTCGGCGATCTTGCCCAACAGCGACAGCTGGTTCCAGCCGTCGGAGGTCAGTCCGCGCGATGGGAACCACTGGAAGAAAGAGCCACCGGCGAACACCACCAGCAACAGCACGGCGAACAGGAAGCCGGGAATGGCATAGCCGATGACGAGTACACCAGAGGTCCAGGTATCGAAGCTCTCGCCGTCGTGCATGGCCTTGCGCACGCCGAGCGGGATCGAAATCAGATAGGTGATGAGCGTCATCCAGATGCCGAGCGAAATCGAGACCGGGAGCTTTTCCTTGATCAACTGCAAAACGCTGACATCGCGAAAATAGCTCTTGCCAAAATCGAACGTGAGATAGTTCTTGAGCATCAAGAAGAAGCGCTGATAGGCCGGCTTGTCGAAGCCGAATTGCTTCTCCAGCTGCTTGATGAACTCCGGATCGAGACCCTGGGCGCCGCGATACTTGGAACCGCTTTCGCCAACGTTCTGGCTGGCTTGCCGACTGCCGGCGCCGCCAAAACCGTCGCCCTGGCCACCGCCGATGCGGGAGGTGGCGGCAACATCGGTACCGGTAATCTGCGCGATCACCCGTTCGACCGGCCCGCCCGGGGCGAACTGGATGACGGCGAAGCTGATGAGCATGATCCCGAACATGGTCGGAATGATCAAAAGCACGCGCTTCAGTAGATAGTTTGCCATTCGGCTCGATCGCCCGCTCGGGTCAGTTGACCGTTTTCAGTTTGGCGGCCTTGTCGGCATCATACCACCAGCTGTCGATGATGCCGCGATCATAGCGCGGCTTGACCGCCGGCCGCCCAAACTTGTCCCAGTAGGCGATATTGTGGACCGCCTTGTACCACTGTGGCACCCAATAGTGTCCGGCGCGCAGCACCCGGTCGAGGGCCCTGGTGGCCGTAATCAGCTGGTCGCGACTTTTGGCCTCGACCGCCTTGGCGATCAGCGCGTCGACGGCAGGCTGGCTAATACCGGCAAGGTTAAAGCTGCCCTCGACCTTGGCGGCCTCGCTGCCCCAGAAATTGCGCATCTCGGCGCCGGGGGTCAGGCGCAATACGTAGCGCGTGGTAACGACGTCGAAATCGAAGGATTTGACGCGGCGTTCATATTGGGCGGGGTCGATGCGACGCACCGACGCGCCGATACCCAGCGCCTCCAGGTTCTTGACGTAAGGCAACAGAATGCGCTCGCTGACCGGGTCGGTGATGAGAAACTCGAGGTTCAGCGGTTCGCCGCTGGCGCTCACCCGCTTGCCGCCCTTCACCTCGTAGCCGGCTTCGCTCAATAGCCGCGCCGCGTCGCGCAGCAGTTTGCGATCCTGACCTGAGCCATCCGAGACCGGCGCCGTGTAGGGGGCATCGAACACCTCCGGCGGCAACTCGGTGCGGAACGGCTCGAGCAACGCCAGTTCGGCGGGGCTCGGCTTGCCGGTTGCCTTCATGTCGGAGTTTTCAAAGAAGCTCTCGGTGCGCTTATAGAGGCCATAGAAGATGTTTTTGTTGGTCCACTCGAAATCGAAGGCATAGTCGAGCGCCTTGCGTACCCGCACGTCGGCGAGCTTGGGACGGCGCATGTTGAGGAAGAAGCCCTGCGCCCCGGAAGGATTTTCATCGGCCAAGGTGGCCAGCACAATGCGACCCTGCTTCACCGCCGGCACGTCATAGCCAGTGGCCCAGTCGCGTGCCGTGAATTCTTCCCTGAGATCGTAGGCACCCGCCTTGAAGCTCTCGAGCGCCGCCGTGCGGTCGCGATAGTACTCGTAGCGGATTTCCTCGAAATTGAAACGGCCGCGCATGACCGGCAGATCCTTGCCCCAGTAGTCGGCGCGGCGCCGGTAACTGACGAACGTGCCCTGTTTGAAGTCGCCGATGCTGTAGGGCCCAGAGCCAAGCGGCGGCTCGAGCGTGGTTTGCTCGAAATCGTGGCTCGTATAATAGGCTTTGGACAGGATCGGCAAGCCGGCAACCACCAGCGGCAAATCCCGCACCTGCGCGCCTTCGAAGGTGTAGCGCACGCTCAAGGCATCGAGTGCCTCGGCCTTGACTACGTCCCGCAGCAACACCCGGTAGCTTGGATGCCCCTTCTCCTTCAATGTCACGAAGCTGAAGACGACGTCTTCGGCGGTCAGCGGCGAGCCATCGGCAAACTTGGCCTCTTGGCGCAACCGGAACGTCAGCGTGCTACCATCGGCCGCCGGCTCGGCGCTGGCCGCCACCAGGCCATAAAGCGCGTCGGGTTCGTCGGTGGCGCGCGTCATCAGCGAATCGAACAACAGCTCCAGGCCCTGCGCCGGATCGCCCTTGAGGATGAAACTGTTGAAGCTGTCGAAGGTGGTGAGCGCGGCGGTACCGATGGTGGAGATCCGACCACCCTTTGGCGCATCCGGATTGACCCAGGCGAAATGCGTAAAATCCGGGGCGTATTTGAGGTCGCCGAACGCCGACAGGCCGTGCCGACCGTTGTCGGCCAGGGCCGTGCTCGACAGGCAGGCGCACAAGGCCACGCACGTGAAGGAGCTAAGCCGCCTCGGCATAAGCTGGTCTGCCTCCCTGGCGAATTGAATTAGCCGCGCGTGTCCGCCAGCCGCTTTGCGGCGGCATCGTCATACCACCACACCCGCATGAACGAGGTATTATGGGCCGGTAGCTTATTCGGGCGGCCGAACATGTCCCACATCGCCAGCCGGTCGAATGGCATGTGCCACTGCGGCACCACGTAGTGGTTCCACAACAGCACGCGATCGAGCGCACGCGTCGCCGCCACCAGGTTGGCGCGGTCGGGAGCCAAGATGATCTTGTCGATCAGCTTGTCGATGGCAGGGTTCTTGATGCCGATCAGGTTGCGGCTGCCCTCCCGGTCGGCGGCCTCCGAGCCCCAAAAGTCACGCTGCTCATTGCCGGGTGAAACCGATTGCGGGAAATTGGCGACGATGATGTCGAAATCGAATACGTCGCGGCGGCGCTGATACTGCGACGTGTCGACGATGCGCACGGTAGCCTTGACGCCGAGCTTTTCCAGCGCGGCCTTGTAGGGCAGCACGATGCGCTCGAAGTCCGGCTGCACCAGCAGGAATTCGGCGCTGAGCTGTACGCCGTCCTTGTTGGTGAGCACGCCGTCCTTGGGTTTCCAGCCGGCCTCGGCCAGAAGCTTGGCGGCTTCCGACATGTGCTTGCGCACGTCATGCGGCGAGCTATTGACCGGGTTTTTCCATTCGGTGGTGAAGACTTCGGCAGGGATCTCGGAGCGCACCTCATCGAGGATCTCGCGCTCGCGTCCCTGCGGCAGGCCGCCGGCCTTGAGCTCGGAATTGTCAAAGTAGCTGCCGAGCCTGATGTACTGATCGTAGAACAGGTTCTTGTTGATCCACTCGTAGTCGAGCGCCAGGTTGAAGGCGTGGCGCACGCGCGGATCCTGGAACTGCGGCCGGCGAATATTAAAGACGAAGGCTTGCATCGGCGCGACGCTGGCGATCGGCAACGTGTCGAGCTTGACCAGACCGCGCTTGACGGCGTCGAAGTCGAACGCCGTGGCCCAGGACTTGGCGCTGCTTTCCCGCCAGAAGTCGAGCTGATTGGACTTGAAGGCTTCGAACGCGGGAACCCGGTCGCGGAAATAGACGTACTTGATCTCGTCGAAATTCCACTGGCCTTTGGCAACCGGCAGGTCTTTGGCCCACCAGTCCTTGACGCGCTCGAAGGTGATCGAGCGGCCGGCATCCACTTCCTTGATGCGGTAAGGGCCCGAACCCAGGGGTACCTCAAGCGTCGACTTGCTCAAGTCGCGCGGCTCGCCGTTGGCGGCGGCGGCTTCCCAGAAATGCTTGGGCAGGATCGGCAGCTCACCGATGATCACCGGCAGTTCGCGATTGCCCTTGACCGCAAAAATGAAGGTGACCTGGTGGTCGCCGGTCTTCTCGGCCCTGGTCACGTCTTTGTAGTAGAAGCCGTAGTTGGGGGACGACTTTTTGATGGCCTCGAGGGAGAACACGACGTCCTCCGGCGTGATCGGCTTGCCATCGTGGAAGCGGGCCTCGGGCCGAAGCTGGAACGTAGCCGAAGAGTAGTCGGCCGGATGCGTCATCCATTCGGCAATCAGACCGTAGGCGGTGGTGTCTTCGTCGGGGCTTGAGGACATTAACTGGTCATAGACCAAGGTGACGCCGGCCGCGACCGAGCCCTTGACCGGAAACGGGTTGAGGGAATCGAAGCTGCCGAGCGCCCATTGCCGCACGCGCCCGCCCTTTGGAGCATTTGGGTTAACCCAGTCGAAATGCTTGAAATCCGGGCGGTATTTCGGGGTGCCGATCAGCGAGACGGCATAATTTCTGGTGCCCTCATCGGCGGCCAGACAGGGGAGGCCCGCGGAGGTGATGAGGACGAAAAAGGCCGCCGCAGCGCCTCCCAACCCGTATTTGCGAGCCATAGGCGAGCCTGTCCTTCGCTGGCAAGGGATCACGATAATATCATCAAACGCGAGATATATGGCTCTCGTCACAGGGTCGCCAAGTTA
>DATFXD010000127.1:0-6180 GCA_035258605.1 Hyphomicrobiaceae bacterium | reverse complement strand
TTGCTGGATGCGATGCATTCCGGCTTGGCAGGGAGGCCGCACGGGTGAGCGGGATGCCGCGAGCCTCGCCAATCGCGCGCGGCGGATCACGCGAGCGATTGGTTCGCCATTGGCAATGAATGAACCGCGCCGCCGCGTCAGCCGGGAACGGCTCTTGACACGCGGCGCCCAATCAAACCCGTACCGGGACATGCAATGGACACCCTCAATTCCGAGTTGATCGCGCTTGCGCAGGTGATCGTGATCGACCTTGTGCTTGCCGGCGACAACGCCATTGTCGTTGGGCTTGCCGCCTCGCGCGTGGCACCCGAGCTGCGCGCGAAAGTCATCTTCTGGGGCATTGCCGGCGCGGTCGTGCTGCGGATTGCGTTTGCAGCGCTCACCGCGCAAATTCTGGCCATCGTCGGCCTAACCCTTGCCGGCGGCATCCTGCTGCTGTGGGTGGCATGGAAGATGTATCGGGAGATCAGACATAATCCCAGACCGGCTTCTGCTGGTGCCGCCGTGGCGATGGCAACCGAAGGCGGGGCGGCGACCAAACTCGGCTTTCGAGGCGCGCTGGTTCAGATCATCGCCGCCGACGTTTCGATGTCGCTCGACAACGTGCTTGCAGTGGCCGGGGCCGCCAAGGGGCACACCTGGGTGCTCGTTGTTGGTCTCGGCATCGCCGTCGTGCTGATGGCAGTCGCGGCCAACTACATTGCCAAGCTGCTGGCGCGCTTCCCGTGGATCACCTGGATCGGGCTCCTGATCATCCTCTCGGTCGCCGCCGATATGATGTGGCGTGGCTCCATCGAGCTCGCCTGCAGCTATGGACCGGCCGCGGTTTGCGCCGACGGGATGCGCGCGATCTTCAGAGCACTTGTCGGATGAGCGTGCGCGAGTTGGCACCGCGGCGCTGCCGGCGGCAATTCAGCGCCGCTGGCCCAGCCACCTTCGCCAATCGCTATCTTGTCGGCTCGGCGCTCCAATCGCGGTCGGGCTTGACCTCGGTGGTTGCGTGCGTGTCCTGCCAGCCCTCGATGCCCGCCGGAAACCAGTGAACGCTGGTATAGCCTTTGGTCACGAGCCGCTTGCCGGCGTTCCACCCGCCCCAGCATTCGGGGCGGCAGAACACCACGATTGGTTTGGTTTTGTCGCCAAGCGTCAACTCCCCGACGCGGCGGTAGAACAGCTCCTCGCGCCCGGCCTCGAGCGGTGCCGCACCCGCACCCGGCATCCAAATCGCACTGGGGATCGAGCGATGCGTCGGCAGCCATGGCCGATCGTCGGGAAAATCTGCGGGCTTGCGCACCGCCGGCCCGACATCGAGCAGCAGCGGTTGCTCGGCCAACAGCACCTCGATGGCGGCAAGGTCCACGACTGCCGCTCCAGCCAGCGTCTTCGGTGTTGGCCCGTGCATGGCCCCGATCCACAGGCCCTGCGGCTCCGGCACATCGCTCGGCGAGCCGGCGCTGGCGAGGACTGGAAACAACGCGGTCCCGACAATCACCGCCGCCTTGGCGGCAAGCTCGATCAGGGCGCGCATGTGACGGGCGGGGTCAGTTGGTGGTCAGGGGCGTGTCGAAGCTTTGCTCCCAGCGACCGTTTTTGGTGTCGGTGGCAACCACCTTTACCGGGCCATTACCATCGGGGACGAAGGAGAAGGTGATGACCGGATTGGTCGACAGCGAAATGTCGGCCTCGAGATCGAAGATCTTGCTGTCACCATGCGACACGGAAAGCTTGTCAATATAGCGCGCCGGCGTGTAGTTGCGCGTCAACTGGTTCATCTGCATGCCGTTGAAATTGGGATGGCGGATCATCAGCGTCGCCTCAACCGGCTTGCCGGGGGCGGCACCACCCGTGAATTTCATCCGCATCTCCCCCATACCCTTCATGGCCTCTTCATCGCTGGCCTCAACCGGCGCCGAGCAGCCACCCGAGGCCTTTACGAAGGCGACCGTTCCAAACAGCCTGCCATCCTTGGTCTCGGCCACGGCGTGCACATTGGTATAGCTATCGACCCTGACGCGAAGCTGCAACGCGCCGGGATCGGCGGCCGGCCCGAACGTCACATGGGCGGCGAACGGGGAGGGATTGTCGTCGATCACCAGATAGACCGACCTGATGGCATGCTTTTCCGGCATGGTCAGGGTGACCGGCATCAGCGCTGCGTCCGGCGCACGCTCGGGTGCATCGAGCTTGATCAGGGTTTCGGTCGGCTCGATTTTGCGGTCGCCGAAGATGTACTCGGCGACGGTCTTCCAGCGTGCCGCGCGCTCGGCATCGATGGCATTGGCATCGGCGGCAACGACCGGTTGCGCCGGCAGCAGCGCGCCGATCACGGCCACACCGAGAGCAAGCGGTAGGATCTTCATGCCTTCCTCCTTAGTGCGGCGGCTGCGCCTTACTCCCACTCGAGCTCACGATAGGCCGCCACCACATTGCGCGCGTTGTAGTCATCGAACAAGGCCCAGCGGCTGCGTTCGGTTTGCGCGATAGTACGCCCGGCATCCGCGATCGATAGGTTGGCGGCTATGGCGGCGCGGGTCTCGTCGCGTAGCACCGCAAGATAGCGCGTCAGATCGGCCATGGCCGGGGCGAAATCCACGATCGCCGGCCCATGCCCCGGCACGGCGCGGGATGCACCCAATTGCTTCAGTTTCTCGGCCTCGCTGAGCCAGCCCCGAAGGCTGCCATCGACGGAAGGAACCCGGTCCACGAACAATAGATCGGCCGGAAACAGCAGGCCGGTCGCGACATCGAGCATCGACAGATCACAATCGGTATGGGCCTTGCCGTGCGCCATCAAGCGGATGACGCGACCGCCGAGATCGATTTCCATACCGTCCTTGACCGCCTCGGTCGGATAGACCACAGGGCCAGCCCGGTCGGGTCCCAGAATTTGGGCGAGATGCTTGCGGTAGAATTCACCCCGCGCCGCCAGCGCGGCAGGCAAGGCGTGATGGCCGATGATCGTCGGCTGGTCGCCGGCGAACGCCGCCGCGCCGAAAGCGTGGTCTGGATGGACATGCGTGATCAGCAGGTAGCGAATGGGCTTGTCCGTCCGCTTCCTGATTTCAGCGCGAAGCCACTCGCCGTCGGCGAGACTACCGCCGGCATCGGTGACAAGCACGCCGTCGCGCCCGACGATGGCAGCAACATTGGCAATGCCGCCGCCGTTTGCCAGTGTTGCCTCTTCATGCACGCCGGTGCGAACGAAAATGTCCGGTCCGACCTCCGTCAATGCCAGCCGCGCAGCGCCGGCGGATGTCGGCGTGCAGCACAGACAGAACGAACCGATCAGCGCCTGGCGGCGCGTCACCGGAGCGATCGATGCCGGCTTGCTCGGAAGCTTGCTCAACTAATCTCCCAACGTCTGCGAAACCTTGCATGGGAAACAGTGGCTGCCACCATAGGCAAAAGCCAACAAAAGGCCAAGTCGGGTGCAGCGCTTAGCGGTTAATCACGCCTTGACGAGCCTCGCCCTCCCGATAAACGCCCGTTCCACCGGTGGCGCTCTGGGACATCCTTCCGGCCGCCAGGATCGGCAGGGAGCGAAGGTTAGCCGAAATCGGCAACATCGCCCCCTCAGCAGCGCCTTGTCGAACCAGCGAGCGCCCAACTGCGCGTCGGCTCCGGTCCGATTGATGCTCCGGTGCGATGCAGCGAACTAGCGGCCTTTGATCCCCTGAAACGAGATCGGTGGCTCCAGGGTAGCGGCCGCGGCCGTCAGATGGTTTTGCTACGCCAGGCGCGGGCAGTTGCCATGATGAGCGCGAAAGCGTCAACGGTGCCGTCTGCTTCACCTTTCTCAAAATCACCGGCGACGGTCGCCATCTGGTTGGTCACGTGCGCAAAGCACAGCACGGGTTTGTCGCGTGCCTCGGCGAACGCATAAAGTGCGGCGGCCTCCATCTCGACAGCCAGCAGTCCTTTGGCTTGCATGGCGGCGATCGCGGTGCGGGTCTCGCGGAATGGAGCATCGGTGGTCCAAACTGCGCCGCGTTCGATGGGCAGGCGCAATCCGACGAGGGCGTCGGTCATTTGCGCCAGCAGCGTGGCATCGGCCGAGCTGAATTCGGCCGGTGGCAGATAGTGGTAGCTGGTACCCTCGTCCCGCAGCGCGCGTTCGATCAGCACGAAATAGGGTGGCGGGCGGAGCGCCACGAGCTGGCCGGCCGAAGTGATGCTGATCAGGAGGCCGCAGCCCGATGCGAATAGCTGCTCGGCGACCAGCACGGCAAAGGATGAACCGACCGCACAACCGACGAACCCCAACTCGAGGCAGTCCTGCGACAGTCGGTAAAGCTGCGTGTGGTAGCATGACCAAGACGGGTCCGGCCGCGCTTGCCCGTTCGACGTCAAGCGCCGAACCAGGTCGCCATCCGGGTCGAGCACACAAACTGGCGGCACGTCCGCCGCGGCAATCGCCTTTTGTCGCCTCGCCTCGCGCAGCAGGTTTTGCGGGGTGAAGGCCGAAGCCTCACCGTAGTACTTTGCATCGAGAATTGGTGGAAGGTCGGCTGGGTTCATGGGCACCGCAAGAGGCCATTGCAAGGGGAGTTACATCGGCTCATCGCTGGTCGTGAGCTTGTCGTGGCATGCGAAATCTTCGCTTCCCAGCATTTTAAGCTACCGCTCGATTGCAATCCATCACCACAAGTTTCGAGGCTGCCTCGGCGTCCCAGTTCTTTGATGCCTTGAGCACGTTGGTCGTGCCGGCAGTACTGCTAACACCTGTCAGGTATATTCAATCGTGTAAGTCTCCTCGCTCATTTGCTTCTGAAAACTCTTGATCATTCCTCTTAATCGGCGAGCGTAACGCGGCATATGTTGCTCAAACTCGGCCCAACCTCGGAAGCGGAAGGTGCAAGCCGTTGGCAAATACAGCAGTCCACGGGAAATCGATTGCCAAATCATGGCATGGTCAGGATCCATCTTGAAGTGTCGGCCCATCTCACGCTGGAAGTCTGCCCGGGTTCGCACCTGGCCGACATCGAAATCATATAAAAGTCGTTGCGATGGCATCGTGCGTGTTTGTTAAGTGCTCGGCTCTCACCTTTTGGCTCCAGCGCCACTATGGCCGGGACGCCATCTGCCACAAATCTAACCGAACAGCCAGCCGCGCTGCGGAAGTTGTGCAAGGAGCACCGTCAGCGCCGACGCCTGATGGATCGCGGCCGACCAATTTTCGGCAGCGATTTCGAGCAAGACCAGCGACGGTTGATTCTGCCGAAAATCGTACGGCAGCATTTCCCGGCTTCCGTCTCCGCCGATCCAGATTGCACCCGGCAAACGGTTTTGGATGGCGCCTGCCTGGTTTACTGCAATGATCTCCTCCACCGAATAGATCGCCACGTAAGGGCGGGCGGGCCCAAGGAATTCACCCATCGTGCCGCGCGTGAGAAGGAAGCGCCGAAAATCATCGGGAAAGCGCACACCGAAGTACTGTTCGACTTCGGCTACTTGCGCTTCGCTTGCAGCCATGTGCTGCGACCGTTGCTCTATTGCCGATCCTCCAGGGCAAACCTGGCCCGTTCGGCTCTATTGCCTCGGCGCCCGGCTCCGTCCAGGTCTTGCCGGTTTTTGCCGGAATGACGCAATCCCCTCACTTAGCCGGAGCAAGCATGAATAACCACTTTTGATGCTGCCGACGGCTGCGCGGAGAGACCGGCAGAAGGTGAACGGAAGTCCGTCATGGTGACAGCGTAGCGAGCCACAAATGCAAATACGCTACTCGCTGCTATCCCATCATCAAACAAAGTGGCTGAAGGAACGTGACGGTCCTGTTAACGTTTTTGCCTACTTGATTGCGGGCAAAATCGACCTCCGCCTACCCACTTGAAGCAGCGGAGTCCCACGTTTTTGCGCCCATGATCCCTGGCCGCTGAAAGGCGCGTAAACTAAACCGAAAAGAGATCGGGCGGGTACACGGCGTCTCGCTTAGAATGGCGAGGATACCCCCGCGCAACCCGGGCGCGGGATGGCCCTTGCCGACAGACAGGCGCGACCTACAATGTCGTCGCAACGCAACTGCTGGCGGTTGTCGTGCTATTGCGTAGGTGGCGAGTGCGAGTCCAAGTGCGGAATTGAGATCGCGCTCAATGACTAAGAAGCATCCCTCTCAGCTCTTGGTATCACGTGACGCGGCCGCGACCACCAAAGGGCGGTTGAGCCCGATCGCGCTCTCATTCA
>DATFXD010000126.1:0-8788 GCA_035258605.1 Hyphomicrobiaceae bacterium | reverse complement strand
TTCCAGGGCCAGGGCGTTGGCGCCGCGTTGCTGCGCCACCTCGTTTTGATTGCGCGTCGCGCCGGGCTCGAACGACTGACGGCCGAAGTCCTGGCCGACAATGCCGCCATGCTGAGCGTGTTTGATCGCAGCGGTGTTCCGATCACCAAACGCCGCTGCTCAGATGTGGTCACCGTGGTGCTGCAGCTGGTTTGAAAAATTACCTCGCCCGACACCTCGGCTACCCGATGCGGCCCGCCCCCGTGCTCGGGCGGCCGGCCTTGAGCGCTGTCGCCGCGCGCCACTTGTGGGTATCCTTGGCGGTCTGATCAGTGTCGGATGAGGCCGCCGATGCCGCGCTTTGCCGATCCACGATCTGTGGCCGCCCGGCTGCGGCGGCTGCCGATCTGTTCCTGGCTCGCCCATTACCAGCGCGGCTGGCTGCCGGATGATTGCGTCGCCGGCGTCACGTTGGCGGCCTACGCCATCCCTGTCTCGCTCGCCTATGCCGGGCTTGCCGGGCTGCCGCTAGAAGTCGGCGCCTACGGCTATTTGCTGGGAGGCCTCGGCTATGCTCTGGCCGGATCCTCACGCCAGCTTGCGATCGGGCCGACCTCGGCCATTTCCCTCATGCTCGCCGCCACCGTGGCGGAGATGGCCGGCGGCGATTACGAGCACTATGCCGCCATCGCCAGCCTCACCGCGTTCGCGGTGGCGGCATTGTGTGTGCTGGCTTGGGCGCTGCGCCTCAGCCTGCTGGTCCGCCTGATCAGCGATAGCATTCTCGTCGGCTTCAAGGCCGGAGCCGGCCTGGCGATCGCAATGACCCAGCTGCCGAGCCTGGTCGGCGTCGCCGGCGGCGGCAAGAATTTCTTCGAGCGCGCGGTCGTCCTCGTTGAGCAGCTCGGCGATACGCGCGTGCTGGTCCTGGCGATCGGCGTGATCGCCATTGTGCTGCTGATCGGTGGCGACCGTCTGTTCCCCGGTCGTCCGGTCGCGCTGGCGGTGGTGGCCTTGGCCATCGTGGTTGCGCATGTCCTCGACTTCACGGCCCTTGCCGTGCCGACGACCGGGCCCATTCCGGCCGGCCTGCCGACACTCGCCGGCCCGGCGCTCAGGCTGCGCGATGTCGAAGGCATCATTCCGCTCGCGGCCGGGTGCCTGCTGCTCGCCTATATCGAAAGCATCTCCGCTGCGCGCACGTTCGCGGCCAAGCACGGCTATACCGTCGACCCGCGCCAGGAGTTCCTCGGCCTTGGTGCGGCAAATCTCGCCGCCGCATTGGGGCACGGCTACCCGGTTGCCGGCGGGCTATCGCAATCGGCGGTCAACGACAAGGCCGGCGCGCGCACGCCGCTGGCGCTGATTGTTGCCTCCGCTACCTTGGCACTGTGCCTGGTATTTCTCACCGGGCTGTTGCAAGACCTGCCGACGGCGGTGTTGGCCGCGGTCGTGGTCACTGCGATCCTTGGACTGTTGGATTTTCCTGCGCTCTATTACATGTGGCGGGTCAGTCGGATCGATTTCTACGCCGCCAGCATTGCCTTGGTTGCTGTCCTCTGTCTCGGCATTCTGCAGGGCATCCTGCTGGCGACGCTGGTCTCGGTCTTGCTGCTGCTGGTGCGCGCTTCGCAGCCGCACGTGGCCTTTCTTGGCCGCATTCCCGGCAGCAAGCTCTACTCTGACCTTGCCCGCCATCCCGAAAACGAGGTGCTGCCGGCGGTGATGGCGTTCCGCCCGGAAGGAGCCCTGGTCTACATCAACGCCGAGCCGGTCCTGGAAACGGTGCTGGCGCGGCTCAGCGCGCTCAATCCTGCCACCATCCGGCTGGTGGTGTGCGATCTCTCGGCCTCGCCGGTGATCGATCTCGCCGGCGCGCGCATGCTGCACGCGCTCTACACCGCGCTGGCCGAGCACGGCATTAGGCTCAGGATCGTCGGCGCGCACGGCTCGGTGCGCGATCTTTTGCGCGCCGATGGTCTGAGCGACAAGGTGGGCGGCCTCGACCGGGAAGTGACCTTGACCAGCGTGCTCGGCGATCAAAACCCAGGACCGGTCATGGGCGAACGCGGGCCCGGCCAGGGATAGCTGCGGATTGCCGTGGGCGGGCCGCGGTCTTGACCCTCGCGCTGGCGCCCTCTTTGCTGCAGCGCGCCGATTGCTGACCCGTGCCAGGCCGGCCGATGCCCGTACCTCAGATTGGCATCTCCGTCACCGCGTGCGAGGTTGCGAGGCGAGCTTCGGTGGCGGCCACCACTTGCGCAACGGATACGCCGGGCGCCGTTTCAAGCAGCGTGGGCTCCCCATTCGGGAAGGCGATGACGGCGAGCTCGGTGACGATCAGATCGACGGGTCTGATCGATGTCAGCGGCAAGGTGCAGGTCTTAACGATTTTCGGTTTGCCCTTGGCGGTATGCTGCATCGCCACGATCACGCGCTTGGCGCCGGTGACCAGATCCATCGCGCCACCCATGCCCGGCACCATCTTGCCCGGGATCATCCAGTTGGCGAGCCGGCCCTGGCTGTCGACCTGGAGTCCGCCCAGCACCGTCATGTCGAGGTGGCCACCGCGGATCAGGGCAAACGACATGGCGCTGTCGAACGTCGCCGCCGCCGGTAGCGCGCTCACGGGCTGGCCGCCAGCATCGGTCAAGGTCGGGTGGGTCATACCCTGTTCGGGAATCGGGCCGGTGCCGATCAGTCCATTCTCGGACTGAAAGAACACGTCTACGCCATCGGGTACGTAGTTTGCCACCAGGGTCGGAATGCCGATGCCGAGATTGACCAGCATTCCCGCCTTGAGTTCGCGCGCGATGCGTTTGGCGATGATGGTTTGCGCGTCCATGGCCTCACCTATTGGCGACGAGATAGTCGACGATGGCTGCCGGGGTCACGACATGGTCGGGGGAGATGACACCGACGGGGACGATATGATCCGCCGTGACAATGACCGTATCGGCGGCCATCGCCACCACCGGATTGAAATTGCGCGCGGTGAGCGCATAAGACAGGTTGCCGACGTAATCGGCAAGGAAGGCATGCACCAGTGCAAAGTCGGCGCGCAGGGCGGTTTCCAATAGATAGCTGCGGCCATCGACCTCGATCCGGCGCTTGCCTTCTTCGACCACCGTACCGACACCGGTCGGCGTCAGAATGCCGCCGAGGCCGGCGCCGCCGGCGCGAATGCGCTCAATCAAGGTGCCTTGCGGCACCAGATCGACGCCAATCTTGCCGGCGATCATGTGCTGTTGGGTTTCGGGGTTGAGGCCGATATGGCTCGCCACCACCTTAGCCATCAGGCCGGCGGTGACGAGCTTGCCGATGCCCCTGCCGGGCATGGCCGTATCATTGGCAATGACAGCAAGGCTCTTCTTGTTTTGCCGCACCAGCTCATCGATCAGGCGTTCGGGTGTACCGACGCCCATGAACCCGCCGATCATCAGGCTGGCGCCGTCAGGGATCATGTCAACGGCGCTTTCAAGCGAGATGGTTTTCATGCCCGCAGCTCACCTGTTGCGCACCCCCAAGGCTTGACCAGCAAGCCTGGCAGGTGCTGGCGATGCTAATTCATGTGCCAGCCGTGGCTGACGATGACCGACTGGCCGGTCAGGGCCTTGCTCGGGAAGGCGGCCAGCATCAGCGCCACCTCGGCAACGTCTTCGACCGTGGTGAATTCCTTATCCACCGTCTCGCCCAGCATCACTTCCTTGACGACCCGTTCCTCCGAGATGCCGAGTTCCTTGGCCTGCTCGGGGATCTGCTTGTCGACCAGCGGGGTGCGCACGAAGCCAGGGCAGATGACATTGGCGCGCACATTGTGCTTGGCCCCTTCCTTGGCGACGGTGCGCATCAGGCCCACCAGGCCGTGCTTGGCCGTGACGTAGGCCGATTTCAGGGGTGAAGCCTCATAGCTATGCACCGAGCCCATGTAGATGATGACGCCCGCGTTCTGCCGATACATGTGCTTGATGCACGCCTTGGTGGTGAGGAAGGCGCCGTCGAGGTGGATGGCCAATAGGCGTTTCCACTCGGCAAATGGAAACTCTTCGACCGGGTGCACGATCTGAATACCGGCATTGGAGATCAGCGCGTCGATGCGGCCGTAACTGGCGATTGCCTGCTTCACTCCGGCTTCGACTTGCTGCTCGTTGGCCACGTCCATGGCGACCGCCATCGCCGCCTTGGGTCCCGCCAACCCCGCGGCGGCGGCTTTGGCGGCATCGAGATTGAGGTCGGCGATCACCACGCGGCCGTCGGCCTCGAGGAAGCGCTTGGCGATGGCGTGGCCGATGCCGCTGGCGGCCCCGGTGACGAGGGCGATCTTTCCGTCTAGTCGCATGGAGGGCATGGTCGTTGACCCTTTTTGCTATGGCGGCGCTTTACCAGCGCCTGCTGCCGATGCTGACTGCGCCGGGCACGAACCCCGTCTGTCTGGCAACGCGGCCGGCCCGACGGTCGAACCTCGTGCCCAGCTTGGTGAAGCGCACATCCGGCGGTGCCGGCGGTTTCCGCTCCGATCCGAATACGCCTCAGCGCTCGGGTGTCGACGTGGAGCAGCACCGCCACGACATCGGCGAACGCGTGCTGCCATCGTCGCACCCCCGGGAGCATGCAATGATCGACCACCGCCCGATGGCAATACGGGAAAATCCCGATCTCCAATCGGCGATGCCCACTGCCTCGCGCACTCCGTGAAGCGATCGCTATCGTCGTTTGCGCGCATCGTTGCTCGATCGATGTCGGCCGTGGGCGGTCGCCTCCTAGCGCCGCCCACGCCTGCCGCCGCCGCCTCTGAACCCGCCGCCGCCGCGCATGCCAACGCGGTGGCCACCGCCGCCGGATCGGAAGGCGGGCCGGTGTCCGGCCCCGCGCGCCGGCCCGTAGCCGCGCATTTGCGGTCGATGCGCGGTGGCTTTGGGGCGGCTCGCGTGTTGCGTTCTCGCCCGATTTCCGGCGCCGGTCCTGGCTGCTTTGGTGTGAGCGGCATGCTTTCCGCGCGCGGCCGCGGTCTGGGCGTTGCCCGCCCCCTTCGCGTGTCGCGCGGCCGCTGCCTTGGCCTTGCCGGTGCCGGCGGCGTTGGCCGCCTTTGCGCGCCCCGCGGCCGCTGCCTTGCCGGCGGCCACGGCGGCGGCGGCGCCTGCCGCGCCTGCCGCGCCCTTGGCCAGATCGCCGCGCCTGGCCTCAGCCTTGCCACGATAGGCGTCGCGCGCGGCAGTCCGGCCCGCGTCGCCGAAGCGCTGGGCGACCTTGGCGTCGCGGTAGGGCACGTTGCCGCGATGCCGTGGATTGTGGCGCCAGGTGTTGTCGACGATGTTGGTGCGATTGAACTGGTTGAAGCGATTGACATTGATGCCGACGCGATCGTGCCACCAGTCGAAGCGCCCCCAAATCGCCGATCCGATCGCCACCGCGGTGGCAAACGAGAGGATGCCATAGCCCGTGAACCCCGCGGGATACCAATAGTAGGGCTCATAGTCTGGGTATGGCCAGTCGCCGTAAACGATCCTCGGGTCGTAGACGGGAACGTAGAGGGTGTCGGGATTGGTCGGTTCGATCGCAATCCTGGGCGTGGTAGCGGCGGGGGGTGGTGTCCCGCCGCTGGGTGCGCGGGTCGGGGCTGGCGCCTCTACGTTGCTGACCCGTTGCTGCTCGCTGCTCTTGAGGTGACCGGCGGCCTCGGCCCGCTGCCGCAGGCGCTGCACTGCCGCCAACAACTCCGCCTGCTGCCCCAGAAAGGCATCACCCAGTTGTTGCGTCCAATCGAGCTTGTCGCTCATCATCTGCAGCACCTGCGGCACCGCCGTCAGTGCCTTGACGCTCGGGTCCCATGGCTGCTTTTGCATGGCCTCCTGCAGCGCCGCACCCGAGACGCCGGGATTGGCACTCACCCAGCGCGCGGCCTGTATGACCTCGGTTGGATAGGTCGAGGCCATCAGCATTTGCGACAGCAATGGATCAGGGTGCAACGCGATCGGCGCCACCAACTGTTCAAGTTGCGGCTGACTGAGCGGCGCGGCGGATTGCTGCGCTTGCGCGGGGACGAGCGCCGGGCTCAAAACGGCGACCATGGTCGCGAACCTGATCCAACCACGGCAACGACGTATAGACATGACCGGCCTCCACTGCTACCGCCGCGATCGTCGCGCAATGGCAGCGGTTGCCCCATCCGGACATAACCTGATCACGACTCGGAGGATTGCCTACGCGCGGTCGTGCCGATCGCCCGGCATTTGCGCAAGCCGGCGCCGCCAGCGTGCCACGCGGCATCTGGCTGGCATCGGCCTCCGCGTAGCGAGGTCGAACAAATGACGCGCCAGGCCAGACAGAACCAGCCGGCATGCGCATGACTGCGTCGGCGTTCGTCGTCGCCGCTGCGTCGCGCGGCCCACGCTGCGCGCGGCTCTCAAGCGCCTTGACCGGCGCTCACATGCCGCGCCGCGCCAGCGCTTGATCGCGCAGGATGTGCACCTCGAGATCGGTGTCTTGTAGAATTGCCTCCAGCACATCCGAAATCGACAGCAGCCCGACCAATTGACCGTGCTCCAGCACGGGAAGATGCCGGATGCGGTTGGCCTTCATCAAGTTGCGCGCCTCTACCATGTGATGGTCGAGCCCGCAGGTGATCAATCGCGTCGCCATCAGATCGCCGACCAGCAGGTTCTCGACCTCTCTGCCGCGCTGCGCGAAGCCGCGCATGATGTCGCGCTCCGACAGCATCCCGACGATGCGCCCATCGGCGTCACGCACAGGCATGGCGCCGATTTGCTTGGTCACGAGTTGGGTGGCCGCGATGTCAATCGTGTCCTCCGGGTGACACGTGATCACCACCCGCTTAACCCGCGCCAGATATTCTCGAACCTTCATGACGCAACACCCTCGCGTCAATTATTTGGCGGCTATTTGGCGGCGGCGCCTTTTGACGCCTCGTAGGCGTCGCGATAACCCCGCGCAATGGTGCGAACCCCGCGGCCGATATCTTCGTAGGCATCATCGGGCAGGTTCGCCAATGACACACGCAGCGACCACTCGGGGGCGTCAAAGCCGCCGCCGTTGAGCAGCACGATACCGTGCGCCTCCGCCAGCCGAAATGCAAGGTCCAAGGGATGCACATGGCTTTTCAGGTATTCGACGGCGTTCTCGCCGATGTTCTTGCGCGCCCAGAACTCGAAATCGATCAGACCATAGTAGGCATCGTAATTCGGGTTGGGAGCAAGCTGCAGACCCATGCCGTCCACCAAGGTGTGGAAGCGCTTATGCACGATCTCCTTGCAGGCTTTCTGGTAGCGCTTGTCGGCATCCATCATTTCGCACAGCGAGAACAGGCTCATCATCACCTGTTGCGGCAACGACAATCCGGCCGTGTGATTGAGCGCGACATCGCGGCTGTCGGCGACGATGCGATCGATGAACTTGAGCTTGCGGGGTTCGAGGGTGAGCGGCCCGTAGCGCTTGTCCAGGGCTTTGAGATCGGCGGCCGGCAGCTTGGCGATCATCTTGTCGAAGATGTTGTCCTCGTGCACGGCGATCACCCCAAGCCGCCAGCCGGTGCAGCCAAAGTATTTCGAATACGAATAGACGCCGATGGTGTTGTGCGGCAGCTCGCCCAGCAGCGAGCGGAAATCGTCGACAAAGGTCCCATACACATCGTCGGTCAACAGCATCAGGTCCGGACGCTTGGTTTTGACCAGGGTGGCGATTTTGGCAATCGTCTCCTTGTTCATCGCCATGCCCATGGGATTGCCGGGATTGACGATGAAGAACGCCTTGATCTTCGGATCTTCGAGTTTCTTGATTTCTTCATCCGTAAACTGAAAGCGGTTCTCTTGCGGTGCCTTGATCTGCACCATCTTGAGATCATAGTCCTCGAGATGCGTCATCTCGAGATAGGGGGTGAAGATCGGGGTGCCGAGCGCAATGGTATCGCCGGGGTGCAGCAGGCGATTGGCTTTGAGCGATTTGAAGATGTAGCACATCGCCGCGGTGCCGCCCTCGACCGCATAGAGGTCGAATTTGCCCGCCGGTTGCGGGTGGCCGCACATCGCCCACATCAGATATTCCTGCACGATCTTCTCGTTGTGCACCAGCATGCGATCGGGCACCGGGTAGTTGTCGCCGATGATCGAATCGACGAGCTCGTGCACAAAGGCGTCGCGGTCGAACTTGAAGGTCTTGCTGGCGAACGTCAGCATCTCGGAAAGGAAGCTGGCGCCGGGCGCGTTCGCATGCTGGTCGAGCCATGTCGTCAGGCGGTTGGCGATGCCGCTTGCCTGCGGCATGCCGCCGATGCCGGCCGGGTGGTCCATGACCCGGCGGCTCTCGGTCATGGCAAACTGGCCGAGCAGGAAAAACGCCTCGCGCGGCGTGGTCGCCACCCAGTTGGGATTGCCGCGGCCGGCGTTGAGGAACGCCGATTGGGTGGTGCGCGACGCCTTCTTGGCGAGGTTGATCAGCTCATCCTTGATCTCGAATGGGCTCAAGGTTTCGAATTTGCGCAGTGTCAGGATGTCGGTCACGGTCTACTCCTCCTTTGATCCCGCTTCGATGACAGGGGCCGGCGCCGGCTTCGCCGTTAGGTCAACATCATGACCAGGACCATTCCCCAGATCGTCAGCAACGTGTTTCCAACCGCGTAGGTGACGGTGTACCCGAGCCCCGGAATCTGGCTCTTGGCGCGATCATTGATCATGCCGAGCGAGGCCGTGGTGGTGCGCGCCCCGGAGCAGCAGCCCAGCAGAATGGCATCGTCGAACCGGAACAGGTATTTGCCGACGTACATCGCCAGGATCAGCGGCACGGTGGTCACCACCAC
>DATFXD010000125.1:0-18097 GCA_035258605.1 Hyphomicrobiaceae bacterium | reverse complement strand
GCGGCCGACGCCAGGCTAGATTTGCTTGCGACGGGCGACCATGCCGGCAAATTTTTCGTATTCGGCCTCGTTCACCGAATAGCTGTGGTCGTCGTCGGGGAACGCGCCCGCCTTCACCTCCTTGACGTACTGCTTGATGCCGGTGACGGCGACCTCCGTCAGGTTGGCAAAGCGCTTGGTGAACTTCGGCTTGAAGTCCGTGAACACGCCGAGCAAATCGTGGCAAAGCAGGATCTGCCCGTCGGTGCCGACGCCGGCGCCGATACCGATGGTGGGGATCGTCAATTGTTGCGAGATCAGCCTGGCGATCTTGGCCGGCACCGCCTCAAACTCGAGCATGAAACACCCGGCGTCCTCGATCGCCAGCGCATCCTCCAGAATTTTCATGGCTGCCTCGGCGGTGCGGCCCTGGATTTTGAAGCCGCCGAACATGGCGATGGTGTGAGGGGTGAGACCGATATGGGAGGCGGTCGGGATGCCGGCAGCGACCAGCGCCTTGAGGATGTGTGCTTGGGCCTTGCCGCCCTGCGGTTTGACCGCGTCACTGCCCGCCTCCTGCATGAAGCGCGTGGCATTGGTGAGGGCGCGGTCGATGGTGTTGTAGCTCTGGTAGGGCATGCAACCCAGAACGAAGGTATTGGCCGCGCCCCGGCGGATGGCTTGCGCGTGCATCACCATCATGTCCATGGTTGCCGGTACGGTTGAAGCGTGTCCATGCGCGATCATGGCCAGGCTGTCGCCGACAACGGCGACGTCGACGCCCGCCATTTCCGCCCATTTGGCGCTGGTGTAGTCCGGCACCGACATATAGACCATCTTCTCGCCGGTGTGCTTGGAGGCACGGATCTCGGCAATGCTGCGCTTGTCGCGCTTGCTGTTCGCGGTGTTGGCATCCCCGGTCATGGCCGTCTCCCTCCTCAGGTGATGAGCGTTTCTGCAATCAGGGCAAGCACGAGCGCCAGGCCGGCAAAGAGCAAGAGGCCCTGGCGCCCATTGACGAAGCTGTCGGGAAGCGGCTGCAAGGCCAGCGGCGCCGCCAGCAGCATGGCACCGCCGCCGAGCGTTGTGGCGTAAAACGGAATGTGCCGCCAGGCAAAGCGGGCGGCCAACAGGGCGACGGCGGCAGCTAGCGTAAGCGTGCCCCACAAAATCAGCGTCCCGGCCGGCGTTGCCAGTGACGGTGCCCGGTGTTCGGCCGGAAAATGCCCGCTCACCGTCAGCGCGTAGAGCGACAGCACCAGGATCAGGGCCATGAACACGGCCAACTCGGGAAGCGGGGGCAGCGCCATCGTCGTCGAGCTCAAGGCCGCAACGCCCAGCTAGCGTTGCGGGTCGCCGTCACCTCGCCGTTTGCCACCCTGCGCCTCGGGGAATACCCACATCGCGACCACGGCAAAGACCCCAAATCCGAGCACCAGCCAAAACAGCTCGGGCTTGCCGTTGAGCCGCTCCCAAAAGCCAAAGCCGGCCGCGACCAGCAACGTCACCGCCGACAGGATGGCCTTCACGTCATTGGGCATGGATCGCTCGCACGCTATCGCGGGGGTACCATCAATAGTTGCCGAGGGCGACGGCCGCCGCCTGGTCGGGTCGCTTCGGCTGACCGCGAAGGTTCTTTTTCAAGTACCTGGTGTCGTAGCCGTTGAACAGATGTCCCAATAGTCCGCGATCGAGATCGGACGTGCCGAACAACCAATCGGCAATCGGAAACGTCAAGTTCATGTTGGTCTCCATCATCAGCCGGGCGTTGTGATGCGCGGTGTGATGGCGACGCAGCGTGTTGACGAATGGCACGTTGCGAACGAACCAATTCTCGTCCACATGGCAGCAAAAATGCATGAACTCATAGATCAGGTACATACCGGTGGTGGTGCACATGAACAGCCAGCCGACATTGGCCGAGAAGATGTGGCCGAGCACCACCCCGGCCGGCAACGACATCAGGATGAAGACCACCAGGGCATAGGGCGGAAACACCGTCACGCGCCAATCCTTGTGATCGCGAAAGCGCATCTCCTCATCGGTAAAGAACTGGTGATGATTGAGCGTGTGGCGCTCGTAGACCGCGCGCAAGCCCTTGATGTTCACTGGCCGATGCATGATGAACCTGTGCACCGCCCATTCGAACAGGTTGGTGAACAGAAAGGTGACGGGGATGGTCAGCCACTCCAGCGCCGTGACCGCATGGATGTGCTGCAAGTAGATGTAAAACGCCGCCGCGCCCATCGCATAGATGATGGCGATATGCAGATAGCCGTCATAAAAGCCCATGATCCTGGACCGGTATTCCGCACGATAGGCCTTCTGCCGATCGGAGATCATGGTTTTCTCCTGCGCGTTTTATGACCGCCAGGGCGCCGCGCCCCATCCGAGCTTCGCCGGCCTGAGCTTGGCCCCGGGCGCCGCTCAATGGCGCGGCGTCGCGCCCTGATATATCACGCCTCGGTGCCACCGCCAACGCTACTCACGGCCGGGCGTTGCCCACCGCTGCCTTCGACAATTCTGGCCACCATCGGGTCGCGGCCGGCGTCGGCCGGCGGCCCGGCAAAGATGATCTCGCCACGCTCGATCACATAGAGCCGATCGGTGAAACTGGGGACGTGATGGAGATTGGATTCGGCCATCAGCACGGCATGGCCGAGCTCACGGATCGAGGCGATACCCTCCACGATCGACGGCACGATGGCCGGGGACAGGCCCTCGGTCGGCTCGTCGAGCAACAGCAACTTGGGATCGAGTGCCAGGGCGCGGGCAATCGATACCATCTTGCGTTCGCCGCCCGACAGCTGCTGGCCGCCACGCTGGCGATAGCGCTCGAGGTTGGGGAAGGTGCGATAGGCGAGCGCCTCGCGCTCGGCGGCGGACCGCGGACTTGCGCGTGTCCAGATCGGCAGCGTGATGTTCTCGGCCACCGTCAGGTCGGCAAACACCTCGCTTTCTTCCGGCGCGAAGCCGATCCCGAGCCGGGCGATCTGGAAGGCAGGCAAGCCACCCAGTTGCTGCCCGTCGAGGCTGATCGAGCCCGAGCGCAGCCGATGCTGGCCCATGATCGTGCGCAATGTGGTCGACTTGCCGGCGCCGTTGCGACCGACCAGACACACGAGTTCACCGGCGGCGACGTCGATCGACACGCCGCGCAGGATCGGGCTGCCATCGATATCGACCCGCAGGTCGCGGATGCCAAGCATCATGGCCTCGTGCGCTTGCCCACCACCGTGGCGATGATGTGCGGATCGGAGAAGAATGGCCCCGGCGGCAGGTCGGCCAGCACCTTGCCTTGCGCCAGCGCGATAATGCGCTGCGAGTATGCGGCGACCAGATCCATGTCGTGTTCGACCAGAATGATGGCCCGGATCCCCGCCGCCTTGGCGGCAGCGATCAAAGTCTGCATCAGCGCGTGCTTTTCGGCGGTCGACACGCCCGAGGTCGGTTCGTCGAGCAGGATCAGCTCGGGGCGCAGCGCAAACGCCGATGCCACGTCGAGCAGCTTCTTTTCGCCTTGCGACAGCAGGCCAGCCACGCTTGCCAGCCGGTCCGCCAACCCAAACAGGCCGGCAATCTCGCGCGTTCGTTGCTCGACTTCGGCGTCCTCGGCCAACGCCCCGAACAGCCGCCACTGCTTGGCTTGTTGCGAAATCACCGCCGCAGCAATGGTCTCGGCCACGGTCAGCTGCGGAAAGACCTGCACCAGCTGAAAGGTGCGTGCCATGCCGCGCTTGGCCAGCGCGATCGGACCGAGACCGGCGATGCTGCTGCCCTTGAAGAAGATTTCGCCCTTGCTGGGCGGCACCAGGCCGGTCAGCAGGTTGACGAGCGTGGTCTTGCCGGCGCCATTGGGGCCGACCACCGACACGAACTCGCCGTCGTGGACGGCGACCGATACGTCATCCAAGGCGCGAAAGGCGCCGAAGCTCTTGGCCACCGCCTTGGCTTCGATCAGCGCTGTCACGTGGCGGCCCGGCGTTGCTTGGCGCCAGCAAGCCGTGCGGCCGTGTCGTTGGCAATGCCGGCCAGGCCGTGCGGAAAGAAGATCACCATGGCCGCCAGGATGGCGCCGAGCACGAAGCGCCAATATTGGGTGATTGATTGCAGCTGGTCCTGCAACAGGGTGAGCGTGAGTGCGCCGATGATGGGGCCGAGGAAGTGCGAAAATCCACCGAGCACGGTCATGAACACCAGATGTCCGGAATGGGTCCAATGCACGAGCTCGGGATCGGCAAGACCGATGCGGAAGCCGAGAATGGCCCCGCCGATGGCGCCACAGATGGCGGAGATGACGTAGGCGGCCAGCCGACATCGATTGACGCGCACGCCGATATATTCGGCTTTTTGCGGGTTCTCGCGCAGCGCGCGCAAATGCAGGCCGAACGGCGAGTTGACGATGCGCCAGACCGTGACACCGGCGAGCAGCAGCAGCGCCAGGCAGTAGTAGTAGAATGGGCCAGCGAGCAGTTCGATCTTGTTGTAGGCATCGAACTCCAGGCCGAGGATGCGCATGCGCGGGACGCGCATGCCGCTGTCGCCGCCGGTCAGGTGGTAGAACTTGAACAGAAACGAGTGCGCCAGCATGCCGAACGCCAGCGTCAGCATGCCGAAGAAAATGCCGGTGTAGCGCACGCACAAATAGCCGATCGGCAGCGCCACCACGACGGCGGCCAGCGCGGATGCAATGAGCACCAGCTCGAACTGCCTGATGCCCAGCACGCCGGCAACGATCGCCGCAGTATAGGCGCCGAGACCCAGATACATGGCGTGGCCGAAGGAGAGTAGGCCGGTAAAACCGAACAGCAGATTGAAGCCGATGAGGGCAATGGCGTAGCCAAAGAACGGGATCAGCAGGTTGGCGTAGAATGGCGGGGCCAAGGCCGGCACCAGGCCAAGCCCAACGACGCCGGCGGCAACCAGCAACCGGGGTATGGCGCCGATCATGACGCCGCCCTTCCGAACAGTCCGGAGGGCCGCAGCAGCAGGGTGGCGATGACGATCAGATAGATGGCAAGGATCTCGAACTCCGGATAGATCACCAGCGAGACGGCACGGATCAGCCCGACCAGCAGCGCACCGATCAATGCGCCAGCCATCGAGCCGAGGCCACCGATCACCACCACGGCAAAGGCCTCGATGACGAACTCGATGGCCATGTCGAGCGAGGCGGCGGAGGTCGGCACCACCAGGGCGCCGCCCAAGGTGCCGAGCAGGGTGCCGAGGCTGAACACCACGGCATAGACCTGGCGCACATTGACGCCGAGCGCCTCCGCCATGGCGCGGTTTTCGGCGGTGGCGCGCAGCACGCGTCCATAGCGGCTGCGCTTGAGAAAGAGGCCGATCACCACCGCCGCCGCGATCGCGGCCGCGATCACCAGCAGATTGTAGACCGGTTGGGTGAAATCGCCGGCCGACAGCTTGCCGTAGACCAGCACCTCGTTGCCAAGCGCTTGCGGATTGGGCCCCCAGAAATAGCGCAGCCCGTCCTGGAACATCAGCACCAGGGCGAAGGTCAGCAACAGCTGGAAGCTCTCGTCGCGGCCGTAGACGGTGCGCAACAGCCGCTCGATCGGCGGTCCGACCACGGCCATGCTGAGCCCGGCGACGAGCAGGATCGGCAACAGCAGCAGCGGCGGCAGGCCCGCGTGCAGCGCCAGGTTGACGAGCGTGATGCCAAAATAGGCGCCCAGCGCGTAGAACGATCCGCATGCCAGGTTGACGATCTTCTGGACACCGAAGATGAGCTGCAACCCGGCCGCCACCAAAAACAGCACGGCGGCATGGAACACACCGCCGAACACAACATTGGCAAAGGCGGACATGGGCGCCTCGGCCGCTGGATCAGATCTTGAATTCAGCCGTCTTCAGCCAGTCCCAGAAATTGGTGCCGGGCGGCTTTTGCAGATCCGTCGAATACATGGTCTCGATCTTGGCCGGATCGAGGGTGACGAAATCGTAGCCGTTGTTGTGGGTAGTAAAGCCCTGCACGAAGGTCTGGTCGGCGATGTGATCCTTACGCCAGCTGCCCTTGCCGCCAAGGCTTTCGATGTTGAGCCCGATCATGGCGTCGATGACGTCATTGGCTGCGGGCCAGGCCGCGCCCTTGGCCTTGGCGGCGGCTTCCACCGCCGCCTTGTAGGAGGCGATGGCAAAGTAGGCGCGATCGGCCTCCCAGTTGGGATAATCCTTTTGCTTGTCGAAGTACCAGGCGACGAATTCCTTGGCGATCGGCGACGCCGCCGGGTTGTCGAAGTAGAGCGTGTTGTGCCCGAACAACATGCCTTCCGGGGTAAAGTCCTTTTTCATCAAGGTGTGCTGGAATCCGGCGGCGGGGAACACGAGCTTCGTGCCCCGGGTTAGTTCGGCGGCCGCCGCCTGCTTCATGAACACCGGCAAGTCGGCGAACAGCAACGACGAGAAGATCAGATCGGGCTTGGCCGCCTTGAGGGCGGCGACGTTGCTGGTGAGCTCCATCGAGCCGACTTTCGGCCACTGCTCGGTCACCACCTCGTGCTCGATGTTGAAGCGCTTCAACAGGGCGGTGAACGCCGCCATGTTGTTGCGGCCATAGGAATAATCCGGATTGATGCCGGCGATGCGCTTGAACTGGCCCCGCCAATGCTTGATCGCCAGCAGCGAGGACATCACCGCCTCGCACTCGTTGTCGGTGCTCTTGAACAGATAGCGCGCGTTGGCGAGCTTCTCCTCGACACCGTCCTGGGTGGTGCCGTCCCAGAAGATGGTGAGCGCACGCGCTTCCTCCACCACCGGACCCAAGGCCAAGGCAACGCCGGTGGAAATGATGCCGAGCACGCAATCGACCTTGTCTTGCTGCACGAGTTTCTGGAAGCGCTCGATGGTGTCCTTGGGAGAGGTCTCCTCCTCGACCACGAGCTCGATCTGCCGACCGGCGATGCCGCCGGCCTTGTTGAAGCGCTCGACCGCCCACTCGGTCGCCCTGAGACCGCTGATGCCCGGGCTGGCAGCGATGCCGGCGCGCGGCACCAGAATGCCGAGCCGCAACGGTTTCGCCTGGGCAATGGCCGGCGCGAACACCCGCGATGATGCCGCCAGGGCGCCCGTTGCAGTCATTGATTTGAGGATAGCCCGCCGCGTGAGCCTCATTGCACCTCCCCATTTGCTGCGATGCGCTGCGATGACGTCGGCCCCGGCGATGATATATCGCCGCACCACGAGCAACAACCCGCTGCCAACGGCGATCTCGTTATTTGGGACAATCGCTGCACCCAAGGCCAACGCCGACTATGCCGATGACGCGAGCGACGCCTGATGCACCGCGTCACCGTCGCCGGCGACCGCCCGGTCTGAATGTTTCCGCGCTAGCCCTCGAGCAGGATGCAATGTTCAGGCGAGAACGACAGCTCGATGTCTTCGCCCTCGGCCACCAGGTTGGTCGGCGGCCGGCGCACGATCAGTTGGCCCAACGGGCAGTCGATGACGTACTGCACGAAATCGCCGTGAAACATGCGCCGCCGCACCGTGCCGGGGAGTTGATTGGCGTCGGCGGTTTTGCCGATCTCGATGTAGGCGGTGCGCACGGCGACCTCGGTCTCACCACCCCGCAGGGCGTGCGGCGCGGTGGCACGGAGCACGTGTCCGCCGTCGGCCATGAACTCGATCGTACCGCCGTTGGCCAGCGGTTTGCCGACCCGTCCCCGGATCAGATTGGCGGAGCCGACGAAATCGGCAACGAAGCGATTGCGTGGCCGATTATAGATCTGCTCGGGAGTGCCGATCTGCTCGATCACGCCCACATTCATCACGATCACGCGGTCGGAGATCGCCAGTGCTTCCTCCTGATCGTGGGTGACATAGACCGAGGTAATGCCCAGTTGCCGCTGCAGCTCGCGCAATTCGAGGCGCATCTCGGCCCGCAGTTTGGCGTCGAGATTGCTGAGCGGTTCATCGAACAGCACGACGGTCGGGGAAAAAGCGATGGCTCGCGCCAGTGCCACCCGCTGCTGCTGGCCGCCTGACAGCTTCGAGGCCGGCCGGTCGGCGAGATGGCGCATCTGCACCAGATCGAGCGCGCGTTCGACCTTGGCGCTGAGCTCGCTGCTCGCCAGCTTGCGCACCCTGAGCCCGTAGGCGACGTTGCCGAGCACGGTCATGTGCGGCCACACCGCGTAGGATTGAAACACCATCGATACGCCGCGGTGCTCGGTCGGCACGTTGCGGCGCTCGATGGCATCGTACATCACCTCCCCGTCGATCGAGATCGTGCCGATGGCCGGCTGCTCCAGCCCGGCGATGGCGCGCAAGGTCGTGGTCTTGCCGCAACCGGATGGACCGAGCAAGGTGACGTGCTCGCCGCGGCCGACCTCGAAACTGACGCCGTTGACGGCAGTAACCTCGCCGTAGCGGATGCTGAGGTCGCTGACAACGATGCGGCTGGCGCTGTCGCTCACGTCAGCTCCCTGGTCATGCCGCGCGTCAGCCGGAACAGTATCATTAGCGCCACGACCACGGTGAAGGTCTGGATCAGCGCCATCGCCGCCGTCAGTTCGATGCCGCTGCTGGCGAAAGCACCGACGATTGACGGTGCAATCACCTTGGCATTCGGTCCCATCAGGAACACCGACACCCCGAGTTCGCGGACCGAGGCCATGAAGATCAGCAGCCAGGCGGCGATCACGCCCGGCTTGAGCAGCGGCAGGCTGATGGTGCGCAGCTGATAGAGCCAGCCGGCGCCGCAGACGCGGGCACATTCTTCGAGGCTCTTGTCGACCTGCAGCACGACACCCGCCAAGGTCCTGACACCGATCGGCAGCATCACCGTAAAATAGGCGAGCGCCAGCAGCCATAAGGTGCCGTAGATCGGGATTGGCATATTGAGCCAGGCCCACAGCAGGGCCAGCCCGAACACCAGGCGCGGCACCGCCTGCGGAAACATAACCAGGTACTCGACCGCGCCGCGGCCGACCATCTCGGAGCGATAGATGATCCAAACCAAGAGCGCCATGACGAGCACGCCCACGGTGGCCACGCCGAGGCCCAACAGCAGGCTATTGGCGAGCGCGGTACGCACCGGGCCTAAGGCCAGCGCCATCTCGTAGTTGGCGAGCGTGAATTGCGCCTGGCTCAAGAGCGCCGTGGCGAAGCGCTCGAGCGAGGTGAGCAATAGGGCAGCGAGCGGCAAGGCCACGGCCAACACGATGTAAAGTGCGCACACCGCAAACAGCGGCCAGGCTAGCCGACCCATGTCCATGGTGCGCGGCCGGAATGCCTTGCCGGTGATGGTTGCGAAGCTGCCACGCGCCACCATCCAGCGATAACCGCTGAGCATGGCGAACATCACCACGAACAGCGCCAATCCCATGGCCGATGCCCGACCGTAGGCCGGCGGGTAGCTCAAGGTGGAATCCCAAATCGCCGTGGTGATGACGTAAACGCGCGCCGGGATGCCGATCACCAGCGCTGCCGCGAACGAGCCCAGCATCTCGGCGAACACGAACAAGGTGGCACCCAGCACGCCCGGCATCACCAGCGGCAAGGTCACCGTCAGCGCCGTCCGCAGCTTGGACGCACCGATCACGCGCGCCGATTCTTCGAGCGCGGGGTCCATCGACTTCATCGCCGCCGAGATCATGACGAAGGCGACGGTGCCTTCGAACAGGGCCATGATCCAGGCAATTCCGAACATGGAATAAATATTAAAGAGATCGCCCTCACCACCTGCCCAGCGCCAAACCTGATTGAAGAAGCCGCTCTTGGGGCTCGCCAGTACCGCCCACGCCAGCGCGCCGACCAGCGGCGTCATATAGTAGGGCAGCTGCATCAGCCGCTCGAGCCGGTCGCGGCCGGGCACATTGGTCCGCGTCAGGATCCAGGCCAGGGTGAAGCCGATCACCACCGCCATCATGGTTGCCGTCACCGCGATCACCACGGTGTTGACGATGACCTGGAGATCCTCCTCGAGCATGGCGGCATAGTTGGCCAGGCCGTACTGTTGCGGTGGAAATGCCATCGGGTCGCCGGTGTTGAGCGATTCCTCCAGCAGAAACACCACCGGCAGCAGCACCAGAAAGGCGACCACCAGCAGCACCGGCAAGGTGATCGCTCCCTGCCAGTGATTGCCGGACCGCAACCAGCCTTTGACCGGCGCCGTCAAGGTCGTTCTCAGCGCCGCGCGCCGACGATACGATCCCATTCCTTGGCGAATTCCGGCCGGCTCTTTTCGAACTCATGCCAGTCCGCCGGCACCAGCAGCTTCATGTCCTTGAGTGCCACGCCGCCGGCGGGTGCGGGAACATCGGCGCGCGGTGAGTGCAGCAGCAGGGCCTCGCTCAGCGCCTGTTGGCCGATTGGCGACAGGAACCAGTCCATGAACAGTTCGGCGGCGTTGGGGTGCGGTCCGTCGGCGACGATGCCGTAGGTTTCCGATACGGCGGGAACCCCGGTTTCCGGGAACACAAAGGCCAACGGCGCCCCCTTGGCCTTGAACTCGATATAGCCCGAGTACTGCGCCCCCATGATGATCTTGTCTTGGCCATCGACCAGGCGGCCGTACTGTTGAACGTAGGAATCGAAAGCGCGAGGTTTGATGGCCGCAAACTTCTTGAAGTAGTCATCGCCCAGGATCGGCTTCAACATGTAGTAGACGCCGTGCTGGAGGCCGGAGTTGGAGACCTTGACGTTGACGGCGTCGGTCCATTTCGGATCCAACAGGTCCTGCCAGGTCTTCGGTGCCTCCGCCGCCGACACATTATTGGGATTGTAGGCGATGCCGCCCATGATGATCGATCCCCAGGTCCAGTAACCCTCCGGCTGGCTCTTATATTCCGGCTTGAAGGCGGCCATCTCCGGCGAGACGTATTGCCGGAAGCCTCCCCGCTTCTGGAAGTCGAGGATCATGCCCATGTCGGAGAGCTGGATCACGTCGACGAGGTATGACTTGGCTTGCCGCTCCGACAGCACCTTGGCGTAGAGCGCGCCGGCCTGCAGGCGGACGTAGCTGGTCTTGATCTTGGGGAAGGCCTTGTTGAAGGCGGCGAGCAGCTTGACTTGACCCGCCTCGGGATCGGTCGAATAGAGCGTGAAGGCTCCTTCCGCCTCGGCCTTGTCGACGTCGGCACAGGTCTTGAAGCCTTGCATCGGGCGGGGATTGTCGCACAGCTTGCCCTGGGCCTGGCACCAGCTTGGCAAGGCGATCAGCAGCAGGGCTGCAGCGGCAGTTGTGGTAAACCTCATAGCGTCCTCCGCCCTTGTTCTTGTCTGGCTAGCTACCGTTTGGGGAATATGTGGCCGGCGTCGGCGCCCAGTCTTACACAGTGGCCGGCGGCGGGGTAGTGGCGGCCGCGCAAAATCTGGCGGTGCAGCGGGCAAGGCGCCGGCCGGTTGCCGTCACGATCCCTGCGCCGCGTCGGGCTCCATCAACTCGATCCGGTTGCCGAACGGGTCGTCGACAAACACCCGCCGGTAGCCGGTCACCGGCTCGTCCTCGCGCGCGGGATGGCCGGCGGCGGCCAAGGCGCTGACGAGCCGCGCCAGGTCCTTAACGATGAAGGCGGGATGCGCCTTTCGCGCCGGCCGAAACTGTGCGTCCACGCCCAGGTGCACCTTGACCGAGCCGCGTTCGAACCAGCAGCCGCCGCGCTTCAGGAGGTTGGCCGGCTTCGGCCGCTCGGCAATGCCGAGCAGTCCGTCGTAGAAGGCCCGCGCCTCGGCTTCGCCGCCCGCGGGCATCGCCAGCTGGATATGATCGAGCGAGGTGACGGACATGCTGCCCCCGTTCCGGTGTGGACCGCAAACATCCACAATGAACGGCCGCGGGGCAAGGCCCTCAAACGGCGGCGAGGCCGGTCGTCTCGAAGCCGCCGGTCCATTCCGGCGGTATCTCCAACTGGCAGTGCACGCCATCGGCAGCAAACTTCAAATCGACGCTGCCGCCAAGCTCGTAGGGCAGCAGCTCACGGATGACGCTGGTGCCATAACCGGTTTGGTTGTGCTGGGCGACCAACGGTCCCCCAATCTCCCGCCACTCGATGATGAGGCGGCGACCGTGCTCGGCACCGTTCATGCGCCAGCGCCAGCGCACGCTGACCCGCCCGCTGCGGTTGGACAACGCACCATACTTGGCGGCATTGGTGACGAGCTCGTGCAGCACCATGGCCATGATCTGGGCGGCTTCCGCGCCGAGCATCGCCTCCGGCCCTGCAATGTCGGTGTTGTCGGGCGTGGCAAACGGCGCCAGTTCGCGTTGCACCAGCTCGAGCAAGGGAATGCCGCGCCAGCGGCCTTGGCTCAACAATTCATGCGTCGAGGACATTGACCTGATACGACCCTCGAGCGCGGCTGCGAAGTCCACGGCCAGGTGCCGGCCGTCCAGGGTGCGCGAAATGATGGCGCTGACGGTGGCGAGCACGTTCTTGACGCGGTGATCGAGCTCGGCCACCAGCACACGTTGTTGCTCTTCGGCGCGCTTGCGCTCGGTAATATCGATGTTGACGCCGACCACCCGCTGCGGCCGACCATGGTGGTCGTAGGAGGTAAAGCTGCGTGCCTCGATCCAGCGCGTCTCGCCGCCGCCGAGGACCACGCGGTATTCGGTATTGGCTTCGCGCCGCCGCTGCCGCCAGACCCAGTCGCGCTGCGCGTCGAGCCGCGACAGGTCCTCGGGGTGAACGCCGGTGCGCCAGTGGCTGCGCGCGATTTGCGTGGTGCCTTCGGCCAGACCGTGGATCGCCACGTAGCCCTGCGAGACCTGGATCAGCTCGGTCAGGGTGTCATAGGCAAAGCTGCCGACCCGGGCGGCCTTGCCGGCCAGCGCCAGCTGCAGGTCGCGCTCGGCGAGCGCCAGCTCGGCCCGTCTGCGCTCGCTGATATCGACCGTCATGTTGACAACGCCGACAACGGCACCCTTGGCATCGCGCAATGGCGTCGGATTGGGCATGATGGCGATCCGCGCTCCGTCGCGGCGCTCCATGATCGCTTCGCAGTCTCTGACCGCGCGACCTTCGGTCAGGGCGATCATCGTCGGGCACTCCTGTCGCCGCATCGGTGTGCCGTCGGCGTGGTAGAAGCGGGCAAAATCGCACCACTGGTCTACGCCAAGCTGGGGGCTAACACCCCACAGATCGATGGCGCCCTGGTTGCAGTAGGTGAGGCGGCCGACGGCGTCGGTGACGTAGATGGCCGCCGGCAAGGCGCCCAGCAATTCGCGCAACTGCTGCTCGTTTCGCTGCAACGTCTCTTCGGCCAGCTTGCACTCGGTAATGTCCCGCGCCAGGCCCTTGATGCGCAACAAGTGTCCGGCCGTGTTGAACTCGGCGGTTGCCGTCTCCTCCAACCAAACCTGTTGGTTGTCGGGCCGCCTGAAGCGGAAGCGCACGGCGTAGGACGGATTTTGCGGGCAGACCTTACGCAGGCACGCCGTGAGGCTGGCGCGATCGTCGGCGTGCACTTGGGCCAGGAACTGGGTTGCCGACAGACCATCTTGCGGTTGGAAGCCCAGAATTTCCTGGGCGTTGGCGCTGCGCTGCGAGGTTTTCGAGTGGGGCTCCCATTCGAATGCCATCACCTGGCCGGCGGTCAGCGCCTCGCGCAATCGCGCTTCGCTTTGTTTCAGGGCCGCCTGGTAGTGACGCTGCTCGGCAAACACGGCGGCCAGGACCAAGGTGCCCAGTTCGATGGCCAGCAGTGCGCCTTGTGCGGCGAGCACGCGGCTGGCGAGGGGGATGCTGGTATCGCCCAGGCGGCCGATACCGAACGTGATCGTCCAAACGATGGTCAGGGCCACAATGGCAATGGCGCCAGCCGCAAACACCGGTCGGCAGCGGGCAGTCGGCCACAGCAGCAACGGGACCAGCAGCGCCGGCGGTAAAATCGTCACCCAATACTGCGTCGGGGCTGCAAAGCCGATCGCGGCCGCCGCCGCCAGCGCCACCAGCGAGGCGAGGCCCTCGATCAATTCGGCGCGCGTCGGCGGCTGGCGCCGGCTTTCGATGAGGCCAATGACCAAGGGAGCGACGGTGACGATGCCCAAGCCATCGGACACGAACCAGTTGGACCAGGTGGTCAGGATCGGGGCGGCAGAGCTGTGGAACAGCACGAACCCAAGCGTGCCGCCGATCCCCGAGATGCCGGCGGCCACGGCTGCCGCGCCGAACAGGGCGAGCACGCGGCGCATGGTATCGAGGTTGAAGGGCTGGCTCGCATAGTGATGCAGCAGTCCGGCCGCCAGCAGGGCTTCGGCGGCATTGCACAGGGCAAAGGTGAGGGTGGCGGGGAGATTGCGGTCGCCAAGCAGGTTGGCGGCAATGGTTGCGGCCATGGTGGCCAAGACCACCGGTCGGCGCGCGACGGGTCCAAGGGCGATCAGCGCCCCGCTGGCGATGCCGGCAGAGGGCCAAAACACGGCGACGCCGTCGGGCGCGGTCAACAGCGCGAGGCTGAAGCGCGCGGCCACAAAATAGGCGATGCCGACGACGAGGCCGATCGCCAGCGACCCCTCCACCGCAAGCTTTGAGTGGCGCGGCCAAAACCAGCCGGACCGCGCGCTATGCCGCAGGCTTGGCATTCGCGTCATTCCCTCGGGCATCGGCTCATGCGGACCGCATTATGGGCGGCCCCGGCGAGTGGCAGTGCCGCAATTGCCCCCTGCAGCCGTAGGCGCTGGGACCGCAAGGCGGGCATCGGCAGTTCTACCGATATTGCCCCGCTGCAAACCTGAAACTGGCAAGATCGGTTAATTTGCATGGGGCTGCGGCGGGCCGCCCGCCCGAACCCGTGGCCGGCGGCGCAGGCGCGGCTGGTCCTGGCCCAGGTTAGGCTTTGAGGGCGGCCGCGGCGGGCCCCTCACGCACGGTGGCTGCCGCGGCAAAGCTTAGATGTCGATCAGGACGTAGCGCTCCTCGACCGTGACCGGGAAGGTCTCGGCGACGTAGGGTCCCTTGGCCAGGGTTTCGCCGGCTTCGACCGCCACGGCATAGGCGCGCGCCCGGACCCGCAGCGGGTCGCAAAACGATTGACCGGTGCGCATGTCGAATTCCCAGCCATGCCAGGCGCAGCGGAGCATTTCGCCGACGCGAGAGCGTTGGAAGCGGCCGGGCTCGTCGGATTTAAGGTGGGCAACGCAGGCAGCCTTGGCCAGCGGCGCGCCCTCGTGCGGGCAGCGGTTACGCAGCGCAAAGAATTCGCCGTTGACGTGAAACACCACGATCTCCCGACCGGCGACCGTGACCACCTTGTTGCCGCCCGGCGCGATCTCGCTGGTGGTTGCAACGACGTGGCGCACCATCGCTTCACCCCAGCGCGTAGACTGCGCGCGCGTTGCCATTGAAGATCTTGCGCCGCTCGGCGTCGGTCAGCGGGATTTTGAACGCAGAGTGAGCGTCATCGTAGTCCCAATGCGGATAGTCGGAGGAAAACAGCAGCCGGTCGACGCCGATCCATTCGATCACCGCGCGCAGGTCGCCGGCATGCTCCGGTTCCTCGATCGGCTGCGTGGTAAACCAGAAGCGCTCACGCACGGTCTCCGATGGCGGCCGCCGCACGTGCGGAACCTCATCCCTGAAGCGCTGCCAGTGCTTGTCCATCCGCCAGCTGATGGCGGGTACCCAGCCGAAGCCGCCCTCGATGAAGACAAACTTCAAACGCGGGAAGCGTTCGGGGACGCCCTCGATGATCAGGCTCGTGAGCTGGGCCGCCATCGAGTGCGCGTTGGAGTGGTGCTCCTCGTTGTAATAGGAGGGCCAGCCGCCACCGGTTGGGGCGTGGCCGCCGTAGCCGCCAACGTGGATGCCGAGCGGCAGGTTGGCGGCCTGGGCGGCGGCGTAGAGCGGCCAATAGCGACGCCGCCCGAGCGGCTCATTGGCGCGCGGCGAAATGTTGACCTGGACGTAGTTGCCGGTTGCGGCGCAGCGCTCGATCTCCGCCACCGCCGCTTCGACATGATCCTGGCTGACCAGGATCGACGGCTTGAGCCGCGGCTCGGGTCTAGACCAGCATTCGAGCTGCCAATCGTTGATGGCACGCTGCAGCGCACTGCCGAATTCCTGGTTCTGCTGCGAGACCACCAGCAGGTCGAGCACCTGCAGCATCCCGAACTCGATGTTGATGGGGTCGAGGTGCTGCTGGCGCATGAAGGCAAGGTTGGAGCCTGGCGGGCCGCCGCTCGGTGGCCAGGCGTCGCGGCGCGCGAGCAAGGGCGAGGAGCGCGGGTAGGGCGTGGTCGAGGTGAAGGGCGTGCGCAGGTGGCCGCCATAGGTCTCAAGATGGTGCTGCCAGCGCTTGGCCAGGAACGGGTAGAGATCGGCGCGCGCATGAAGGCTCGGATGGATGTCGCAGTCGATAACCTTGAGCTTGTCCTGCGCCGTGACGGCGGCAGCGCCCGGCGCATCGGCACGTTCGAGCACATCGGCCATGGCTGTGGATCCTTTCAGGCTGGCGCCTCTAAACGCGCAAACGTCTCCAACGGATTGTCGCGACACATGCGGGTGACCAGGCTTGCCGGAAACCCCTGCGGAATGGCGCAATCGCCGTCGAATTGCCAGTGCGGATAGTCGCTGGCATAGAGCAGCATGCGCTCGGATCCGATTTGCTCGATCAGCCGCTCGACGTCGGCTTGGGCGGGCGGTGCATCGAACGGCTGGGTCGTGAGGCGCACGTGATCGCGCATGATGTCCGCCGGCGGACGATCGACCCAGGGCACTTCGACTCGCACGCCCTTCCAGGTCTTGTTGGCGCGCCACATGAACGCCGGCAGCCAACTAACGCCCGATTCCATCATCACCACCTTGAGGCCGGGAAATTTGCCGAACACGCCCTCCAGGATCAGGCTCAGGAGCTGCGCCTGATGCGCCTGGGCCTCGGCGATATAGTATTCCAGGCGATAGGATGGCCAACCGATCGAGCTCGGCGCCGTGCGGTATTGGCTGCCCGAATGGACGGCGATCGGCAACCGATGCCGCTCGGCGGCGGCGTAAACCGGCCAGAAGTGGCGGCGGCCAAGCAGGGTTTCGCCCTGCACCAAAACCAACACCGCCACAAAGCGCCGGTCGCCGGCCAAGCGTTCGATTTCCTCGACCGCGAGATCGGGAGCCTGCATCGGTACCACGATCGAGGCCCGCAGCCGCGGCTCGCGTGCCAGCCATTCGGCCGCGATCCAATCATTGATGGCCCGGCAGAAGGCGGCGGCCAGATAAGGGTCGAACGCTGCCTGCGCGCCGTAGAGGACGTTGCAGATGGCGTAGGAGGCGCCTAGTCCGTCGAGCGCTTGTGCTTTGAGCAATGCGAAGTTGCTGCCGGGCTTGCCGCGCTGCGGCCGCCAGTCGGGGCGGCACGACAACGGCATGGTCGTGGGATAACTGGTGAGATCGAGGCCATCGATGCCCCGGCTCGTGACCTGCTCTTGCCAATGCGCATCGAGATAGGGAAGGAGCGTGGCCCGCGTGCCCTCAAGACCAGGATGAATGTCGCAGTCGATGCGCATGGCTCGCGGCTCGCGATCAAGGGCTTGAAGTTTCCTCAAATGCGCCGGGCCTGGCAACGGCATTGTCGCCGCCAGCAACGCGCTGGCGCGCGCCCCGGTGGGCAAGGCTGCTGGTCGACGGGTGCGGGGGGGCGCGCGCCGGGCTGCACGGCGTTGGGCGTGGCGCGCTGGCGTTGGCGCGAAAGCTTCATCGATTTGCCGTTGATTTTGACTGCCGCGTGTCGGCGGATCGCTCGGGTTGAGCGTCGAGCCGGAGCCCATCCCACGGCAGGCACGCCAAGGGCTCGCGGCCGCTGCGTGTAGCGTGCGCTCGGCCCGAAACGGCGCTCGCCCTCCATGAAGCCCGCCCTCCATGAAATTGACAGCTGGTCGATGCCCTGGTATATTGTATGCCAGAAGATTTGGGGGGGAGCCGTTGGGAGGAAGCGCATGCAGTGTCCCGTTTGCTCTAGACCCGCCGAAAATCTGACCCCGGACACGCTCGATGGCGTGGTGGTCGGCTGCCAAAGCTGCGGCAGTTACATGATCCCGGGCGTGGCATTCTATGACTTCGTCGGCCTCGATATGACCAAGCGGGTCGCGGCCTTGGAACGAGCAAAGCTGGGCTCGCAGGGCGGCTGGCCACAGGTCAGCGCTGGATCCTTGCGGCTCCGGTAAGGT
>DATFXD010000124.1:0-11602 GCA_035258605.1 Hyphomicrobiaceae bacterium | reverse complement strand
ACGTCGCCGTGGCCCAGATCGTAATCGGTGCCCTCGACCTTGACGCGCAGCTTGGGATTGGCGCCCTTGACGATGTCGGGCAGCGCCGCGGCAAAGCCGGCCTTGGCCCCGGCCAGCGCCACGCGATCCTGTGGCCGCTTCGGTCCCGCCACCGACGGCTCGACCTTGGAAAGATCGAGCTCGAGCACGTCGGTGAACTGCGGCTGGGCATTGCCCTCGCGCCACAGACCTTGCGCCTTGCAATAGGCCTCGACCAGGGCAATGCGCTCCGGGCTGCGTCCGGTGGCGGTGAGGTATTTGACGGCGTCGGCATCGACCGGGAAGAAGCCGCAGGTGGCGCCATACTCGGGCGCCATGTTGGCGATGGTGGCGCGATCCTCGACCGACAGGTGGTCGAGGCCGGCGCCGAAGAACTCGACGAACTTCTCGACCACGCCGCGCTTTCTCAGCATCTGCGTGCAGGTCAGCACCAGATCGGTGGCGGTGACACCCTCGCTCAGCTTGCCCTTGAAGCCGAAGCCGATCACTTCCGGAATCACCATCGCCACCGGCTGGCCGAGCATGGCCGCCTCGGCTTCGATGCCGCCGACGCCCCAGCCGAGCACGCCCAAGGCGTTGACCATGGTGGTATGGCTGTCGGTGCCGACGCAGGTATCGGGAAACGCCTGATCGGGTCGGCCGGGCGTTACCCACACGCTCTGGGCCAGGTATTCGAGGTTGACCTGGTGGCAGATGCCGGTGCCCGGCGGCACCACGCGGAAGTTGTTGAAGGCGCCGGCGCCCCAGCGCAGAAACTCGTAGCGCTCGCGGTTGCGCTCATACTCGATCTCGACGTTCCTGGCGAAGGCATCGGCCGAGCCGAAGAAATCGACCTGCACGGAATGATCGATCACGAGATCGACCGGCACCAGCGGATTGATTTTGGCGGGATCGCCGCCGAGCCCGCGCATGGCATCGCGCATCGCCGCCAGGTCGACGACGGCGGGGACGCCGGTGAAGTCCTGCATCAGCACCCGCGCCGGCCGGTAGGCAATCTCGACGTCGGAGGTCTTGGTCTTGAGCCAGTCGATGACGGCGCGGATGTCCTCGGCCTTAACCGAGCGGCCGTCCTCGTGCCGCAACAGGTTTTCGACCAGCACCTTGAGCGAGAACGGCAGCCGCGACAGACCGGCGAGCCCGTTGGCTTCCGCCGTCGGCAGCGAGAAATACTCATACGACTTGCCGCCGACGTTAAGGGTCTTGCGGCACTTGAAGCTGTCGAGCGAAGGCGTGCTCATGCGCGGGGCTCTCCTCTATCCGGGTCGCGCCTGCTACAAGCGCGGTTCTGACCTGGCCTCGCTAGCCGCGCCAGGGCTCTATATAAAATGCTTCTAATATGGGCGTTGGGGCCGGGGAAGCCCTTATGAGACTGGTGGCCGACAAGCTGGCGGTGGCGCGCGGCAATCGAACGATCCTCGCCGGGCTCTCGTTTGAGCTAGAGGCCGGCGACAGCCTGGTCCTGACCGGGCCCAATGGCGCCGGCAAGACCACCTTGATCCGCACCTTGGCGGGTTTGATCCCGCCGGCGGCGGGCGCCCTTTGGCTCGATGGCGGCGAGCCGGACCAAAGCCTGGGCGAGGCCAGCCATTACGTCGGTCATCTCAACGCCATCAAGTCGATCCTGACCGTGGCGGAGAACGTGGGCTTCTGGTCGCGCTTTTGCGGCGGCGCGGCCCCGCAACGCGATGCCGCGCTCGCCGCCTTTGGCCTGTCCCAGCTCGCCGACATCCCGGCCGCCTACCTGTCGGCGGGGCAAAAGCGCCGGCTCGGCCTCGCCCGGCTGCTGCTGGCGCCGCGGCCGCTGTGGCTGCTCGATGAACCGACCGCCGCCCTCGACGCGGCGGCCGAGGCGGCGCTGGCCGCGGCGGTCGCCGGCCACCTTGCCGCGGGCGGTGTGGTGGTGGCGGCCACGCACCAGCCGCTGCCCTGGCGCAATCAGCGCCAATTGCGGCTCGAGCCGGCGGCGCCTGGCCCATGAGCGCGTTCTGGCAGCTGCTCGGCCGCGACGTTTTGATCGCATGGAAGGAAGGCGGCAGCATTGGCATTGCGCTCGGCTTCTATCTCGTGGTCGTGGTGCTGCTCCCATTGGGACTGGGGCCCGATCTCAATTTGCTGGCGCGGATCGCGCCGGGGGTGCTTTGGATCGCGCTGCTGCTGTCGGCGCTGCTGTCGCTCGGGCGCCTGTTTGAAGCCGATTTCGAGGATGGCTCGCTCGACGTGCTGGCGACCGGCGCCTTGCCGCTCGAGGCGGTCGCCGCCGCCAAGGCGCTGGCGCACTGGCTGACCACGGCGCTGCCGCTGATCGGCCTGACACCGGTGCTCGGCCTGCTCCTCAACCTCAATCCGGATGCCTACGGCGTGTTATTGGCCACGATGCTGGCCGGCACCCCCGCCGTCAGCTTCCTCGGCGCCGTCGGCGCCGCGCTGACGGTGGCAACGCGCCGCGGCGGCCTGCTGCTCGGCCTGTTGCTGCTGCCGCTGTTCGTGCCGACCCTGATCTTCGGGATCGAGGCGATCGGGGCGGCCCTCACCGGTGCCGACAGCTTTCGCGCCTCGTTCCTGATCCTGACCGCCATTTCGCTGGCGGCGGTGGTGCTGGCGCCGGTGGCGGCGGCCGGGGCGCTCAGATTTCAGTTGCAATGAACGGCCCCGTGAATTGCGCTTCCTCGCGCAAAGGCTTAGATGCTAGCCATGCAGAAGCTATCGCACCGTCTGGCCAACCCCAGCAATTTCATGGCGCTGTCGGGGCGGCTGCTGCCGCTCTGTTGCGGCCTCGCCGCCCTGTTGCTGATCGCCGGCCTCGGGCTGGCGTTTTTCGGCTCGCCGCCCGACTACCAGCAGGGTCAGACCGTCAAAATCATGTACGTGCACGTGCCGGCGGCCTGGCTGGCATTGATGATCTACGCGCTGATCGCGCTGTCGAGCTTCACGCTGTTGGTGTTCCGCCACCCGTTGGCCGACGTTTCGGCCAAGGCGGCGGCGCCGATCGGGGCCACCTTCACCTTCCTGGCGCTGGCGACGGGCTCGCTGTGGGGCAAGCCGATGTGGGGCACCTTCTGGGTGTGGGACCCGCGCCTGACCTCGGTCTTGATCCTGTTCTTCCTCTACCTTGGGCTGATGGCGCTGCGCGCCTCGATCGAGGATGAGGCGCTGGCCGCCAAGTTGACGGCGGTCTTGAGCCTGGTCGGCATCGCCATCCTGCCGGTGATCAAATTCTCGGTCGAATGGAACAGCCTGCATCAGCCGGCAAGCGTGATGCGGCTTGGCGCGCCGACCATTCATCCCTCGTTGCTGTGGCCGCTGTTGGTGATGGCGCTGGGCTTTATGGCCTTGTTCGCCGCGCTCTATCTCAAGGCCATGCGCAATGAGATCCTGCGCCGACGCCTCAAGAGCTTGCGCAAGGTGGCAGCAACCGGGGCTGGCGCCGCCCTGTCGCAGCAAGCGGCGGTGTGACGCCATGGATTTGGGCCCGCATGCCGCTTACATCTGGTCGGCATACGCCGTCGTGGTGGTGACCTTGGCGGCCTTGATCGGCTGGCTCGCCTGGGATGGCCGCCGGCAGCAGCGCTGGCTGGAGGAGATCGAAGCGCGTGGCATCCGTCGGCGCTCGGAGCCGACCGAAGTTTGAGGCGGGGAATAGCCATGGGGCAACAACGAGCGCAACCAGCCGAGGTAAGGGCGCCGGGGCGGCGGCTCTTGATCTGGCCGCTCGCCATCTTCGTCGGCCTGGCGGCCCTGTTTGCGGTGGCGCTGCGCTCGGGTGACCCGTCGCGGCTGCCGTCGGCGTTGATCGGCAAGCACGTCCCCGAGGTCGGCTTTGCGGCGCTGGCCGGGCTCACCGACGGCAACCGGGTGATCGACGGCTTTGGCGCCGCCGATCTGGCGGCGGGCGGCGTCACCGTCATCAATTTCTGGGCGTCCTGGTGCGTGCCCTGCGTGCAGGAGCATCCGGTCCTGACCGCGCTCAAGCAACGCTCTGGGGTCAAGCTGTTCGGCGTCAACTACAAGGATCAGACCTCGGCCGCCCGCCGCTTTCTTGGCCGCTACGGCAACCCGTTTACGGCGGTCGGGGTCGATGCCGACGGTCGCGGCGCCATCGAATGGGGCGTCTACGGCATGCCGGAGACGTTCGTCGTCAACGGCAAGGGCGAGATCGTCTATAAGCACGTGGGCCCGATCACCGCCGAGAGCCTGGAGGGCAAGCTCATGCCCGCCATCAAGGCGGCGCAGGCGCCATAAGCCCTCGACCCCGCGCGCCGCCGGTGGCTCAGGGCCGCCGCGGCAGCGCCTCCAGCGCCAGCACGCTTTTGTGCTCGCTGGCCGCCAGCACCCAATCGAGACCATCAAGCGCGTTGGCAAAGGCTGCGACCGCGGGCTCGCCGTTGACAAGGCGCCCGAGCAGCAGCCCGGCGTAGAGGTCGCCGGCGCCATTGGGAATGCCGGCACGATGGCTCAGCGCGCGCTCGTTGACGGCCGCTGCCGTGATCAGCGCCGTCGTCACGCTGTGCCGGTCGCGCGTGGCCGAGGTCACCACCACCGCCTCGACCCCCAGCTGGCGCGCCCGCTGCGCCAGGTCGAGATCCTCATCCGGCGCCCCCGTCAGCCAGCCGAGCTCGAACCGGTTGGGCGTGGTCACGGTTGCCAGCGCCAGCAGCTGATCGCGCACCGCGGCGGCGGTGGCCGGCGACACATAAAGGCGGCCGGCATCGCCCAACACCGGATCGACGCACACCACCAGCTTGGGGTTGGCGGCCTTGGCCCGGCCGATGGCGGCGGCCGCGGCCGCCACCGACGCCGCCGAGGGAAAGTAGCCCGTGAACACCGCCGCCAGTTCGCGCCAGCAGCCATCGGCCTCAAGCGCCGCCAGCATCGCCGCAAGCTCGGGCGCGGGCAGCGCAGCCTTGGCGAGCCTGCCCAGCCCCGGCCGGCTGGCGAACACCACCGTCGGCAGGGCCCACACCTCGTGGCCGAGGCTTTGCAGCGCCGGCACGGTGGCGGCGAGGCCGACGTGCCCGCGCGCGACCTGCGATGACAGGGCGAGGATCTGGGCCATGCCGTTGCCTGTAGCATGTTTTGCCGCGACACGGTCGCGGCTGGCGGGCGGCGGCGGCTTTGCCTACCCTGGCGGCGGCCGATACTCGAAGGAGACCGCACCTCACCATGCGTCCGCGCCGCAGCGTCCTCTATATGCCGGGATCCAACGCCCGCGCCCTGGCCAAGGCCAAGACCATCGCCGCCGACGCGCTGATCCTCGACCTTGAGGACGCGGTCGCGCCCGAGGCCAAGGAGGCGGCGCGCCAGCAGGTGGCAGACGCGGTGCGGGGCGGCGGCTACGGCCGGCGCGAACTCGTCATTCGCATCAACGGGCTGGAGACGCCGTGGGGCGAGGCCGACCTGGCGGCGGCCGCGGTGGCGGCGCCGGACGCCATCCTGTTGCCCAAGACCGCCAGCGGCGCCGATATCGAGCGCGCCAGCCAACGCCTTGACCGCGCCAACGCCCCGCCGTCGACGGCACTGTGGGCGATGATCGAGACGCCGCAGGCCGTGCTCAACGTCACCGACATCGCCGCCACCTGCCGCCGCGTCGGCGCCCGGCTCAACTGCCTGGTGCTCGGCACCAACGACCTCGTCAAGGAGACGCGCGCCGACCTTAGCGCCGATCGCCGGCCGGCGCTCTATTGGCTGTCGGCAACGGTGACCGCGGCGCGCGCCTATGGCCTCGACGTGCTCGACGGGGTCTACAACGACTTTAGGGATGGCGCCGGTTTTCGCCGCGAGTGCCTCGATGGTCGCGCGCTGGGGTTTGACGGCAAGACATTGATCCATCCCGACCAGGTGGCGGAGGCCAACGCCGTGTTCGCGCCGACCGCGGCCGAGGTGGGCATGGCGCGCAAGATCATCGCCGCCTTCGCTGAGCCGGCCAATGCCGGCAAGGGTGTCGTGGTGGTGGAGGGTCGCATGGTCGAGCTGTTGCATGCCAAAATCGCCGAGCGCGCGGTGGCGATCGCCGAGGCCATCGACGCCATGGTCGACCGATGACGGCGGCGAAGACCTCGGGCGGCAATTTCTTCGAGGATTTCCGCCTCGGCCAGGTGTTCACGCACGCCACCCCGAAGACCATCACCGACGGCGACGTCGCCGTCTATAACGCGCTCTATGGACCGCGCTTTGCGCCGCAGTCGAGCGCGCCGTTTGCGACCGCGATCGGCTACCCGGCGGCACCCGTTGACGATCTCATGGTGTTCCACGTGGTGTTCGGCAAAAGCGTTGCCGACATCTCGCTCAACGCCATCGCCAACCTCGGCTACGCCGAGTGCCGCTTCCGCGCCTCGGTCTACCGGGGCGATACCTTGACGGCCAGTTCGGAGGTGATCGGCGTCAGGGAGAATTCCAATCGCGCCTCGGGCGTCCTCTACGTCCGCACCACCGGCCGCAATCAGCGCGCTGAGATCGTGGTTGAGTTCGTGCGCTGGGTGATGGTGCGCAAACGCGACCCGGCGGCGCCGGTAGCCGACGCCGTGGTGCCGAAACTTGCCGACAAGGTCGAGGCCGCGGCGCTTGCAGGTGAGCTGCCGCCGCTCGACCTCAGCCGCTACGACTTTGCGCTGGCCGGCAGTCCCTACCGCTGGCAGGACTATAGGGTGGGGGAGAAAATCGATCATGCCGATGCCATGACCGTGGAGGAGGCCGAGCATCAGCTCGCCACCCGCCTCTATCAGAACACCGCCCGGGTGCATTTCAACCAGCATGCGCAAGCGCAGGGGCCGTTCAAGCGGCGGTTGGTCTACGGCGGCGTCGTCATCTCGCTGGCGCGGGCGCTATCGGCCAACGGCCTCGGCAACGCTTTCCACATCGCCGCCATCAACGGCGGCCGACACGTTGCCCCATGTTTCGCCGGCGATACCGTCTATGCCTGGTCGGAAGTGCTGGAGACCGCCGAGCTCCCGCGGCGCCGCGACCTCGGCGCCCTGCGCACGCGCCTCATCGCCGTCAAGAACCAGGACTGCGCCGCCTTCCCCTACCAGCTGCCGGGCGGGGCCTACGCGGAGGGCGTGATCCTCGATCTCGACTTGTGGCTGCTGCTGCCGCGCTGAGCCTGAAGCTTCGGCGCCGCGCCTCTGGTATACCAGCCGTGCGTACATTGCTTTCTGTGCCGGCTTCACCCATGTCCTGCGCGTTGACATTGCCGCCCCTGCTGCAGCGCGCTAAAAGCCGATGCTGTGCTGCACCACAAGGGAGCGACCTGAGCATGGCCGAGACGAGGCAGGGCGACGCGCGCCCCCTTTCCCCGCATCTTTCGGTGTATCGACCGCTGATCAATATGGTGATGTCGATCCTGCACCGATTGACCGGTGCGGCGCTCTACCTTGGCACCTTGCTGCTCGCCGCCTGGCTATTCGCCGCGGCCACCGGCGAACGGGAATTCAATCTCCTCAACGCCGTCTTCGCCCATCCGCTCGGCAAGCTGGTGCTGGTCGGCTACAGCTGGGCCCTCCTGCACCACATGCTGGGTGGGCTGCGCCATCTGCTGTGGGACACCGGCCGCGGCTTCTCGATCCCGGCGGTCAACGCGCTGTCGTGGGCCACGATCATCGGCTCCATCACCCTGACGGCGGCGTTGTGGACGCTCGGCCTGAGCCTGGCAGGAAGGTAGCAGCGATGGCCGGTTATCGCACGCCTCTGGCCCGCGTCCGCGGCCTCGGTTCGGCCAAGGACGGCACCGAGCACTTCCTTCGCCAGCGCGTCACCGCCATCGCCAACATTTTTCTGGTGTCGTTTGGCATCCTGATCATCGTGCGGCTGGCGGGAGCCGACTACCTCACGGTGCGGCGCACCTTGGCGGAGCCACTCAACACCATCGCCCTGTTGCTGTTGATCCTGTCGGGGGTCGTGCACATGCGGATCGGCATGCAGACCATCATCGAGGATTATGTGCACGCCGACGGCTATAAGGTGCTGGCCTTGCTCATCAACACGTTCTTTGCGGTGGTGGTGGGCTTGGCTTCGGCCTATGCGGTCTTGAAGCTGAGCTTCGGAGCTTGAGTGATGCCCGAGAACGTGCACGACACCGGCCATGCCGTTACCAAGCCGGCGCTCAACGGCCGCGCCTACCCGCTCACCGATCATGTCTATGACGTCGTCATCGTCGGCGCCGGCGGCGCCGGGTTGCGGGCGACACTGGGCTGCGCCATGGCCGGTCTCAAGACCGCCTGCATCACCAAGGTGTTTCCGACCCGCTCGCACACCGTGGCCGCCCAGGGCGGGGTGGCCGCCGCGCTCGGCAACATGGGGCCGGACGATTGGCGCTGGCACATGTACGACACCGTCAAGGGCGCCGATTGGCTGGGCGACCAGGACGCCATCGAATATCTGTGCCGCAATGCGCCGGAAGCCGTCTACGAGCTCGAGCACTATGGCGTGCCCTTCAGCCGCACCGAAGATGGCCGCATCTACCAGCGTCCGTTCGGCGGCATGACGACGCAATACGGCGAAGGTCCGCCGGCGCAACGCACCGCCGCGGCGGCCGACCGCACCGGGCATGCCATGCTGCACACCCTCTACGGGCAGTCGCTACGGCATGCGGCCGAGTTCTTCATCGAGTATTTCGCCATCGACCTGATCATGGATCAGGACGGCGGCTGCCGTGGCGTGATCGCGCTTAAGCTCGACGACGGCACCCTCCACCGCTTCCAGGCCAAGAAGACCATCCTGGCCACGGGCGGCTACGGCCGGGCGTATTTCACCTGCACCTCGGCCCATACCTGCACCGGCGATGGCAATGCCATGGTGCTGCGCGCCGGCCTGCCGCTCGAGGACATGGAGTTCGTGCAGTTCCACCCGACCGGCGTCTATGGCGCCGGGGTGCTGATCACCGAGGGTGCGCGCGGCGAGGGCGGCTATCTGACCAACTCCAACGGCGAGCGCTTCATGGAGCGGTATGCACCGCACGTGAAGGACCTGGCCTCGCGCGACGTGGTGTCACGCGCCATGACCATCGAGATCCGCGAAGGCCGCGGCGTCGGGCCCGAGCGCGATCACATTTTCCTGCACCTCGATCACCTCGATCCCAAGATCCTGCACGAGCGCCTGCCCGGCATTACCGAGAGCGCCAAGGTGTTCGCCGGCGTCGATTTGCGCCGCGAGCCGATCCCGGTGCTGCCGACCGTGCACTACAACATGGGCGGCATTCCCACCAACTACCACGGTGAGATGCTGACCTTGAAGGGCGGCAACCCCGACTATGTGGTGCCGGGGCTGATGGCGCTGGGCGAGGCGGCGTGCGTTTCGGTGCATGGTGCCAATCGGCTCGGCAGCAACTCGCTGATCGATCTCGTGGTGTTCGGCCGCGCCGCTGGCCTGCAGTGCGCCAAGACGGTCGAGGCCGGCGGCGCCCATGCCGACCTGCCCAACGATGCCGGCGAACTGGCGCTCGAGCGGCTCGATCGCTTCCGGCACGCCAAGGGTGGCACGCCGACGGCGCAGCTGCGCCTCAAAATGCAGCGCATCATGCAGACCAACTGCTCGGTGTTCCGCGACGGGCCGGTGCTCAAGGAGGGGCTCGCCAAGATCACCGACGTGTGGAAGGGCGTGGGCGACATCAAGGTGTCGGACCGCTCGCTGATCTGGAACTCCGATCTGGTCGAAACCTTGGAGTTTGACAACCTGATCGCCCAGGCGGCGGTGACCGTGGCCGCCGCCGAAAACCGCACCGAGAGCCGTGGCGGCCACGCCCGCGAGGACTATCCCGCGCGCGATGATGCCAACTGGATGAAGCATACCCTGACCTGGGCCGACGACCGCGCCTCAACGGTGCGCATCGACTACCGGCCGGTGCACACCTACACCTTGACCAATGAAGTGAAGTACTTCCCGCCTAAGGCGCGGGTCTACTGAGCCGGTGGCGGCGACGCCGTTGCCGCCGCGAGGCTTTGGCACGGGGGGCGGGTATGGGGCGGTTGCGGATCGGCATTGCCGGCGCCGGCACCGCCGGGCTGGCGGCCGCCGCTTTCCTCGCCCGTGACGGCCACGATGTCAGCCTGTTTGAGCGTTTCAAAACCCCCAAGCCGATCGGGGCGGGGCTGCTGCTGCAGCCCACCGGTCTGGCCGCGCTTGCCCGCCTCGGCCTCGATCAGGCCGCCATCGACCTCGGCCAGCCGGTGTCGCAGATCACCGGCGACACCGTCGCCGGCGTGCGCATCCTCGACCTCAGCTATCGCGACCTTGGCGCCAACGTGTTCGGCCTCGGCCTGCATCGCGGCAGCTTGTTTCAATTGCTCTACGCCGAGGTCATCCGGCTCGGCGTTGCGCTGACCCCCGGCTCAGACCTCACCGGCAGCCGCCGGACCGCCGCGGGCCGCACCTTGATCGATCGCCAGGGCGGTGAATTCGGTCCATTCGATCTCGTCATCGACGCCACCGGCGTCCGCTCGCCGTTACGCCGCGCCGAGGCCGAGGTACGCTATCAGCGGCCTTACCCCTGGGGCGCGCTGTGGGGCGTCGTCGCCGAGCCGCCCGACTGGCCGCACACGCACCGCCTGCTGCAGCGCTACGACGGGTGTCACACCATGGTCGGCATGCTGCCCGTCGGCTCAGCCCCCGGCGATCGGCGCCGGCTGATCGCGCTGTTCTGGAGCCTTAAGGTCGAGGACGAGCCGCGCTGGCGGGCCCAAGGCCTCGGCCGTTGGAAGGCGCGGGTGGCGGCGGTGGCCCCCGAGGCGCTGGCGTTGCTTGCCCAGATCGACACGCCCGCGGCCATGACCTTTGCCACCTACGCCGACATCGCCTTGCGGCGGCACCACGGCCCGCGCATCGTCTTCATCGGCGATGCCGGACGCGCGCTGAGCCCGCAGCTCGGCCAGGGCGCCAATCTGGCGCTGATCGATGCCGCGACCTTGGCGCACTGCCTGGCGGCGGCCGGCAGCCTGGAGGCGGCGCTCACCGACTTCAGTCGGCGCCGCCGGCGGCACGACCAGTTCTATGCTCTGGCGAGCCGCTGGCTCACCCCGTTCTTCCAATCCGACAGCCGCACCACTCGCCTGGTGCGCGATCTCGCCTTCCCGCACCTGAAACGCGTGCCCGGCCTCAACCGGCAAATGGCGCTGACCTTGGCCGGCATGAAGACCGGCCTCTTCACTCACCTTAAAACCGAAGCGCGGCCGCGCGATGCAACCGGCGCGCGCAGCGCCAGCACCGCCGGCGCCGGGCTCAACAACACCTGACCCCTGCCGCCCTTCGCCACGCCCACCCGGCGGCAGCCGCGAACGGCGGCCGCTCAGGCGCTGCGGTAGAGCTTGGTCATGACGAATTCGCGATGCCCCAGCGTCTCGGCCGCGGTCAGCCGACCGTTGGCGGTGCGAAGCACCATCTCGATCAAGGCGTCGCCGGCCGTCTCCAGGGTCAGCTCGCGGCGCAGAATACCGGAGACGTCGACGTCGATGTGCTCCGGCATGGTGCGCACGGTCTTGGGATTACCGCTGATCTTGATCACCGGCACGATCGGATTGCCAATGATGTTGCCCTGCCCGGTCGGAAAGGTATGCACGGCATAGCCGCCGGCCGCCAT
>DATFXD010000123.1:0-3959 GCA_035258605.1 Hyphomicrobiaceae bacterium | reverse complement strand
GCCCTGGTGAAGGACATCACCGATGCGGTCGTGCGACACTTCAACGTCAAGCCGGAAGCGGTGATGATCGAAATCATGGAGAGCCCGAAGCACTCCAAGGCCAAAGGCGGGTTCTTGTTCAGCGATCGGCCGCCGGGCTAGGCCCCAAGTTCATTGGGTGGCCGCACCTAGCGCGGCGACGGCGCAGCTCGGCCGCAGCAAGGTGCCCCACGGGTAGCGCCGCCCTCGCGCCTCGGCGCCGAACGGAGCACGACCGACGCTGATGGCCAAGTGCGGCGCCGGTCGTCGCCTCAGCTCTGGCGCGGCGTCGGACGCGGCGCCTTTTTCAGAAACGCCGGCACGTGGTCGCCGAGGCCAACGGGAGACGGCGTGTTCTCCTCGCGGTGCCGTTGCGGACGGGGCGGACGCGGTTCCCAGGGCTGACGCGGTTGCGTCGCGCCGGCCGCGCGCGGTGTTGGCGCCGGTCCCGCCGGGCGGCGCTCGGCACGGTCCTGCGGCGGGCGGTCTGCCCGCGCCGGTCGCGGCGCCGCCGGTTGGCGCTGTGGCGCGCGCTCGCGTGCCTGTTGTGGCGCGCGCTCGCGCTCGCGTGCCTCAGGAGCGGGCGCCGCGGGCCCGCGCTGGCGTTCCTCGCGCGCGGGCTGGCGCTGGGATCCATGGCGGCGCCCGCGCCCGCGAAATTCCGTATCCTTGCGCTGGCCATTGCCGCGCGCCTCGTGCCGGTCTCCCCGCGCTGAGGAGCGCCCGCCGCGGCCGCGCCGGCGCTTCTTGCCGTTGGCCAGATCTTCCGTGCTCGGCGCCGAACCAATCCAGGTGACCTCAGCGCCCAGCATCTTCTCGATGTCCTTGAGCTGCCTGACGTCGTCGGGGGTCACGATCGTGAGCGAGCGCCCTTCCTTGCCGGCTCGACCGGTGCGACCGATGCGATGCACGTAGTCGTCGGATTGCCAGGGCACGTCGAAGTTGAAGATGTGGCTGACATCGGGAATGTCGAGACCACGGGCGGCGACGTCGCTGGCGGCCAGAAACTGAATGCGGCCCTCGCGAAAGGCATCGAGCGTGGCCATGCGGCTCATCTGATCCATGTCGCCATGCAGTGCGCCGGCATTGAAGCCATGCTTCTGCAGCGACTTCAGCAAGATCGCCACATCGCGCTTGCGATTGCAGAAGATGATGGCGTTTTTGACGTTCTCGGCGCGTATCAGCTCGCGCAATACCTCGCGCTTGTCCCAATCCTCCGTCGACCCACAATAGCGAAAGAGCTGGGTGATGGTGTTGGCGGCCGTCGCCGGTCGCGCCACCTCGATGCGGGCCGGGTCGCGCAAGAAGGTATCGACCAGGCGTTGAATCTCGGGTGGCATGGTGGCCGAGAAAAACAGCGTCTGCCGCTGTGGCGGCAGCAGCTTGCAAATGCGCTCGATATCCGGGATGAAGCCCATATCGAGCATGCGGTCGGCCTCATCGATGACCAGGATTTCGACGCCGGTGAGCAGGATCTTGCCGCGGCCGAAATGATCGAGCAGACGGCCTGGGGTGGCGATCAGCACATCGACGCCGCGATCGAGCTTGCGCAACTGGTCGTCGAAGGAGACGCCGCCAATGAGAAGCGCCAGACTCAGCCGGTGGTTGACGCCGTACTTCTCGAAGCTCTGCGCCACCTGCGCGGCCAGCTCGCGTGTCGGGGCCAGGATCAAGGAGCGGGGCATGCGCGCCCGCGCCCGACCGGTCTCGAGACGCGCCAGCATCGGCAGCACGAAGCCGGCAGTTTTGCCGGTTCCGGTTTGGGCGATGCCCAGCACGTCGCGTCCGGTCACGGCGACCGGAATGGCCTGTTGTTGGATAGGTGTGGGGTTGCTGTAACCAGCCGCCTGAATGGCAGCCTGTACTTTCGCGCTGAGGCCGAGCTCAGCGAACGACGTTGTCTGCAAAAGAACGGTTCTCCGTCTGCGTCATACAGCCAACCCTCGCGCAACGCGGGTGGGCGCGAGCGTCGGCAACCAGAGCGCAGGGGGAGCAGCCGCAAAGGGCCTAACGGGAAAGCTTATGCTTGGGGAAAGGATAAATGAAAGCAATCCCCTGCGCCCGTTACACGGCCTAGATGGCATTGTTTGCGCGAAAAATCAAGCTGAGGGGCATCACGCTTCTGTGGGGCGGCGGTTCGCCGCGCGCCCCCCCGAGCCTCCGCCTCACCCAGGACGCCGCACTTGCGCCAACCGCTCAGCGCTTGCGAGGCTTGATCCTTGGCGTCATCACCCGAGGGAGAACCAGCATGGCGCACACGCCCCACCTTCTATTGATCCCGGGCCTGCTTTGTTCGGCGGCGCTATGGAAGGCACAAATCCGTGCCCTGAGCGATATTGCCGATGTTGCCGTCGGCGATCACACGCGCCACGACAGCATGCGCGAGATCGCCAACGCCATCCTCGCCACCGCCCCACCAACGTTCGCCCTCGCCGGCCTGTCCATGGGCGGCTACGTTGCCTGCGAGATCGTGCGCGCGGCTCCCGAGCGGGTGACGCGGCTGGCGCTGCTCGACACCAATGCGCGCGCCGACGCGCCGGAGCGCCGGGCAGAACGGCTGCGGCTGATCGCGCTCGCCGAAGAGGGCGGCGCCGTGCGAGCGCAGCAGGAATTGCTGCCGAGGCTTGTGCATCGGGCGCGGCTGTCGGAACAAGGCTTGGTCGACACGGTGCTGCAAATGGCCATCGACACCGGTCTTGCGGCCTTCAAGCGCCAACAAGCAGCGATCATGGCCCGCCCCGACAATCGATCGCTGCTCGCCACGATCCGCTGCCCGACCCTGGTGCTGGTGGGACGCGAGGATCAATTGACGCCGCCGGCGCTGGCCGAGGAAATCGCCGCCGGCATTGCCGGCGCGCGGCTTGAGGTGATCGCCGATTGCGGCCATCTTTCCGCCCTGGAACGGCCAGACGCGGTCAATCGGGCGCTGCGCAACTGGCTTGCCGACTAGCGTCGCGGTCCTGAGCCGCCCGCTAACCAAGGCTTGGGTTGGCCACGCGCCGAGACGACGCGTTAGTTCACTCCTCCTGCAGCCAGCGCGCCAGCGCGCCGCCGATGACGCCGCCGATGATCGGTGCCACCCAGAACACCCACAGTTGACTGAGCGCGGTGGTGCCGCCGAACAACGCCGTGCCGAGGCTGCGCGCCGGATTGACGGACGCGTTCGAGATCGGGATCGCCATCAGGTGGATGGCGGTCAAGGTCAGGCCGATCGCCAACGGCGCGAAGCCGCCGGGAGCGCGCCGGTGCGTGACGCCCATGATCACGAACACCAGGAAGGCGGTGAGCACCAATTCGATGAGGAACACGGAGAACAAGCTTGCCTGCAGCATTGAAAGGGGGCCGTAGCCGTTGGCCGCAAACGTCGGCGGCGCCCTGCCGATCACGCTGAAGAGGCCGCAGGCGATGATCGCGCCCAGGCATTGGGCGATGATGTAGCCAAGCGCGCTCTCGCTCTTGACGCGTCCGCCGGCAACCAGCCCCAAGGTGACGGCGGGATTGAAATGGCCGCCGGAGATGTGACCGACGGCATAGGCCATGGCCATGACGGTTGCTCCGATCGATAGCGCCACGCCGAGAATACCGGCGGCGCCGGACGGAGCACCAAACGAATAAAAAGCGGCCCCGAGAACCGACGACATCAACATGAATGTGCCGATGAACTCGGCGATCAGCGCGCGGTCCAGAATGCGATTTTCCAGTTGTGGCATGTGATCCCCCAAAAAAGGACAGTGGCCGAATCAGCTACGGGCGGCGGCAATGTTAGCAAAGCCGTGCCGGCGCTTGCCTCCCTCGCCCCGGCGCGTGGTGCCGACCGCCGCAGCCTATACAAGTATTAACGCGCACTCACTCCAAAATTAATCATTTGCACTCATGTATTTAGGCACCGGAATACTTTGTGGCTTAAGAATAGAGAAATATCGGAGCCGCGCATCCCAATC
>DATFXD010000122.1:0-6166 GCA_035258605.1 Hyphomicrobiaceae bacterium | reverse complement strand
CGCTCGATCGCGCCCGGGCCTTCAAGGCCGCAGCCCATCAGCTCGAGGCCGTGGCCGAGACGTGGCGCCAGCGCTACGCTGCCGGCAAGACCACCGACGAGGCCGCCGCCGATCGTCTCAACGCCTGCATGAAGCGGCTGTCGCGGGCGCTGGTGCCGCTCGCCAGTACCGCGAAGGGCAGCTATGGGCACGACCCCTACGGCTATACCCCACAAGGCAGCATGCTGCCGACGCTCTATGAGGTGCCGCGCTACGCCAAGCTCGGCGACGGCGCCGAGCGCTGGATGTTGGCCACCCAGCTCGTGCGCGATCGCAACCGCATCGCCGATGCGCTCGGCGACGCCTGCCTCACCGTCGAGAGCACCTTGCGCGAGCTCGCCTGACGACCGAGGGACCCGATGCGCATTCTCTATCAGCTGACGAGCCCGATGCAGCACACGCTCGGGGCCGGCGAAATAGCGCGGCGGCAGCTCATCTTGGCCGCGCATGCCGCCGCCGGTACCGAGGTTGCGGTCGAGCCCACCGACAGCGGACCCGCCGCCATCGAGAGCGCCCGCGATGCCGGCCTGATCGTGCCCGAGTTGATCCGCCTGGGGCCACGGGCCGAGCAGCGCGGCTTTGCGGCGCTGATCATCGGCTGCTACAGCGATCCCGGCCTCGACGCCCTGCGCGAGCTTGTCGCCATTCCGGTGGTCGGCCCGGGCGCCGCCGCGCTGCATCTGGCCGCGCAGCTGGGCACGCGCATTGGCATCTTGACCCCACGGGATCGCGGCCTGGGGCGGGTGGCGGCGCGGCTCAGGGCGCTGGGGTTGGCCCAGCTGTTGGCCGGCGTGCGCGGCATCGGTCTCTCGGTGATCGAGCTCGCCAGGCAGGAGCCGGGCGCGCTCGAGGCGGCGGCCGCGGCGGCGCGCCTGGCGGTCCATGAGGACGGCGCCGACGTGTTGGTGCTCGGCTGTATGAGCATGGCCTTTCTGCCGGACGTCACCCGACGGCTCGGCGCGGAGGTTGGCGTCCCCGTCGTCAATCCGGTGATCGCGGCACTCAAGACGGCGGAGGCGTTGGCGGCGATGGCCCTGGCGCACAGTAAGCGGGCCTGGCCGGTTCCCAAGCCGCCAGCGGCCCGCACCGTCGCGTGAGGCAAGGCTTGGCGGTACTTAAGGCAAAGGAGATTGGCAATGTCGATGTGGAGAAGGCTGTTCGGGGCCGCGGCGCTCGCCGCCATGCTGGCACTCGGCGCTCAGGTCAGCGCCGGCCCCGCCGGCGTGCTGGTGACCGGCGATAACCTGCCCGCCAACGTCGATCCGCATCAGATCTTCGACGTGCCGATGCAGCTCTATAGCCTCAACACCTACGACAACCTCTACCGCTACCAGGGCAACCCACCCAAGCTCGAGCCCTGGCTGGCGACGTCCTATCGGGTGTCGGCCGACGGCCTCACCTGGGAATTCAAGTTGCGCCCCGGCGTCAAGTTCCACGACGGCAGCACCATCCTCGCCGACGATGTGGTCTATAGCTTCAAGCGCGTGCTGGCGCTGGGCAAGGGCCCGGCCGGTGCCTTCAAGCCGGTGCTGAAGCCCGACAACATCAGCGCGCCCGACCCGGAGACGGTGCGCTTCAAGCTCGATGTGCCCTACGCGCCGTTCCTGTCCGCCATTCCGATCGTCATGATCGTCAACCCGCGCGTGATCGCCGCGCACGAGGTCAACAACGACTGGGGTGCGGCCTGGCTCGCCTCCAACGGCGCCGGTTCCGGCGCCTACCAGCTCGACGCGGCGACCTATCGCCCGCTCGAGCGCGCCGATCTCAAGCGCTTCGAGGGCCACTTCCTCGGCTGGAGCGACAATCCGAAGGCGCCGAAGGAGATCCAGATCCTGCCGACCCGCGAGACCTCGACGCGCGTGCTGGCGCTGCTGCAGGGCTCGGTCGACATGACCGACAGTTACCTGCCCACCGATCAGGTCGAGCGCATTCAAAAGGCCAAGGGCGTGCACATCGAGAAGAACACCTCGATGCGCGTGTTTATTCTGCGCATGAACAACAAGAAGCCGCCGTTCGACAACCTCAACGCGCGCAAATGCTTCGCGCACGCCTTCAACTACGACGGCTTCATCAAGGAGATCCTCAAGGGCTATGCCGAGCGCAATCCGGCGCCGATGCCCAACAACCTGTGGGGCTATCCCCAGGATGTGAAGGGCTACGATTACGACCTGAAGAAAGCCAAGGCGTTTTGCGATCAGGCCAAGGCGGAGGGTGCCCCCATCGGCCGGCCGATCTCGATCCACATCCAGTCGCAGCTCGAGCAGACCAATCAGGCCGCGCAGCTGTTCCAGAGCGATCTGGCCCAGATCGGCGTCAATCTCAAAATCATCTCCGATACCTGGGCCAACATCACCTCAAACACCGGCAAGGCCGAGTCCACACCGGACCTGTGGGTGCACTGGGTGTCGACCTATTTCGTCGACCCGGAGAACTGGATCGGCCAGATGTATGACAGCCAGTTCCATGGCACCTGGAAGGCGTCGGCCTGGTATCAGAACCCCAAGGTCGACCAGTTGCTGCGCAAGGCACGCAACATCACGGCTGAGGCCGAGCGCCAGCCGCTCTATGAAGAGGCAACCCGCCTCATTGTCGCCGACAGCCCCGACATCTGGGTCTACAACACGGTCGAGATCCGTGGGCTCACCGACCGGGTCAAGGGCTTCCGCTTCTCGCCGGTCGGTTCCGGCGGCGAGATGCGCTGGATCGAGCTGCAATAGGCGAGCTGGCGAGCCGTGAGGGCCGGTTGGTCCTCGCCTTTGAAGCGTGAGGCATTGAAGCCCCGCCCGCGGTGGTGCCCCTGGCGCTGGCGGGCCGGGGATTGGCTGCCGCCGGCGCCGACGGCAACTGGAGATGAGGAACTGCCATGTTGGGCTTTGTCGTGCGCCGCCTCATCCTGGTCATTCCCTCGCTCGCCGGCCTGTTGGTCTTGACCTTCTTTTTGATCCGGGTGGTGCCCGCCGATCCGGCCGCGGCACTCGCCGGCGAGAACGCCACCCCCGCCCAGATCGCCGAGATCCGCCACCAGTATGGCTTCGATCAGCCGCTGCTGGTGCAGTTTGGCGTCTACCTGGCGCAGGTGGCGCGCCTCGACTTCGGCGAAAGCGCCTATTCGCGCCGACCGGTGTCGGTCGACATCAAGCAACGGCTGCCGGCGACCTTGGAACTGACCCTCGCCGCGCTGATCTTTGCCACCGCGCTCGGCATTCCGCTCGGCACGCTTGCCGCCGTCTACCACAACCGCTGGCCCGACACGGTGCTGCGCATCCTCTCCGTTGGCGGCGTGGCGATCGCCGCCTTCTGGTTCGCCATCGAGCTGCAGTTGGTGTTCGCCATGGATTTGGGCTGGCTGCCGCTGCGCGGTCGCCTCAGTCCCGGCCTTGCCCCGCCGGCGCTTGTCACCGGCTTCTACCTGATCGACAGCCTGATCACCGGGCGGCTCGACGCGTTCGGTGACGCTCTGCGCCATTTGATCCTGCCCGCCTTCACGCTGTCGCTCGGCGGGCTCGCCACCATCACCCGCTTCACGCGCGCCGGCGTGCTCGACACCCTGCAAAAGGACTTTGTCACCTATGAGCGGGCGCAGGGCTTCCCGGCCGGACCGCTGATCTGGAAGTTCGTCCTGCGCAACTCGGTGGTGGCGGCGATCACCCAGATCGGCCTGCTGTTCGGCGGCCTGATCGCCGGCGCCGTGGTGGTCGAGACCATCTTCGATTGGCCGGGCATCGGTTTTTACACCGTGCAGGCGATCCTCACCGCCGATACCAAGGTGATGCTGGCGATCACCCTGCTGATCGGCGTCATCTACGCCATCGTCAACATCCTGGTCGACGTCGTCAACGGCCTGATCGACCCGCGGCTGCGCGAGAACGATTGAGGCGGCATGCTGATCCTCGTCAAATTCGCCAAGGACAAGCCGGCGGTGCTCGGCGCCGCCATTGTGCTGGCGGTGGTGGCGATGGCCATCTTGGCGCCGCTGATCGCCCCCTACCCCGGCGACGTGGCGGCCTCGCACTTGCTGCAGCGCCTCAAGCCGCCGAGCCCGGAGCACCCATTCGGCACCGACAACCTCGGCCGCGACATCCTCTCGCGCGTCATCCTCGGCGCGCGCGGCGCGCTCATGATCGCGCTGCTGGTGGTTGGTATCTCAATGGCGATCGGCGTGCCCTTGGGCCTGATTGCCGGCTACCAGCAGGGCTGGCTGTCGCAGACCATCATGCGCGTCACCGACATCTTTCTCGCCGTGCCGCAGCTCATCCTGGCGCTGGCCCTGGCGCAGCTGATGGGGCCCAGTCTCGAGAGCGCGATGCTGGCGCTGACCTTGACCTACTGGCCATTCTTCACCCGCATCGTCTATGCCGAGACGCGCCGGCTTGCCGCCGCGCTGTTCATCGATGCCTTGCAGTGCATCGGTGCCGGCGCCCCGCGCATTCTGTTTTTGCACATCCTGCCCAATGCCATCTCGCCGATCATCGTGCGCGCCACCATCGGCATGGGGTTCACCATTTTGGTGGCGGCGGTGCTGGGCTTCCTTGGCATGGGTGCCACGCCGCCCGATCCCGACTGGGGGCTCGCCATCGCCGAGAGCCGGCAATACCTGCCGGAGGCGTGGTGGTTCTCGACCTTTCCGGGGCTTGCCATCTTCCTCACCGTACTCGGCTTCAACTTGCTGGGTGACGGCCTGCGCGACATCGTCGACCCGCGGCTGAGGCGTTCGCGATGACCGCCGATCCGCTGCTGGAGGTGAAGAATTTGCGCCTCTCGGTGCGCACCGACGAGGGCGTGGCTCAGATCCTCGACCACGTCGAGCTCACCGTGGCGCGCGGCCAGATAACGGGCGTGGTCGGGGAATCGGGCTGCGGCAAGTCGACCCTTGCCCGCGCCGTGCTCGGCATCTTTCCCAAGGCCGCCCGGATCGAAAGCGGCGAGATCCGCTTCGAAGGCCAGGACTTGCTCGCCTTGAGCGACGCCGACATGACGCGCCTGGTGCGCGGCCGCCGCATCGGCTTCATCCCCCAGGATCCCTACCTGGCGCTCAATCCCGTGTTCAAGATCGGGGCGCAGCTGTTGGCCGCCATGCGCTGGCATGCCGCTCAGCCCACCAGCGAGGCGGCGCGCCGCGCCGAGCTCGTCGGCCTGTTGCGCCGCGTGCAGCTGCCCGAACCCGAGGCCGTGCTCGAGCGCTATCCGCACCAGTTTTCCGGCGGCCAGCGCCAGCGCCTATTGATTGCCGGGGCGCTTGCCGCACGCCCGGCGCTGTTGATTGCCGATGAGCCCACCACCGCCCTTGACGTGACCACCCAGCTCGAGATCCTGAAGCTGCTGCAGGCCCTGACGCAGGAATTCGGGGTATCGATGGTGTTTGTGACCCACGACTTCGGTGTGGTGGCCGAACTGTGCGACGTCACCACCGTGATGTATGCCGGGCAAACCGTGGAGACCGGCCCGACCGGCGCCGTGCTGGCCGCGCCGCGCCACCCCTATACGCAAGCGCTGATCGCCTGCCATCCCGACCGCGCCGCGGCGCTGATCGGCATCCCCGGCCAGGTGCCGTCGCCGTTGGCGCCGCCGCCCGGTTGCCGCTTTGCCCCGCGCTGCCCCACCGCCGCCGACGTCTGTCGCCGGCGGCGGTCGCGGCTGGTGGCCGACGCCCCCGCCCATGGCGTCAACTGCCGGCTCGCCGATGAGCGTTTGGCGGCGCGGCAGGCTGGTGTCGACGCATGACGGGGGGCGCATGAGCGAACGCCCGACCATCCTCGAGGCGCGGGATCTCGTCGTTTCCCTCGGCGGCCGCCGGCGCAGCCTCTTCCGTCCCGCACGTGCCCCGGTGCGCGCCGTCGCCGGCGTCTCACTCGCCCTGCGCCAGGGCGAAACCTTGGGGCTGGTGGGCGAATCGGGCTGCGGCAAGACCACGCTCGGGCGCACCCTGCTCGGCATTCAACGCGAGGCGGCAGGCGAGATCCGGCTCGACGGCGCGGTCGTCAGCGGGCTCGCCCCTGCGCTGGCCCGCGCCCGCCGCCGCGCCATCCAGTATGTGCACCAGGACGCCGCCGCCGCCCTCGATCCGTGGTGGAGCATCGGGCGCCTCATCGAAGAGGGGCTGATCGTCGCCGGCGTGCGACCGGCCGGC
>DATFXD010000121.1:0-5066 GCA_035258605.1 Hyphomicrobiaceae bacterium | reverse complement strand
CCGCGATAGGCGCCAACGGCCGATCCGGTTGCGAGGATCATGGCATTGCTCGGTCCGGGCGTAATGGCGGCGACCAGCGCGAAGATGAGGAAGGCTCCGGCCTGATTGAGGGGCATCAGTGACATTTCCGCTGGCTTGCTGTCGACCGGCAACCTACAGTCCCCTCGGTTGCGGTGTCTTGAACGTTTGTGCGCAGTGATGCGATGCAAATCAGCCGAATCACCCATGGGCCATCAGACGGTGGTATCGACCGCCTGACCGCCGTCTTTCGCGGCTTCTCGTTCTCACCTCACCGCCACGACACCTACGCCGTCGGCGTTACCACCGGCGGTGTACAAGCCTTCACCTATCGAGGCGCGACGCGCCACAGCGCCCGAGGTCAGAGTTTCGTGCTGCACCCTGATGAGCGGCACGACGGGCGCGCCGGTGATGATCGCGGATTCGCCTATCGTATCGCCTACATCGATCCAGCCCTGATTCTGGCGGCGTCCGAGGGCAGGGGGTTACCGTTTGTGTGTGAGCCGGTGTCCGGCGATCGGCAGCTTTACGCCGCGGTCAATAGCATCCTCTCGGCCCCGGACGATAGGTCGGGGGAGCTCGCGACGATGTGCAATGTCGTGGCTTTGTCGGATGCGCTTTGGCGTGGTGCGCGTTCCCCAACCAAGCAACATCCCTCCCTCAATCGCCTGGCCATGGCTGCGGTGCGCGACGCGCTGTTGAATTCGTTGGGCGACAGCATCTCGCTCAGCGAGCTTGAGCGCGTGTCGGGCATGAGCCGGTGGCAGCTGGCGCGCCAGTTCCGGCGTGCCTATGGCATCAGCCCCTATCGCTTTCATGTCCTTCGCCGGCTTGAACAGGCCCGTCGCTTGCTCGACCACGGTCATTCGCTGGCAGACATTGCGCAGATCTGCGGTTTTGCCGATCAGGCGCATCTGTCGCGAAAATTCAAGGGTGCGTATGGTGCCTCGCCAGGACAATGGCGCGCCTTGCTGATCCGCCATGGCGCCGACGGCGGCGCGTCATTGCGGTGCCGCCAAGCTGGTGGCGGCTGGTGAGCGAATGGTGCTACGCCAGGGGCAACGACCAGCGTTGCGGTTCAATTTGCCGTCGGGCCCGCATATGACCGCGAGCTTGAGGTTGGCGGCATCGCGCGCATCTGTCGTGGACGTAAGATGAAGCGTCGCCAGTTCATTGCTTCAGGTTTGGCATCGCTCGCCACCTCGGCGCTCCCCCTGCGGCGCTTGCGAGCCGCTCAAATCAGCCGAGTGCGCCCCGGCACCGAGGGATGGCCGACCGAGGCGGATTGGGCAGGGCTCAACCAGGAGGCCAACGGCCGGCTATCGCGCGTCACCGTTCCCACCCTCACCGAGGCCGAGGCCAAGCACCTTCTGGCCAATCCCTTCTTTGTTGGCGATCAGCCCGCGCTCACCCAGAGTTCGGGTTGGCTGGAGGCATGGCGGTCTTCACCAAGTGCCTACGTGATCGCTGCCGCCAGTGCGGCTGATGTCGCCACCGCGGTTCGTTTCGCCAATGCGCACAATGTGCGCCTTGTCGTCAGAGGCGGAGGTCACAGCTATTTCGGCGCATCCAACGCGCCGGATTCGTTGCTGCTCTGGACGCGCAAGATGGATGCCATCGACATCCATGAGACATTCGCAGCGGTCGGATCCGGTGCTGCCCCGGTGCCCGCCGTGTCTCTGGGAGCGGGCTCAATCTGGCTGCACGCCTATCAAGCGGTCACGGGCGGCGCCGGACGGTACGTCCAAGGTGGTGGCTGCACCACCGTCGGTGTTGCAGGGTTAATACTGGGTGGCGGCTTCGGCAGTTTTTCGAAGGCGTACGGCTTGGCTGCCGCCAGCCTGCTGGAGGCGGAGATAGTCACCGCCGATGGCGTCATCCGCACCGTCAATGCGGCGCGCGAACCCGAGCTGTTTTGGGCGCTGAAAGGCGGCGGCGGCGGAACATTTGGCGTTGTGACTCGTCTCACGCTTGCGACGCACCCTCTGCCTGACAAGTTTGGCGCGGTGAACCTCACCTTGCGTGCTCGCTCCGACGAGGCCTTCCGTCGCCTCCTGGCGCGCTTCGTCGACCTTTATGCATCGGACCTCTACAACCCACATTGGGGCGAGCAAGTGCGGGCAGCACCCGACAATCGGCTGCGCGTCATGATGGTGTTTCAGGGGCTCTCCAAGGCGCAAGCTCTCAGCGCCTTCAAGCCACTCCTCGACTTCGCCGGCGCCAGCCCGCCAGACTATGAAACCCTGGAACCGATCTCGGTTTCGGAAGTTCCGGCGCGCTATCTCTGGAACGGATGGCTGCTTCGCCTGTTCGCGCGCTCCGCCGTCGAGTTTGACAGTCGACCCAGTGCCGCCTGGACTGACTTTTGGTGGCGCGGTGACAGCGGCCAGGTTGGCGCCTTCTGGCATGCCTTTGCATCGGCGTGGTTGCCGGCAAGCCTACTCGAGCCACCGCAGCGTTCCGACCTGGTCGATGCCTGGTTTGCCGCCAGCCGGCAATGGACGGTGAGCTTCCACTTCAACAAGGGCCTGGCCGGCGCACCGGCGGCTCACATTGCGGCCGCCCGCAATACGCCGATCAACCCCGATGTTTGCTCGGCCTTCGCCCTGGCCATTACCGCCGCCAGTGAGCCTGGATCCGGCGCCCACTCCTCGCCTGAGCCAAATGCCAACGCCCGTGCGGCGCACGTCCAGGCGGCGATCAAGGCCCTGCGGGCGGTCGCGCCGTCAGCAGGCGCCTACGTCAACGAATGCGACTACTTTCAAGCCAATTGGCAGCAGGCATTTTGGGGTCCGAACTACCAGCGCCTCAGAGAGATCAAGGAGCGCTACGACCCCAATGGTCTTTTCACGGTGCACCACGGCGTCGGCAGCGAGGACTGGAGCTCCGACGGTTTTACGCGCGCCAACCCATGAGCCTAGCGACCGCCGGGGCAACAGCGGCGCCAGGTCCGGCTTCCCAACGTTCTCCGGCAGCGGGGCCGCGGCGCCCACCAACGAGGTGCTGAGTATCGCCGTTGCCCCACGCGATGGTGCCGTTTGGATGAGTTCCCCGCCGCAACATCGATCAGTTTGGGGTGGCGATCACCCCCCGGGCGACGCGTTGGATGAACGCCAGGGATCGATCGAAGCGTGCAACAGACCGATGGCATTGCGGCGACCTGCGCCACCATCCGTCCGACCGCGGTGGGCGCCTGCTGTGCAGGCTTGAGCCAGGTCTAGAGCGCGGCCGCGGCCGGCAAACCCTGCCGCCCAATCGAGCCGCCATTGCCTCCGGGGTGGTCGGCGTGCGATGCAGCGATCTTAATAAACCATTGAGGACCTTGTGGCGCTTTCAACCTCACGCCCTGGCGATCGTCCTGGAGCGGCAACACCTGCCGCGACAAGCATTGAGACACCAGCGTCCTGGTTTGTCGCCGGCGTCGTGCTTTTCATATTGACGTTTTCGTACGGCACGCCGCTGTTGTCGGTGGTATCCCTGAAGCCGATCGCCGAAGAGCTGGCCAGCCCGCGCTCGATTCCCGCCTTCGCCAATTCCTTGGCATGGGTCGGCGCCGGAACGGGCGCCATGGCCTTCGGCTGGATTGCCGAGCGGATCGGGATCCGGGCAACGGTGGCGTTCGGTGGTCTCATGATCGGCGCCGGGCTTGCCGTCGCCTCCCAAGGAGGTAAGTGGGAGCTGCTCATCGGGCACGGCCTGCTGCTGGGAGTGCTTGGCGGAGGAGCGGTGAATGTGCCGCTCATCGTTTACATCAGCCGCTGGTTCGACCGACGGCGAGGGACCGCTCTGGCTCTGGTATCGAGCGGACAATACGTTTCGGGCGTGCTGTGGCCGCCGATCATCGCTGCCGGCATTGCCGCCTTTGGCTGGCGTGCGACCATGCTCGCATTTGGCATCGTCAGTGGACTGGCGGTCATGCTGGCTGGCATGACCTGTTTGCGGCCAACGCCGGCAGGCCACCTTCTCTATCAGCAAGACGGCTCGCGCGGTATGATTTCCGGACAGTCGCCACGGCTGACCTTCTTCCTGCTCTGTGTTGCGGGCTTCCTCTGTTGCACGCCGATGGCAATGCCCCTTGGTCACGTGATTGCGCTTTGCAGCGATCTTGGTATTGCGCCGGCGCGTGGCGCATTGATGCTGTCGGTGTTGCTTGGGTCCGCCTTCATCAGCCGGCTGTTTTGGGGTTGGCTCTCCGATACGGTGGGTGGGCTCTATACGGTTCTTGCCGGCTCGATCTGTCAGGCAGCCGCCATGGTCGGATTCATCTTGACCCAGGATGAGGCGGGGTTGTTTGCCGTTGCCGCTGCGTTTGGGTTCGGATTCAGCGGCATCATCCCGGCATATGTCGTGGCCTTGCGGGACCTGTTCCCGGCTAGCGAGGGCTCCTGGCGCATTCCAGTTTGGTTCTTTTCCAACATCGTCGGCATGGCGCTAGGAGGCTGGCTCGCCGGCTATATCTATGATGAACTGGGCTCCTATGCGCCGGCGTTCATGATTGGCCTCGTGCTCAATCTCGCCAATGTCGCGATCATGGCCTCACTTGCGATGCATAGACGGGAGATGGCATCTGAGGTTCTGCGGCCTGCCGGCTAGTTGCTGGCTTTGCCGCCGTGCACGCACAAGGGTGGCTGGGCGCCAGCATTTCAACACTGCCGTTGTCGGCCTGCTCCAGGCGCGATTGCGACTGGAACGGCGGACCCAACAATGGCTGGCGCCAGCCGCCCAGCATCGTCGGCTAGCAGGAAAGCTTTGGCGCGAGACCGCCCTCCGGCGTGGTCTCATTGTGATAGCGGCGGATGCGGGCCCAATAGAGCGCGCCCTGGCACATAGGGCAGGGCGTTGCCGTCGAATAGACGTCACAGTCGGAAAGGTCGCGCGTGTTGAGCCGTCGCGCAGCATCGCGGACCGCGAGCAGCTCGGCGTGGGCGGTGGGGTCGCTGTGAAGAATGACGTAGTTTCTGCCTTCGCCGACGACCATGCCGTCGCGCACGACCACGGCGCCATAGGCCTGATCACCCTCTTTCACCGCTTGGTCGCGCAGGGCTCGG
>DATFXD010000120.1:0-3886 GCA_035258605.1 Hyphomicrobiaceae bacterium | reverse complement strand
CAGGCCCTGCTGGCGGGCGACGGCCTCGATGGCGAGACCGGCGTCGGCCTTGCCTTCGCTGACCGCCACGGCAATGTCGGTTTCGCTGCTGGCGGGTTTGCCAACGATGTTCAGATCCGCCAGCGTTAGGCCGGCGTCAGCCACCAGCTTGGAAAAGAGCAGCGCGCTTCCCGATCCCTCCTGGCGGATCGCCACGCGGATGTTCGGCTGGCCGAGGTCGGCGACGGAGGCAACCTCGGCCGGGTTACCTTGGGCCACCACTAGCCCCTGCCGCCGGCGCGCCCACTCGATCACCACGTAGTCCAAACCGGGCAGGCTGTTGGCCAGGATACTGGCATCGTACTCGCCGGTTGCCGGATCGATCAGATGCAGACCACAGGCGACCGCCTGGCCCGCCAACAGCCGATGCATGCCGCCCGTGCTGCCATCAACAAGAATCGCCAGCTCGCATCTCGATTCGCGCACCGCCCACTCCAGCAGCGGATCATGGCTGCCGGCGATCACCGGCGGCGGCGGCGTCAGGTGGGAGGCCGCGTGCGGATAGTCCGCAGATTGGGCAACCCACAGTTCAATGAGGCGTTTGGGAAAGAGCAGCTTGCCGGACAGCTTGCAGCTGGGAATGCGCTGCGTTCGGACCAGTTCGTAGATGGTGCGTTCCCGGACCCGTAAGTAGTCGGCGACCTCGGTTACGGTCATCAGGTCGGGGTTCATGGGCATCGGCCGCGGGCTTTCACGATCAGCGGACCGTCAAGTCATAGCCTTGGGCTATGGGGGACACAATGTTTTCAGGGTGCCCATTGCTTTGGTAGAATTTGCATAATATTGCCGAGAGATCGCAACCAACGAGGACCCGCATGCGCACGCGGTCCAGGCCAACCCGTCAGCGCCGGTCGCCCGCGGTACCGCGGTCCGAGGATACTGACCCCCGTCGCAGGTCACACCGGACCTGGATCCCCGGGGTGCGCGTCGCCTACGTCGGCGGCGGTTCCGAGGCCATCAACGCCATGGCGCATTATTGGCAGGCGCGTGGGGCAACCTTCATCCATTGTGCGGCCGGCGGCCGTGGAGCGACCATCGACCTCGGTCGCAACCTCGAATGCGCCGACGTCGTGTTTCATGCGCCCGAGGAGGTCAGCCCGGAATTGCGCCGCGAGCTGGTGAGCTTCTGCGAGCGTGCGGAAAAGCCTTTGATCGCACTCGATCAAACCTCCTTGTCGGACCTCGAGGCGGCGCTCGGCAGCTGGTGTGCGTTGGGCTGACCCGGGGCGCCCGCCGCCTGCTGAGGTCGTAGGCCACCTCGCGCGTGAGCGGCAACACGTTGCGCGGCAGGCTCCTTGCCACCGCGCATCCCCAGGCCCCGCTTGCCGCGCCAGACCGTTCTCGTGATGACGCGGCCGTGTCTCAGCTCACAATGGTCACACGGCTCGTGCCGGATCCGGCTTCGGCTGTGCCGATGACCTGGGCGGAAGGGTACCCCGCGCTTCTGATCTGCGCGACGATCTCGCTTGCGCGGTGCGGTGCACACGCAACCAACAGTCCGCCGGAGGTCTGGGGGTCGGTCAACAGGTCACGAAGCCAGCTTGCGCCATCGGCGGGCAGGGCGACGCCCTCACCGTAGCTTGCCCAGTTGCGGTGCGACGCGCCGGTGACGAATCCCTCCTGGGCGAGGCGCGCAGCCTGCGCCAACAGCGGCACATCCTTGGCCCGGATCATCAAGCTCAGTCCCGAGCCGCGGGCCAACTCCAGCGCGTGCCCGATTAAGCCGAAGCCGGTGACGTCGGTGATCGCGTGCACGTCGCGATCGCCGGCCAGGTCGGCGCCGACCCGGTTGAGGAGGGTCGTCGTGGCCAGCATCTCAGCGTAGCCCGCCGCTGACAGCGCCGCTTTTTTGATCGCCGCCGAGTACACGCCGACGCCAAGCGGCTTGGTCAGGATCAGTGCATCACCGGGCCGGGCATCGCAGTTGCGGCGCACATCTTCGGGGCGGCAGGTGCCGATCACGGCGAGACCATAGACCGGCTCGGGACAATCGATCGAGTGCCCGCCGGCCACGGGAATGCCGGCGTCGCGGCAGGTTTCGGCCCCGCCTTTTAGAATCTCGCGCACCATCTCGGTCGGGATCTTGTCGACGGGCATCCCGAGGATGGCCAGCGCCAGCGTCGGCCGTCCGCCCATGGCGTAGATGTCCGAAATGGCGTTGGTCGCGGCGATGCGCCCGAAGTCGAAGGGGTCATCGACCATCGGCATAAAGAAATCTGTGGTTGCAATGATGCAGGTGCGATCGTCGAGCTGCCACACGGCGGCGTCATCGGCGGTTTCCGACCCGACCAGCAGCTGCGTGTAGGCGGCGGCCGGCTGATGTTGCAGCAACTGCTGCAGCACCGACGGGGCGAGCTTGCAGCCGCAGCCGCCCCCATGTGCGAGGCTCGTCAATCTCAGCCCGTCGATGGTCATGCTCTCACTCCTGGGTGTGCGCCGATCAAACTGATGTGGCCTGTTGTCGGCGCCGCCATGCTCCTGCGAGTCGCGAGGCGGCCTCGATGACCTCGGCTTCCGTGGTCGAGCGCCCGAGCGAGAGGCGCACGGCGCCTAGCGCCGTAGCCCGAGGCATGCCAAGCGCGGTCAGGATCGCCGAAGGCTCCTCGCTCCCGGCATGACAGGCGGACCCGGTCGAGGCCATCAGGCTCGGACAATCGGCAAGCAGATCGCGCCCCAAGACGCCTGGAAACAACAGGTTGAGCGTGTTGGGGAGCCGCCGATCGGGGCTGCCGACCAGGCGGAGCCCAGGCACTTCGGCCTCGAGGCGCGCGAGCAGCAATGCCGATAGCGTGCGCATCTGGCGCGCCGACTGCTGCAGCAGGTCGGCAGCGATCCGTGCGGCGGCACCAAGCCCTGCTATGAAGGCGACGTTTTCGGTGCCGGGCCTCAGACCGCGTTCCTGGTCGGCGCCCACAACCAGCGGCGGGATCGCGATGCCCTGGCGCACGAACAGCGCGCCAACGCCCTTGGGGGCGTAGAGCTTGTGGCCAGCAATGGTGAGGAGATCGACCGCCAATTCTCTGACATCGACCGGGATTTTGCCGACCGACTGTGCCGCATCGGTGTGCATGAGCGCGCCCTCAGCGCGCGCCCGGCGCGCAATCTCCGCCACCGGCTGAATGGTACCGATTTCGTTCTGCGCGTGAATGACGGTAACGAGCGCAGTGCCATCGTTGATGGCTTCCGCCACGCGCCCGGGTATGACGATGCCGTCCGCATCGACGCCGACGCGGCGCACGCTATGGCCACGATGTTCGAGCAGCCGGCAGCACGCCTCCGTGGCGGGATGCTCGATGGTGGTGGTCACAATGGCGCTGCGTGCGCCACCGCCGCCGGCGACGCCGCGGATCGCGAGATTGATTGCTTCGGTCGCGCCGCTGGTGAAGATGATTTCCTCCGGCCTTGCACCGATCAGGCGAGCAACCTCGGCCCGCGCACGCTCGATCGCCCCGCGGGCGCGGTGCCCCAGGGCGTAAATCGAAGACGGATTGCCGAACTCGCCGCGCAGGAATGGCAGCATGGCGTCAAGCACCGCTGGCGCAACGGGCGTGGTGGCGTTGTAGTCGAGGTAGATCGTCGTCACGACAGTCTCTCCGCCGACTCAAGGGGCGCGTCGGCCGCGGTTTTGCCACCTCGCGCATTCGCGCGGAGGATGTGCCGGCCGCAACGGTTACATCCCAGCGCAGCCCTTGCGGTCGCGGTCCCCGTAACATCGCCAAGATGGTAGGCCCAGCGCAACCCTGGATAGAGGTTGCGATAACTAACAACAAGCAGGGCCACGTCAATGATGCGATGGAGTGTGTGGGCGCCAGGCGTCAGAAAATGGGGCCATGGCCCCATGTCCAGC
>DATFXD010000119.1:0-3221 GCA_035258605.1 Hyphomicrobiaceae bacterium | reverse complement strand
TGGGTGAAGTTTCCGGTCCGGCTTGCGGCCCTGCCCGGTCCCGGCGGCAAGGCCGCCCCGCTTGCCGGCGCCTCGCTGCTGATCTGGACCACCACGCCCTGGACCTTGCCGGGTAATCGCGCCGTGAGCTTCTCGCCCAAGATCGCCTACGGCCTCTATGAGGTGACGGCGGCGCCGGCCGGCAACTGGGCGAAACCGGCCGAACGCTACATCCTCGCCGACCGGCTGGCGCCGGCGGTGTTCAAGGCGGCACGCATCGAACCCGACGGCTACCGGCGCCTGGCCTCGGTGAGCGGCGAGGACTTGCAGGCGCTCGAATTGGACCATCCGTTACGCGCCGTGGGCTATGGCTTCCGCGTTCCCCTGCTCGCCGGCGATCACGTCACCGACGAGGACGGCACCGGCTTCGTCCACACCGCGCCCGGCCACGGCCGCGAAGACTTCGATGTGTTTGTCGCGCATGCGCCCGAGCTCGACCGGCGCGGCATCGACACCGCCATTCCCTTTACCGTCGACGGCGACGGTCGCTTCACCAAGGACGCGCCGGGCTTCGAGGGCAAGCGCGTGATCGATGACAGCGGCAACAAGGGCGACGCCAACGAGGCGGTGATCGAGGCCCTGCTCGGCCAGCATGCGCTCATCGCCCGCGGACGGCTCAAACATGCTTATCCGCACTCCTGGCGCTCGAAAAAGCCCGTCATCTTCCGCAACACGCCGCAGTGGTTCATCGCCATGGACAAACCGCTGCTGACCCCGAGCGGCCCTGCCAACGACACCTTGCGCGAGGCGGCGCTGAAGGCGATCGCGGTTACCGAGTTCGTGCCGGCCACCGGTCGCAACCGGCTGCGCGGCATGGTCGAGGCCAAGCCCGACTGGGTGATCTCGCGCCAGCGCGCCTGGGGCGTGCCCATCACCGTGTTCCAGCACGTCGAGACCGGCGAAGTGATCCCGTCACCTCAGTTCGCCAAGTCCAACGAGCTGATGGCGCGCATCCGGGCCGCCATGACGGAAGAGGGCGCCGATGCCTGGTTCGACGCCGGCGCCCAGCAGCGCTTCCTCAAGGGCCTGGTCGCCAATCCCGGCGATTGGCAGCAGATCACCGACATCCTCGACGTCTGGTTCGACTCCGGCTCCACCCACACCTTTACCTTGGAGGATCCGGAGGCCTTTCCGCAGCTGGCGGGCGTGACCCGCGAGGTCGATGGCGGCCGCGATCGCGTCATGTACCTTGAGGGCTCCGACCAGCACCGCGGCTGGTTCCAATCCTCGCTCTTGGAAAGCTGCGGCACGCGCGGCCGCGCGCCGTTCGACATCGTCCTGACGCACGGCTTCATCCTCGACGAGAAGGGCGAGGAGAAGATGTCGAAGTCGCGCGGCAATACCTTGTCGCCGCAGCAGCTGATGCAGACGTCGGGTGCCGACATCCTGCGGCTGTGGGTCGCCTCGTCGGATTATTCGAGCGATATCCGCTTCGGTCCCGGCATTTTGCAGGGCACGGCCGAGTCCTACCGCAAGCTCAGGAACACCTTGCGCTGGATGCTGGGCAATCTCGCCCACCACAGCACCGCCGACACGGTGGCCCCGGCGTCGATGCCGGAGCTGGAGCGGCTGATGCTGCACCGGCTGGCGGAGCTCTCCGACAGCATTCGCAAAGCCTATGACGAATACGACTATAAGCGCGTCATCGCCCTGTTGTCGCAGTTCATGAACACCGACCTGTCGGCGTTCTATTTCGATATCCGCAAGGATGCGCTCTATTGCGAGCCCTACTCGAGCGCCAAGCGCCGGGCGGCGCTGGCAACCATCGAGCACATCTTTCGCGCCACCACCTTATGGCTGGCGCCGTTGCTCTGCTTCACGGCGGAGGAGGCCTGGCTCGCCCGCTATCCCTCCGAGGAGGGCTCGGTGCACCTGGAGACCTTTGCCGCGATCCCGGCCGATTGGCGCGACGATAAACTGGCCGACAAGTGGGCCAGAGTTCGCCGCGTACGCAGCGTGATTACCGGCGCGCTGGAGATCGAGCGGGCCAACAAGCGGATCGGCGCGTCCTTGGAGGCAGCGCCGGTGGTGTTTGTGGCCGACCCGGGTTTGCGCGAAGCGCTGGCCGGCGTCGACCTCGCCGAAATCGCCATTACCTCGGACATCGACATCCGCGCCGAGGCGCCGCCGGCGGACGCCTTCACCTTGCCCGAGGTCGCCGGCGTCGGCGTCGTCTCGAAGCTGGCTGAGGGCCGCAAATGCGCGCGCTCTTGGCGGATCACGCAGGATGTCGGCGCCGATCCGGCGTTTCCCACCCTGTCGGCGCGCGATGCCGCCGCGGTCAAAGAGTTCGATCGGCTCAAGGGTGCGGCCTGATGTCCGGGACGACCTCGACACCGCTGGCCGCCGTCCGCCAGCCCTGGCTGTGGGGGCCGTTCTCGGCGCTTGGCCTTGGCCTTGCCGCTGCCGTCATCGGCCTCGATCAGGTGCACAAGTGGTGGATGCTGAGCCTCTATGCGATCCAGGACCGCGGCCGCGTCGCCGTGCTGCCGTTCCTCGATCTGGTTTACGTCAAGAACCTCGGCGTCAGCTACGGCCTGTTGCTGCAGGAGGGGCGGTGGGGGCAGTGGTTGCTGGCGGGCTTCGCCGCCGTGGCGGCCAGCGCCATGGCGGTGTGGCTGGCGCGCGGCGTCGGCCGGCGGCTGGTGGCGGCGAGCGTGGGGCTCATTATTGGTGGCGCGATCAGTAATGCCATCGACCGGTTGAGCCTTGGCGGGGTCGCCGATTTCTTTTCCCTGCACGCCTTCGGCTTTTACTGGTACGTGTTCAATATCGCCGACGTGGCCATTGTTGCCGGGGTTTTGGGGCTCCTATATGATTCGCTCCGCCCGAGTCGCAATAACGCCGCAAAGTCCACCTAACGCATGGAATTGGCGGGCCTAATCGACAAGGACCAACCGGGCCTGGGGGACGTGAAAATGGTCGGGTCATGCCAGCGCCTCACCCCGTTTGCCATTGCCGCCGGGTTGGCGGCCATGCTGTCGGTCGGTGGCTGTGCCGACGGGGTCGAACTCAACGGCAAGATTTTTGATGCCTTGGGCGTGAGCCCGGCCGCACTCGCAGCGTCCCGGCGCGAGCCGAAGCTGGCCGAACGGGCCCCGCTGGTGATGCCACCCGACGCCCGTCGTCTCCCCGATCCGGATTCGGGGCAGGCGCCCGCGACCCAACAGACCGCTTGGCCG
>DATFXD010000118.1:0-13850 GCA_035258605.1 Hyphomicrobiaceae bacterium | reverse complement strand
GCGGTCATCAACCGGCACGACGTGCGGCTGATCTTGGACCCGTTCCGTCCGGACGACCCGGTGCTGTCGCTGGTGCTGCCGTTTTACGCCTACCTGCTCGCCATGCTGATCATCGGCGTGATCATCGGCGGCGCCACGGTATGGATGACGCAGCGCCGATGGCGCCGCGCCGCGCGGCGTCGCACCGCCGACGCGGTCCGGTGGCAGGCGGAAGCCGATCGCCTGACGCAAGAGCGTGACCGGCGGCTCGGGTCCGTGGCCGAGCTGGCGCCGGGCGGCCGCTAGGCGGACGGGCGCCCGGCATTGGACAAGGCCAGGCCAAGAGGCCTAGTTTGTGCGCGCCCCAATGTGCGCTGGAACGGATCGCTGGTGACCACCCGAGTGAAAATATGCGGCATTAATGCGGAGCCGGCGCTGGAGGCGGCGCTGGCCGGGGGTGCCGACTATATCGGGCTGGTGTTCTTCCCCCCGAGCCCACGCTCGGTGAGCCTTGCAACCGCGCGGCTGCTGGCGAGGGCCGCGCGCCGTGGTGGCGCCGAGGTCGTGGCGCTGATGGTTGATCCCGACGACAGCTTGATCGAGGCCGTCGTCGCGGCCGCCGCGCCCGACATTCTTCAGCTGCACGGGTGTGAGACGCCGACGCGCGCCGCCGCCATCGGCGGCCGCTGGGGCCGCCGCATCATGAAGGCCATTCCGGTTTCTGCCGCCGGTGACGCCGAAGCGGCGCTGGCCTACACCACCGCCGCCCAGCTGATCCTGTTCGATGCCAGGGCCCCCGCCGGCGCCACCCGTCCCGGCGGCAACGGCGCCTCGTTTCCTTGGCAGCTGGTGGCTGGCATCAAGGACAAGGTGGCCTATGCGCTTTCGGGCGGGCTGTCACCCGACAACGTCGCCGAGGCCATTCGCATCACTGGCGCTGGCATGGTCGACGTGTCCTCGGGTGTTGAGAGCCAGCCTGGGCAAAAGGATCCCGAGCTGATCCGCCGCTTCCTCGCCAACGCCAAGCGCGCGCCCTAGCGGGGGAACGCCCAGCAGCAGCGGCACCGGGCGCTTGCGCTGAGCTCCGAGCCCGCAAGCGGTTCCAAGCTTGGCGCGGCGTGGTATAGGTCTTGTCGCGTTCGTTACTTTTGCCTGAGGGTCGTTCACGCACAGATGCAACCTGAGGCCGACAAACCCAATACCTATCGCGGCGGGCCCGACGATTACGGCTTTTTTGGCCAGTTCGGGGGCCGCTTCGTCGCCGAAACCTTGATGCCGCTGATCCTCGATTTGGAGCGCGCCTACGCGGCCGCCAAGGCCGATCCGGTCTTTCAAAGCGAGCTCACCGAACTCAACGCCCACTATGCTGGTCGGCCGAGCCCACTTTATTTCGCCGAACGCCTGACCCAGCACTTGCGCGAGATCGCGGCTGCCGCCGGTGGCAACGGCGGCGCCAAGATCTATTTCAAGCGTGATGAGCTCAATCACACCGGCAGCCACAAGATCAACAATTGCCTGGGCCAGATCCAGCTCGCCCGGCGCATGGGAAAGACCCGCATCATCGCCGAGACCGGTGCCGGCCAGCATGGTGTGGCGGTGGCGACGGTATGCGCGCGTTTCGGGCTACCGTGCGAGATTTTCATGGGCGCGGTCGACGTCGAACGGCAACGGCCCAATGTGTTTCGCATGAAGCTGCTTGGTGCCAAGGTCCACGCCGTCACCTCGGGTGCGTGCACCCTCAAGGACGCGATGAACGAGGCGCTGCGCGACTGGGTCGCCAATGTCCGCGATACCTACTACATCATCGGCACGGCGGCGGGGCCACACCCCTATCCCGCCATGGTGCGGGATTTTCAGTGCGTGATCGGCAACGAGGTGCGGACGCAGATGCTGGAGCGCGAAGGCCGCCTGCCGGACACCCTGGTGGCGTGCATCGGCGGCGGCTCCAACGCCATCGGCCTGTTTCATCCGTTTCTCGACGATACGGCGGTGGCGATCTACGGCGTCGAGGCGGCGGGGCATGGGCTCAAGGTGCCAAACGGGCATGCCGCATCGATGAACGGCGGACGTGCCGGGGTGTTGCACGGCAACCGGACCTACCTGTTGCAGGATGCCGACGGTCAGATCCTCGAGGGGCACTCGATCTCGGCCGGCCTCGACTATCCCGGCGTCGGACCCGAGCACGCCTGGCTCAAGGACACGGGGCGCGTCACTTACGTGTCTGCCACCGACAAGGAGGCGCTCGAGGCGTTTCAGCTCTGCAGCAAGACCGAGGGCATCATCCCGGCCCTCGAGCCGGCACACGCCTTGGCGTTCGTGCGCAAGCTGGCCCCGACCCTGTCGCGCAACAACCTGTTGGTCATGAACATGTGCGGCCGCGGCGACAAGGACATTTTTGCCGTTGCCGAGCATCTGGGCCTGAAAATGTAAGCGCCGCCCGTGACCGCTCCGTCGCAGCCTGGTCAGGACTGCGGCGATGCCGAGCCCGATCTCCCCACCTTGTGATTGCCGCGGTCGCGCGCGATAACGTCTCTCAACACCCGCCGCAGCATTGATCAGCCCCATGCGCCCTCCCTCCCGGATCGACCGCCGTTTCGCCGCCCTGAAAAAGGACGGGCGCAAGGCCTTCGTCGCCTTTGTCACCGCTGGCGACCCCGACGCCGAGACCGCCAAGGAGATCATGCTTGGGCTACCGGCCGCCGGCGCCGACCTGATCGAACTCGGCATGCCGTTTTCCGACCCGATGGCCGACGGACCCGCCGTGCAGGCCTCCTCGCTGCGCGCCTTGCGCGGTGGTCAGACCATGGTGCGTACGTTCGAGCTGGTGCGCCACTTTCGCGCCCAGGATCAGGCCACCCCGATCGTGCTCATGGGCTACTACAACCCGATCTTTGTCTATCCCCGGGAGCGGTTCTTGGACGATGCCGCCGCCGCCGGGGTCGATGGGTTGATCATCGTCGATTTGCCGCCGGAGGCCGATGGCGAGCTGTGCCTGCCGGCCATGGAGCGTGGCCTCAACTTCATCCGGCTGGCGACGCCGACCACCGACGCACGGCGGCTGCCCGCGGTCCTCGCCAACACCTCGGGGTTCCTGTACTACGTCTCGATCACCGGCATTACCGGCACGGCGGCCCCCGAAGTCGGCGATGTGCACGCCCAGGTTGCGCGAATCAAAAAATCGACCCAACTTCCCGTTGTCGTCGGCTTTGGCGTTAGAACCGCCGAGCAGGCGCGGCGGATTGGGGCCGGCGCCGACGGCGTCGTGGTCGGCTCAGCACTGGTTAACGCCGTTCGCGACAGCCTTGACGGGGACGGTAAGGCGACTGGAAATACGGTCCCAAACGTCCTAAATCTGGTGCGAACGCTGTCGGGGGCATTGCGCCCCTGATTTGAGTTGAAGCCGACACGGCGGCCTGGAGGGAAAGCGCGGGGGGCTTCGGGTTGGCGCGGGGAGCGGCGGCAAGTGCCCAAGGAGCGCTGAGGCGTGAACTGGATCAATAACGTCGTTCGTCCCAAAATCCGCAGCCTGCTCACGACCAAGCGGGACCTGCCGGACAACCTTTGGGTGAAGTGCCCGGATACCGGGCAGATGGTGTTCTACAAGGATCTCGAAGCCAATCAATTCGTCATTCCCGGCTCCGAGTACCACATGCGCATGGGCGCGCAGCAGCGCCTTCAGCACTTGTTCGATCTGGGCCAATACGAAAAGGTTCCCGTCACCAGCGTGGCCCTCGACCCGTTGAAGTTTCGTGACGGTCGCCGCTACACCGATCGCTTGAAGACCGCCAAGGGCGACACCGAGCTTGAGGATGCCGTGCTGCTCGGCGAGGGCCTGCTTGAGGGGCGGAGCGTGGTGGCGGCGGCCCAGGATTTCCGGTTCATGGCCGGCTCGCTCGGCATGGCCGCCGGCGAGGCGGTGATTGCCGGCATGCTGCGGGCGGTTGAGCGCGGCGCGCCGTTCATTCTGTTCGCCGCCTCCGGCGGCGCCCGCATGCAGGAGGGCATCCTGTCGCTGATGCAGATGCCGCGTACCACCATTGCTGTGCAGCGGCTGCGCGAGGCGCGCCTGCCCTACCTGGTGGTGCTGACCGATCCGACCACGGGCGGGGTCACCGCCTCGTACGCGATGCTCGGCGACATTCACATCGCCGAGCCCGGTGCGCTGATCTGCTTTGCCGGGCCGCGCGTCATCCAGCAGACCATCCGCGAGCAGCTGCCGGAAGGCTTCCAGAAGGCGGAGTATCTACTGGCGCACGGCATGATCGACATGGTCGTGCATCGGCACAAATTGCGCGAAACCCTGGCCAGGCTGTGCCGGCTGCTGACGGCCGGCGTCGAGACCGCCAAACCGAAGCTGAAACCGGTCGTGGGCAAGCATGAAGAGCGCGCCTATCTCAATGGCAGCGCCGTCGACGGCGAAACCATCGAGACGCTGGCGCGCGGCTCCGAGGCCATGGAGGCGGAGCCGGTCGAGGACAACGAGCGCTTCGAGGTGCGTCCCAAGACCGCGCGGCATGAGCAGGATAGCAAGCCCCTGCCGCGTCCGGGCCCGCGCGACGGCGCCCGCAATTGAGGCCCGCACGCCAACCTCCACACTGAACCCACTGACCACCGGGGCCTGAACTCGCCTGCGGCTGGTGGTTGTGCAACAGGGAAGTTTGATATGGGGCGCGCCATGCGCACGAGCGATCAGGTTTTGTCGGAACTAAAGGCGCTGCATCCGCGTCGCATCGATCTGTCACTGGGCCGCATCGAACGGCTGCTGGCGAGGCTCGGCAACCCGCAGCACCGCCTGCCGCCGGTGATCCATGTCGCCGGCACCAACGGCAAGGGCTCGGTGACCGCCTATCTCAAGGCGATGCTGCAGGCGGCCGGCCGCCGCGTGCACGTCTACACCTCCCCGCACCTGGTCCGCTTCCACGAGCGCATCGAACTCGCTGGCGCCGATGGCAAAGCGGCGCCGATCGGGGAATCCGAGCTGGTCGAGTGCCTGACGCGGGCGGCGCGCAGCAATGCCGGCGATGTCATCACCTTCTTCGAGATCACGACCGCGGCCGCCATGCTGGCCTTTGCCGAGCAGGCCGCCGATGCCCTGATTTTGGAGGTCGGCCTCGGCGGTCGGCTCGATGCCACCAACGTGGTTGAGCGCCCGGCGCTGTCGATCATTACCCCGATATCCCTCGACCATACGCAGTGGTTGGGAGACACGATCGCGGCCATTGCCCACGAAAAAGCCGGTATCCTCAAGCCCGGCGTGCGCGCCGTGCTGGCGCAGCAGCCGCTCGAGGCGCTGACCGCCATCTCGGAATGCGCCGAGGCCGTGGCCGCGCCGTTGACGATCTGGGGCCAGGACTACGAGGCGTTCGAGCAGCGTGGCCGGCTGGTTTATCAAAATGCCAAGCAGCTCATGGATCTGCCGCTGCCACTGCTGATCGGCCAGCATCAGATCGTCAACGCCGGCACGGCGATCGCTGCCGCCCAGCATCTCCCCGACCTCGGCCTTGGCGACGTCGAGGCCATCGAGCGCGGTCTGGTTGAGGTGCGCTGGCCCGCGCGCATGCAGCGCCTGACCGGGGGGCCGCTGGCAGAGAGCATCGGTCACGGTTCCGAGCTGTGGCTCGACGGCGGCCACAATCCGGCCGGCGGCGCCGCCATTGCCCAGACCCTGGCCGAGCTTGAGGAGCGGGCGCCCAAGCCCGTCGGGCTGGTGCTTGGCATGCTCGATAGCAAGGATGCCGACGGTTTCTTGGCACCGTTCGCCGGCTTGGTACGTCACGTCCGCACCGTCCCTATCAAGGATACGCAAGCCGCGGTCGATGCCGCCTCGCTGGCCGACATCGCGCTGATGAAGGGGCTTGCCGCCGTGCCCGCGGCCGACGTCGCAAGCGCGATTGCCGACTTGAAGGCAGCCGAACCGGGGCCGATCAGGATCCTGATCTGCGGCTCGCTCTATCTGGCGGGGCAGGTGTTGGCGCAACAGCAGGGGGTTGAGGCACAGGCCAACTAGGCCTCGGCACCGCCCACGCCGCGCCGCCATGCCGACCGATCAGGCAAAGAACGTTGCGATCAACTCACGATAGATGGCGGTCAGCATTTCGAGCTCGGCGACCGGCACATGCTCGTCGATGTGATGGGCGCTGCCGTTGCGCAGTCCGAACTCGACCACCGGACACATGTCCTTGATGAAGCGGGCATCCGAGGTGCCGCCATTGGTCGTGAGCGACGGTCGGCGGCCGGTGATCTTGGTGACCGCGGCCGCCATCATGTCGGTGAGCTGACCGGGTTTGGTCAAGAACACATCGCCGCTGCCCTCGAAGGCGAGCGCAAACTTGGCCTCGAGTTCCTGGGCGGCGGCCTGGCAGTGCTTCAGCACCCAGGCCTCGATGTCGGCGCGCGTGTGCAGATCGTTGTAGCGGATGTTGAAGTTGGCACGGGCGCTGCCGGGAATGACGTTGGTGGCCGTGTTCGGCACCGAGATGATGGTTGGCTCGATGCTGCTTTTTTGGAAGTGCTCACTGCCGTCGTCGAGCACCGAGGTGGTCAGCCGATCGATGATGCGCGCCAGTTTCGGAATGGGATTGACCGCCTTGTCGCCGTAGGCGGAGTGGCCCTGCTTGCCCTCGACGATCACCGTGGCGTTGACGTAGCCGCGGCGGCCAATCTTGATCTCGTCGCCCAGCCGCTCGGCGCTGGTCGGTTCGCCGACCAGGCAGGCATCGATCTGCTCTTGCCGCTGCCGCAGCCACCCGAGCAGCTTGCGCGTGCCGTTGATGGCCACCGATTCTTCGTCGCCGGTGATCAAAAACGACAACGAGCCGCGGGTGAGCCCGCCGTGCTCCGCCAGGTAGCCCAGGGCAGCGGCAAGGAAGCAGGCGATGCCGCCCTTCATGTCGACGGCGCCGCGACCGTAGAGGATGCCCTCCTCGATAACTGCCCCGAACGGTGGATGCGACCAGGCCGCGGCATCGCCGGCATTGACCACGTCGGTGTGTCCGGCGAAGCAAAGGTGCGGGGCGCCGGTGCCCAACCGCGCATAGAGGTTCTCGACGTCGGGCGTGCCCGGTTCGGTCATGGTCAGGCGGTGGCAGCTGAACCCGGCCGGCCGCAGCTTGCTTTCGAGCAAGGTCAGCGCCCCGCCCTCGGCGGGCGTCACGCTGTTGCATTGAATGAGGGCCTGGGCCAATTCAACCGGGTGACAATGGGCATTGGGCATGAGGCCTCAGTGATTTGGCTCGGTGTAGAGGGTATAGCGCAACCGCGGCTGGCGAAACGACGATGCCGGGTCGACCAAGATGTTGTCGCCGATCGCCTGGCGCCCCAGCAGCATGCGGTAGGACATGGTATGGCGATTGGTCAGGGTCACCTCGATCGGCCAGGCACGGCTGCCGATGCTGAGCTGGGTCGAAATGACGTAGCGGTTCTCGCGCTCGCCGTTGGAACTGGCAACGTGGCGGCGATCGACCACCGCCGCCGTGCAGATGATCGCCACGTCGCTGCGGCGGGGGATCGGGTGTACACCGAACCTGACCATCGGCTTACGGCCGCCGCCGCACGGCTCGACAAAGTAGGCATGCAGCGCCGAGGTGCGCGCGCCGGTATCCACCTTGGCCTTGATGGCCGGCAGCCCCAGCTCGGGCAGCGCTACCCACTCCTCCCAGCCGAGGATAAAAGGTGCTTGCATGGGGTGCACGATCCGGCTCACCGTTTCGACACTGTTTGCCAGATCGTGGTGCTGAGAGCAAACGTGGTGCGCGACGTTGGCCGCCAACGGCCGCGGCGGCGAGACGGCGTTTTCGGAACTATGGCGATCTGGGTTCGCCGCGACGGTTGTGTGCCGCTGGCGTCCGATTGACCCCGGTCAAGGGGCATCCTATGTCAGCGGTATGGCAACGCTTCCCATCATCACCCTGCCCAATCCGCTGCTGCGCCAGAAGAGCGCTGCCGTCGAGCGGATCGATGCGGACCTCGGCAAGTTGGCCGACGACATGCTGGAGACGATGTATGCCGCGCCGGGCGTGGGGCTTGCCGCCGTGCAGGTGGGTGTGCCGCGGCGGCTGATCGTCGTCGATACGGCAAAGGAGGAGGATCCGCCGGCCCCGCTGATCATGATCAATCCCGAGATCATCACCTTGGGCAGCGAGCTGCGGCTGCACGAGGAGGGCTGCCTGTCGATTCCTGACGAGCGCATCGAAATCGAGCGGCCCGCCAGCCTGACGGTGCGCTTTCTCGATCGCAACGGCCAGCTCAACGAGCTGGCCGCCGAGGGCTTGCTGGCGACCGTCATCCAGCACGAGATCGATCACTTGGATGGCCGGCTGATTATCGACTACGTGTCGCGGCTGAAGCGCGACATCATCATCCGCCGGTTCAAGAAACTGGCCAAGACCGGGGCCGGCGCCTAACGCGGGATGCTCGATGCGCATTGCCTTCATGGGCACCCCCGAGTTTGCCGTACCGGTTCTGGCGGCGCTGTTGGCGGCCGGCCACCAGGTGGTCGCGGTCTATAGCCAGCCGCCCCGTCCGGCGGGCCGTGGCATGCGCGAGCAGACAAGCCCCGTCCAGCAGCACGCCCTCGGCCACGGCTTGCCGGTGTTGACGCCCGCGAGCTTGCGCCAGCCATCGGCGCACGCCACGTTTGCCCAGCACGCGCTCGATGCGGCGGTGGTCGTTGCTTACGGCATGATCCTGCCCGAGGCGATCCTGCGCGCACCGCGCTATGGCTGCTACAACCTGCATGCCTCGGCGCTGCCACGCTGGCGCGGCGCCGCACCGATCCAGCGCGCGATCATGGCGGGTGATGCGGAGACGGCGGCGACGGTCATGCGCATGGATAGCGGATTGGACACGGGGCCGGTGTGCCGCGAACGCCGGTTGCCGATTGGCCCGGACATGACCGCCGGCGAACTTCACGACGCGCTGGCGGCGATCGGCGCGGACCTGATGGTGGAGGCGCTCAACGTGCTCGCCGCCGGTTCGCTGGTATGCCTGCCGCAGCCGGTGGCCGGAGTGACCTATGCGGCAAAAATCGACAAGCGCGAGGCGGTAATCGATTTCACGCGTCCGGCGACAGAGGTCCACAACCAGATTCGCGCCCTCTCGCCGGCACCGGGGGCGTGGGTGGAGAGTGAAGCCTCTCGGCGCGGCGAGCGCATCAAGCTTTTGCGCTCGAGCCTCACCCAGGGCTCGGGGCCGGCCGGTACCGTGATCGGGTTAACTGGGGGGATCTCGGTCGCCTGCGGGCACGGCGCCATCCGTATTCTGGAGCTCCAGCGCCCAGGCAAGCGGCCGATGCCGGCCGCCGAGTTCCTGCGCGGCTTCCCCCTGAGCCTCGGGGCGCGCCTGTGAGCGCCGATTGATGAAGCTAGGCATGTTGCCCGCGCCGCCTCCAGTCACGCCCGTCCCTTGACGGAATGTTCCGAACTCTAAGGCACCACCCAGCTCGAGCTTCGCTGCGTCGGCCAGGCCCGCAGCCATCGTGCAGTCGCGGGGCGTTTCGCTGGCAATGATGGGGTCGCCCTGTCGTCCCCGGCGGCGGCGACATTGCTTGATGCCGGGCACAGGCCAATTTCGCGGCGATCGCGTTCACCGCAAGGGCATCTGCGCTCGGGTTGCGACCACAGCGCTCGACCAGGCTGGGTTGCCCTCAGTTGGGCTGTCCCCTGGGCCGACACGATCGCCGGCTTGTCGGGCGCCGGCGGACGGGCTAGTGACGCGCGTCTGCAATTTGCCAAGGATAGCCCCTCCGCAGGGCGCGAATGCCACGATACCGCGTCACACTCGAGTATGACGGTACCCCGTTCGTCGGCTGGCAGGTGCAGGCGGCGGGCGCATCGGTACAAGGGCGTCTGGCCGAGGCGATCCATCGACTGACGCGCGAGCGCGTGACCGTCTACGGTGCCGGCCGCACCGATGCCGGCGTTCATGCGCTGGGCCAAGTTGCCCACTTCGATCTCGCCGGACACTGGCTGCCGGCAACGGTCCGTGCGGCGCTCAATTTCCACCTGAAACCCGAGCCCGTCGCAGTGCTCGACTGCCGTGTGGTCGCCGACAGTTTCGATGCACGGCGCAGCGCGGTGGCCCGCCACTACCGCTACCGCATGCTGGTGCGCGCCGCGCCTCCCGTCATCGACCGCAGCCGGGTTTGGTGGCAGTCACGCGCTTTAAGTATCGATGCCATGGCCGAAGCCGCCCTGGCGCTGTTGGGGCGCCACGACTTTACCACCTTTCGTGCCGCCGGCTGCCAGGCCAAATCCCCGGTCAAAACCTTGGATCGCCTCGAGGTGCGCCAGCACGGCGCGGAGATCCACATCGAGGCCTCGGCCCGCTCCTTTCTGCACAACCAAGTGCGCTCAATGGTGGGTTCGCTCAAGCTGGTCGGCGAGGGCAAATGGACACCGGCGGATTTGGCGGCGGCGCTCAGCTCGCGTGACCGCTCGCGATGCGGCCCGGTGGCGCCGGCGCACGGGCTCTATCTGGTGCGCGTCGACTACGGACCGTGCTCGGGCGTAGCGGCCGCAGACGTGAGCGACCGACAGCGGACAGATGAGGAGCTCTGAGCCCGTCGAGCGATATGTTGCGCCGCGGCGCTGTCCGGGATTGCAGCATTCTAGAAAACTATCAGTGCGGAAGCTGATGCCGGCGTCCTTCACCACCGGCCCAACTAGCAAAATCTGCGAATTGATGCAGGCGCCGAATTCGTCCCAGAGCCGTCGGCGGGTTCGGCCGCCTTCGCCAACGCCTCGCGCACGCTCGGTCTCACCAATACCCTGTTGCTCCCCGCATCGAGCGGGGGTGGCGTTCCGGCGTATCGCTCCTGACTATCCAACCGACAAAATCCAGGATGATTAAATCTGGAAAGCCACTTCGCCGACGCTCGGGCACCTCTTGCAACGACGGCACGTGCTCTGGCGCGGTGACCGCGAGCAATTTGGCGGTGGCGGCCAGATCAGGGAGTAGGCAGCGGTGTGATGAACTGATAGGGATTGGTGCCATTCATTAGATCGCCAACCACACGCACGCTGCTGCTTTTGAGCTTTGAACAGCCCGCCCGCAAGGTGAGCCGGCGTGCCAAAGCCGCCGAATGAGAAGGGCAAGGCGACGATCGTTCGTGCCGCACTTTCAGTTAGGTGTTCGAACTCCTCCTCGTCCGGCAAAGTAAACTCGATTGCGGTTGCCTAGTGTAGTGTGGCGCTCATCTGTTGAACAAAGCAGCGTTTCGCAAAGGAGGACGTCATGGCACAGAATGCGAGCACGCGCGGCGGCTCGGCACCGATGCTGGGCGTGCTGCGCCCACAGGTCTATCGCTTTAAGCTCGGCAGCTTCGAGGTGACCCAGATCCTTGATGGCTTTCGCGTCGGCCCGGGCCCGCATCCAACCTTTGGACAAGATCAATCAGCCGAAAGAGTGCACGACCTGTTGCGGCTGAATGGCCTGCCATCGACCAGCTTCGACCACCATTTCGTTCCCACGCTCGTGAACACCGGCAAGGAGTTGGTATTGTTCGATACGGGCAACGGCAAGGGGCGCGTGGCCACTGCAGGCCACCTGCACGATCTTGTCGCGACTGCCGGATATACGCCGCAACAGGTGGATGTAGTCGCCATTACCCACGGCCATCCCGACCACATCGGCGGCCTGATGCATGACGGCAAGCCGGCCTACCCGAATGCACGCGTTGCCTTCGGCGAGGTCGAGTTCGACTTCTGGAAAAAGGGCAATGTGCGGGAGGCTCGCAAACAGAACCTGCAACTGTTTCAGGAGATCGCCATACCATTCGGGGAACGGGCGACGTTCCTCAAGCCCGAGGCTGAGGTTGTCCCCGGCATCCACGCCGTCAACGCTTTCGGCCACTCTCCGGGCATGCTGGCCTTCCACGTCGAAAGCGACAACCAGCGTCTGCTCATTTGGGGTGATGTTGCCAACCACTATGTCGTATCGATTCAACAGCCCGACTGGGCAACGGGCTTCGATGACGTGAAGGAGATGGCGATCACCAGCCGTAAGCGCATTCTCGACATGGTGGCCAACGACAAGATTGCTGTCGCCGGCTTCCACATGCCGTTCCCATCGCTCGGCTTTGTGGAGAAGTCGGGCAGCAGCTACCGATGGGTGCCGGCGAGCTATCAGTTCAACCTGTAGTGGACCACTCACCGTTGCTGGCGAAGAGCTTTTGGACCCAAGGTCTTGGTATTTTACCGGCGCCTTCGCCTTGCGTGCGCAGCTGCCCGCAGCTCGCCTTGATCATCTCGGCGGGGCTGCCGGACAGGTCAAGTTCCGACCAGCTGGGGGCCCGCTGCTGGCCCCGTTCGCAAGCAGAGGCGGCCGCCCAGCTCATCATCAGCGGACGACTGCCGCCGTGCGCAGGCTCGATGTGGCGGACGTCTTGGGCCTGCCTCTTGGGGCGTCGCGTCTACTAGGGGGCATCCGACCAGTCGCGCCACTGTGCACGACGCTCGTGGCTCAGCTTCGCGCTGCAACCTGGTGTCTGGATAGGGGTCGCGCCTCTACCCGCGCCCTGAGGGCCGCATCCCAGGCTGCCCCGCTCGACATTAAGCAAAGCCACCATGGCACGTTGCAGATACTTTCGCGGCAACGCTAGATCTGGTTCCCATGGTCACGCCCATCTGCGACAAATGCCGGCGACGCAACGTTGTGAATTTCCAGGTCGATCCACCGGAAGCATGGCGCACGGTTGTTCTCAATCGCTGGAAATCAATCTGCCCATCATGCTTCGACGCTGAGGCCGAGCGCGCCGGTGTCCGCTATCGGTTCGTCGATCTGACTGCAGCGTCTTGGAGCGACAAGCCCGAACCTGCCAAGCGATACGGTAGGAAGCGGCGCTGAGCGCGCAATTTTTACCTTCCCCGGGCGAGCCTTCTTCATGCAAGCGGCTTTGCGATTGGATGGTCCGCGCGCCGAGGGCGCGTTGGGCGCGATCACCTGCGCCGATCGGTTCGTCTCGCCTGGTCCCGGCGGCCGCTGCCGCTGGGGTCTGCCCCGGTCAGCCGCAGCCGTTACACTGTTTGTGATCAACGATCGGGTTCATCGGGATTGAGCAGTTTGCGCGCGGCATCCGCGGAGCCCGGCCGGCCTTCCATGCCGCTGGGGTCGGCCATCAGCAACTCCTCATAGAGCGTGCCGATATCATCGATTTCTGCAGCGCCCGGATCGCTGAGTGCGTAAAGAGTGCCAAACACCGCCTCATAAGCGGTAAAGCGAAGCACGAGGGTGAGATCACTTCGGGACACGCCAGCCGCAAGGATGCGCTCGATCGCAGGACCCGTGTCGCTGAACGGGCGGCCGGGATGCCGCCTACATTCGGCAATGATGGTGTCGAGGGACATTTCGCGCAGTTCCAGGTTGATGATGTGGCTCCACAGATGGGCAAGCAGCTCTTTTCTCGTTGCCATTGACTGGCCTCCATTCTGATTGCGCGTCAATCGGGGGTGGCTCGCCACCCTCAACCGAGCCACGCGCCAACCCAGCATGCCCCTCAGCTTGGTTGCTCAGGTTCCGAGCTGCGGAGGAAACCTTCCGTCTTGCGTAACTCTCAATTGGAGCAGGCGCATGGTGGGCCATGCCACTCATGTCGACGGGCAAACGCTGCCAACTCGGCGCCGGTCGATTGCTTCACGTGCCGCAAGCTGGGCCCAGATGCCGCCAACACGCCCGCCGACAGCCACGTTGCAGGTGAGTTCACCGTCGCCGTTGCGTATGCGCTCAGCATCCGCTTCGGGTTCGCGGGACAAAGCCCTGCGACTGCACAAGGCTCGCGAACCTGGGCGGGTGCGCCTCAATGTACTACACTGCGTTTTTACAGAAGCGGACGTGGTGGAACCGGTAGACACACAGGACTTAAAATCCTGAGGGGG
>DATFXD010000117.1:0-7331 GCA_035258605.1 Hyphomicrobiaceae bacterium | reverse complement strand
TCTCCACGTTCGCGTCGGGCTGCAGCGGCGCCCCGTTCGGAGCGCCGCCGTTAAATGCGTCAACGGGCCCTACATTGCTTGTAGCGCCGCAAAATGTCTTCGCAGCTCACGTTACCCGTGAAGCCATAGCCCCGCCGCCCCACGTTGACATCGACGTCCCGGCCCCTGGCGTGGTGCCTGCGGTTGACATCGATGTTGACGTTCCGGTCCCTGGCGTGCCTGCGGTTGACGTCGACGTCGACCCTCGTCCGACGGTCGTTACGGTCGGCCCTAAAGCCGTGGCGATTACGGTTGGCATTGACATCGACATTGGTGTTGCGCTGCTGCTTAGTGCGCGCACCGGCTTCACCCGACCGCATCTGGTCACCAGCCCGGGCCTGCCCGCCCGATTTCGTCTGGTCACCCGATTTTGTCTGTGCGTCGCGGCTGCCTTTTTGCTGCCCGCCGCCGGCCGCGGTGCTACCGCTATCGCGACCGCCGGTGTCGGCACCCTTAGCAGCGCCGCCCTGGCCGCTGCTAGCGCCGCCCTGGCCGCGCCCACCGCTTTTATCGTCACTCATCTGGACCTTCTGCACCAAGGAGCTATTGGCGCTGGCTCCCGTAAGCAGTGCCGCCGCTTGAGGCGAGCTTATGCCGAGGGCGAGTACGGACGCCGCCGCGCTTAATACCAATAGATTTCGCATCTGAATGATCCTTGTCTCCGATTTGCTTCCGCGACGCGGGAGCTCTGCGCGTGAACGTTGGAATGGGAAAAGAGGTTGCCTCGTTAACCAAAATTGCTTCGTGGAGACCGCCGTTTTTGACCAAAGCTCGCAGCAAACTGGCGCTCCGGTCCGGTAGCTGTGCGCGGACTTTCTGATGACCCCAGAGCAATAGCGAGGCACCCCACGTCTCGAGCTATGCCGTGCATTTCCCAGTCAACTGACGTGTGGACCCCGGAGCATCGCCTCACAGCATCTAGCGTGGCCTGCGCTGGTGATGCCGCGCGATGCGCACGAGGTCTGCTGGTCTCAACAGAGGTGACCGTCAAAAGCCAGCAGCGCTGGCGCTGGCATCGATCGCTATCGCCATCGCCATGCCGGCGGGTCGTTTGCGCGAGCCGTCGCGCTTTATCACGCAGCTTCACCCTCGATCTAGGGATCAACCCAAGAGTTTTGCCAGCCAACACGCGCCGCCGCCGACGCGACGTCGTCATATCGAGCTCGTCCCTGTTTGCCGCCTGGACCCTGTTGGCCGCGGCAGCCGCACATCCTAACCGGCGCTCCCTGCGAGCCGGCGGGAACGAAGACGCCACGAGAGCATTTTGGTCGCAGAAGCCGCAAGGGAACTCTGCAGTTTGTGCCAGGATCGGTGGGAGAAAAGGCAGGAGCCCGGTCGTGGCCTCGGGCCTGATCCGCAAGCAACGCCGATTGAGTGGGATCGATCGATCTCGGCGGGCTTCAGCCATACTTCGTCGCGGCCTCCGATTGCCACCGACAACGCCCAGTTCGACGTCGCGGTCGAACGCGCAGAGCCAACCTCATGCCTCACCTTGTGCGCCCGCCTGACCGGCTTGCGCCGGGGACGGCCCGCACTGCCGCGTGGCTCATATCGTGCCATTGCCGTCGGTGAAAATCTGCTGTGCTGCGAGCGCGCGCAGGACCGGCAAGGTTTTCTGGTCGTACTCAACTTCGATGCCGAGGCAGCGCTGCGGTCGGACGAAGGTGTCATTGTTGGCGAGGTAACCGGCGAGGCGCGCGCGGCATGATCAACGACCTTTGGTACAAGAACGCGATCATCTATTGCCTGTCGGTCGCCACCTACATGGATGCCAATGGCGATGGCATCGGCGATTTCCGCGGGCTGGAGCGGCGCCTCGACTATCTCCATGGCCTCGGTATTACCGCCATCTGGCTGATGCCGTTTCAGACTTCGCCGCATCGTGACAATGGCTATGATATCGCCGACTACTATAGCGTCGACCCCCGCTATGGGACGCTCGGCGACTTCGTTGATTTCACCCATGGCGCACAGCAACGTGGCATACGCGTGCTCGTCGACCTGGTCGTGAACCATACGTCGGACCAGCACCCCTGGTTCAAAGAAGCGCGGCGCGATCCGCAATCGAAGTACCGCGATTGGTACGTGTGGGCGACCAAGAAACCGCGCGGCGCCAAAAAGGGCATGGTGTTTCCGGGCGTGCAAAAGTCGACCTGGAGCTACGACGAGCAGGCCAGGGCCTACTACTTCCACCGCTTTTACGATTTCCAGCCCGATCTCAACACCTCCAATCCCGAGGTGCAGGCCGAAATTCTCAAGATTATGGGCTTCTGGATTCAGCTGGGTGTCTCAGGGTTCCGCATGGACGCGGTGCCGTTCGTGATCGCCAGCAAGGGGGCCAACGTCAAGCAGGAAGAGCAGTATGACATGCTGCGTTTTTTCCGTGAGTTCCTGCAATGGCGGCAAGGTGACTGCATTTTGCTGGCCGAAGCCAATGTGCTGCCAGATACCGATTTTGAGTACTTCGGCGATGACGGCGATCGCATGCACATGATGTTCAATTTCCAGGTCAATCAGAACCTGTTTTATGCCCTGGCAGCCGCCGACGCCCGGCCATTGATCAAGGCCATGAAGGCGACCAAGCCGCGCCCGGCCACCGCCCAATGGGCGCAATTTCTGCGCAATCATGATGAGCTCGACCTCGGACGGTTGACGGACGAGCAACGTCAACGCGTGTTCGAGGCGTTCGCTGCCGCCGCTAACATGCAACTTTACGATCGCGGTATTAGGCGACGGCTTGCGCCGATGCTGGGAGGCGACCGCCGCCGTATCGAACTAGCCTACAGCCTGCTGTTCTCATTGCCAGGCACACCGGTGATCCGCTATGGCGATGAAATCGGTATGGGCGATGATCTTTCGCTCAAGGAACGTGAGTGCGCGCGCACGCCGATGCAATGGTCAGACGAGCCGCACGGCGGCTTCACCAAGCATGACAAGCCAAGTTGTCCGGTGATCAGTCATGGCCCGTACGGTTACCAGCACGTCAACGTTGCCTTTCAACGGCGCTATCCCGACTCGATGCTGAACTGGACCGAACGCATCATCCGCATGCGCAAAGAGGTGCCGGAGGTCGGCTGGGGCGATTTTGCGGTGATTGCCGTGCGCAACCCGGCGATTCTGGTGATACGCTATGACTGGCGCAATAACTCGGTGGTGTTCGTGCACAATTTCGATCCCGAACCGCACGAGATCGCGTTCGCCATCGGTGCCGATGGTGAACACAGTGACCTGCTCGTAAATTTGCTTGGCCCCGAGCACAGCACGGCCGGCGAGGATGGCAAGCATCATTTCGTAATTGAGGGCTATGGCTACCGCTGGTACCGCGTCGGCGGGCTCGACTATCTGCTCAGGCGCGGCGACATCGGCTGATTGTCAGAGCGCCTTTGCCGTTCGGGCGCACCAGCACTTAATGCAATTGCGGTGTGAACCAGCATCGACGCGGGCGCGTATACTGGCGCCGGTTGCGACATCGATGCGTGATTGCCGGGGGTGCCAGCGGCGGACCCATCACGGTCGGCGGTGGCCGCGGCGCAAGTTTCAGCCCATGTCGGCAACCGAAGCGCGCCGGAGCGTGGACCTTCGGCCAGGGCGGCCTAAAGGTCAGTCCTCGAACCTTTCGTTCGGCTGCAGCTGGCGGAAGCGCTGGGTCCAACTGTGTCGCAATTGAGCCTCCGTGCTGCCGTCGTCGTAGGCCGGCGAAATCAGCGGCAGCGCCCTCTTCACCGTAATCGCCACGATCGCCCGGAAGCGCGAGGCTAAGGGCGTGCTAAATTGGCTGAGCAGGGCCTCGAACCCGCCGCTCCCACGTTGGCTGATGTTGGCTACGCCCTGAAACCGATAACCTTTGCGCACGAACGGATCGACGAAATTGACCTCGATGCGCGGGTTTGACTGCAAATTCCGCATGGTTCCCGGCGACCGTATATCGCCGAACGCAATGGTCTGATCGTCGAGCACGATGAACGTACCCTTCGGCGACAGGTTCGGCATGCCATCGGGTGCCACGGTCGCAACAAAGCCGAGGCGCTGTTGTTCGATGATCCGCTTCATGTCGGGAGTGAGCATTTGGAAAACCGAGGGTTTGCGACGGAATGGCTGGCACTCTAGCAGAGGCGGGGACGGCGCGCATGCCGGGAGCAAGTGGCTGTCGGAGAGGCTTCTGGGTGCCGCCTCAACTCCGACCGTTAAGCCGCTTGCTGGCCGCAGTCTTGCGGCATTGCAGGGATAATCGCGTTTCCCCGGCGAGGACGGACCTTGAGGGGCCTGCCCACATCGACCGAGCGGTCGGCTCCGTGTCTGCGGCGACGCCATGAGGCACGCAGGGCTGTTGCGGCACCACGCAGAGAGACGAGCTTTATAGTTGCATGTGGTGGAATTCGGACGTTCAAAGCCCTGGCCTCGCCAGCTGGATGCTGCCGGATCGGGCCCGAGTGTTCCGTTGCGTTTCATTGTAGGATGGGCCGGCCGGCGAGCCGCCGTCGCACACGCAGCGCGCGACCTGATCCATCGGACATCCGGCTACAGGTGGCGGTCGGGGTATCATTGGCTTGAACGAGCGGGCGGTGAGGCGAGGAAAATAGTGGCGCCCTTGTCATCGGCCTGACCGTGACGGCGGCTATGCCAGGAGATCACCGGGGGCGCGGCTTCAACCAAGGGCAACTCACATGAAGTTCGGCGTGTTCGACCACATGGACGATGCTGGCGTGGCACCCGGTCAGCAATTCGAGGACCGCCTGCGGCTGGCCGAGGCCTACGACCGATTGGGTTTTTACGCCTACCATCTGGCCGAGCACCACGGCACACCGTTGGGGCTGGCGCCGTCGCCGGGCGTGTTCATGGCCGCGCTCGCACAGCGAACGAAACGCCTGCGCTTCGGACCGCTGGTGTATCTGCTGCCGCTTTATCATCCGTTGCGCCTGATCGAAGAAATCTGCATGCTCGATCACATGAGCGGCGGCCGCCTCGAGCTGGGTGTGGGTCGAGGGGTCTCGCCGATCGAGGTCGGCTTTTTCGGCGTCGATCCCGGCAATGGGCCACGGCAGTTTCCCGAAGCCCTCCGCGTCATCACGCAGGGCCTCAGTTCGGATGTCCTGAACTTCGAAGGCGAGTTTTATCGCTTCAAGGACGTGCCCATGGTGCTGAGGCCGCTGCAGAAGCCGCACCCACCCCTGTGGTATGGCGTTACGACACCGCAAGCCAGTATATGGGCGGCGCGGGAGAGGGCGAACATCGCCACCTTGGTGCCGGCGGCGGCGGCGCGGGCGATCGCCGACCGCTTCCGGGCAGAATGGACGGCGCAGGCGCACCCAACCGACCCGCCGCCTCGGATCGGGGTGATCCGTCACATGGTGCTCGCCGACAGCGAATTGGAAGCGCAACGCGTGATCGCACGCGCATACAGGCGCTGGCGGCAACACATGGAAATCCTGTGGACGCGACACGGGCACGCGTTCCCGCTCGCCCTGCCGCAAGACGTTGAGCCGCTCCTCACCACCGGCGGCGCCTTCGCCGGTACCGCGGCAGGTGCGCGCCGGTACATTGCCGATACCATCGAGACGTCGAGTGCAAACTACTTCATTTGCGACATTGCCTTTGGCGATATGTCACTGGCGGAAGGCATGCGGACGGCGGAACTGCTTGGGTCTATTCTACCCATCCTAGAAAAATTGGGATAAATAGTCATATTCTGACGGACAGGAAGGTGAAGTCGATCACCGAGCCGGGGATGTACGCCGACGGCGCCGGCCTCTACCTGCGGGTGAGCGAGGGCGGCAACAAAAGCTGGATCTTCCGGTTCAAGCAGAAGCGTGCCGATGGCAAGTTCGTTGCCAGGGACATGGGGCTCGGCGGCTACCCCGAGGTGTCGCTGGCGGAGGCCCGAGATTTGGCCAAGGAAGCCCGCGAGCACCACCAGGCGGGCCGTGACCCCATCCAGCAACGAAAGGACGACAAGGCCAGGGCCATCGCCCAGCAGCGCGCGGCGGAGGCCCAAGGCATCACCTTCCGCCAGTTCGCCAATCAGTGGATTGAAAATAACAAGGCCGCCTGGAAAAACGCCAGGCATCAGGCGCAGTGGGTCAAGACGTTCGAGGACTACGTCTATCCGGTGATTGGCGACAAGGCCGTGTCCGCCGTCGATACCGATGATGTGTTGAAGGTGCTGGAGCCGATCTGGAACACCAAGACGGTGACCGCCAGCCGGGTGCGCGGCCGGATGGAGAAGGTGCTGGCGGCCGCCAAGGCGCTCAAGCTGCGCACCGACAATCCAGCGCTGTGGCGCGGCCACCTCGACACCTTGCTGCAGCCGAAATCGAAACTTCACACGGTCAAGCATTTCACGGCCATGCCCTACAAGGACGTGCCGGCGTTCATGGCGCGCTTGCGGGCCAAGCAAGGCGTGACGGCGCGTGCCCTGGAGTTCACCATCCTCACCGCCGCGCGCACCAAAGAGGCGCGAGAGGCGCGGTTCGATGAGTTCGATCTCGACGCCAAGGTGTGGTCGATCCCTGCCGAGCGCATGAAGCGCGGGCGCAAGCACAGCGTGCCGCTCTGCGACCGCGCCGTCGCCATCGTCAAGGAGATGGCCGACCGCCGACGCAAGTTCGTGTTCCCCGGCCGCGATCCGAGCGAATCGCGGTCCGACACGGTGATGTTTGGTTTGCTGTGTGACCTGTGCCCAGACAACGGCCTTACCGTGCATGGCATGCGGTCATCGTTCCGCGACTGGGCCGGCGAGGAAACAGACTTTGCCCATGACATTTGCGAGGCGGCGCTGGCGCACGCCATCGGCGGCGATGAGAAAACGCGCCTGGCCTATCAGCGCGGCGAACTACTGGAGAAACGGCGCGGGCTGATGGAGGCGTGGGCGGGGTATTGCGGGCCGCAATCACCGGCACGCAAACCGGCGCCGCGCACGAAGGTGAAAACGGCGAACGGCGCCGACTTGGTGGCAAGGCGACATGAAGCTGGATACGAAATGCACGACTCGGGCGCAATTAGTTGCGCAGGAGATACTGCGCGAAGTGCTTGAGGTCTCCAAACACTTTGTTCGGCTGCCGAGTTGAATTGGATGTACGATGCATTGGCACCGAAGGCTTTGAGCGCAGGTTTGGCAACCTATTTTCAGCGCTTTTCAGTGAAACGCAGCCGCGTCGGGCGTCATTCCGCAACGTTCATTGGACATTTGTTCTGCTGACACCGGATGCCCTAGGGAGCCGCAATTCATTCGAGGTACTTTTTCGTGCTATAAGCCAAGTTGGTGACATCGAAATCGTCATCACTAGCCTCGATTT
>DATFXD010000116.1:0-23355 GCA_035258605.1 Hyphomicrobiaceae bacterium | reverse complement strand
TGTTCAGCCCCATGATCGTCCATACGACGACCGGGTCGTGCGTGCGACTGACGCTGTCACGGATCGGAAACATCGCTTAGGTCACCTTGCACCCTGGCAGGGATCAGATGGGAACGACCGCGGCTGTGGGCAAGTTCCGGGACATGCTGGGCCGCGCCAGAAGCCCGGCTCACTGACCGTCAACGGGCGCGGGCCCGTCCGGGCGAGGCGCGCGAGATTACGGTTTCGCAAGGTGCCGGGCGCAAAGCTAAAGGCCGCCGCCAGCGCGATCGGTGTCGGCGCCGTGGGCCGGCCCGTCGTTGGGGCCCGGGCTGGCGTCATGGGACAAGTCCAGGGGCATGGGGCATCGGGCCCAACGAGGCGCCCGCCCGATGGCGAACGGCGGGCTGCAGTGCGCGTGGCCAACCTGAGGGAGACATCGCGTGAGTGACCCTATGAGAGAAACAGCGCCCATGGCGGGTGCGCCCGCCGTCTACCGCCTCCTCGCCTACAACAGCGCCCGTCAATCCGAAAACAAGATGCACGACGACGGCGTCGCTCGCCAATTTGGCTTCGGGGGCGGGCTTGTTCCTGGGGTCGACGTCTACGCCTACATGACCCATCCCGCCGTGGCGCACTGGGGCTCTGCCTTTCTCGACGCTGGCAGGTTTCAGGTCCGCTTCCTGAAGCCGGTCTACGACGGCGAGCTCGCCACCGTGACCGCGCGCGAGGTCGATGGCGGCCTTGCCATCGACCTCAGCTGTCGTGACGAGCTGTGTGCCACCGGCGAGGCCAGCTTGCCCGGCGCTGCCCCACCACCGATGGCGGCCTTCACGATGGCGGCAGCCGTCGAGCCGCGGCCGCCCGCCGATGCGGAAAGTTTGCGGGTGGGGCGCTGGTTGGGGATCCGCCCGTTGGCAGTGACGGCGGCCTTCGCCACCCAGTATTTGGCCGACGTGCGTGAGGCGCATGGCCTCTATGCGGCCGAGGGCCTGTGTCACCCGGGCCTGCTGCCGCGGCTTATGAACTGGGCGCTAACCCACAACGTGGTGCTGGGTCCGTGGATCCATGTCGGCAGCACGGTTGAGCATTTTGCCAGGGTGGCGATCGGCGATCAGCTGCGCGTCGGCGCCAAAATCGTCGCCAACTACGAACGCAAGGGGCATCGCTTGGTCGAGCTCGAGGGCGTGATCGTGGCCAACGACACCACGCCGATCGCCCGGGTATCCCATTCGGCGATTTGGCGGCCGCGCGCAGCCGCGGGCTGACCCGCGGCGAACGCCGGGCTGCTCAAGCCGTTCTGACGCGCGGCGGATCGGCCGGCGGCAATGCGCGACCTGCGATCTCGTCGCCCGCATCCGACGGCAAGCGCAGCATCAGCACCGAGGTCATGGCCGAGACCAGGCCGACAATGACGAAGGCAACCGCAAAGTCTGCCACCGCCGGCGCGTCCCGCCCGGCCATCGATTCCGATATCTCGAGCACCATTGCCCCCGTTGCCACGCCGAGGCTGATCGACACCTGCTGGGCGACGCTGGCCATACCGGTGGCGGCGCTGATTTGCCGGCTTTCCAGTTCGGCATAGGTGATGGCCGACAGGCTCGTGAATTCGAGCGAGCGCAGGAAGCCGCCCAACAGCAGCACGGCCAGCATCAGGATGTGCGGCGTCGTCGGCTTGAACAGCGCTAGCGCCATCAGCACCAGCGAGGCCAACAGGCCGTTGACCACCAGCAGCCGCCGGAACCCGAATTTGAACAGGAAGCTGCGCGCCAGCGGCTTGACGATCAGGGCACCCACCGCACCGGCAAAGGTCGTGAGCCCCGATTGCAAGGGATCGAGGCCAAATCCCAGCTGCAGCATCAGCGGCAGCAGAAAGGCGCTGGCGCCGACGCCAAAGCGGAAGAAGGTGCCGCCGAGAATGCCGGCCTCGAAGGTCTTGAAGCGCATCAACCGCAGATCGAGCAACGGGCGCTCGCTGCGCAGCGCGTGGCGGACGTAGCCAGCCAGCAGCACCGCGCCAATCAGCATCGAGGCAAGCGCCACCTCGATCGGCGCGATACGCCGCCCGGTCATGGCCGCGCCCAACACCAGGCCGGCGAGACCAAGGCTGCAAAGCACGAAGCCGGCGAGATCGAGCGGCGCCGTCTCTTCTTTGATCTCCGGGATATAGAGCGTGGCCAGGATGATGCCGAGAATGCCGATCGGGATGTTGACGAAGAAGATCCAGCGCCAGTCGGCGTAGGTGACGATCAGGCCGCCGATCGGCGGGCCGAGCATGGGACCGATCAGCGCCGGCATGGCGATGAAAGACAGCGCCCGCACCAGCTCATTCTTGGCGACGGTCCGTATCACCACCATGCGCCCCACCGGCACCATCATGGCTCCGCCCATGCCCTGCACCGCGCGCCAGAACACGAATGCCGCCAGCGAACTTGAGTAGGCACAGCCGATCGACGCCAGCATGAACAGCGCGAGCGCGAGGCGGAACGTGGTTCGCGCGCCGACGCGATCGGCCACCCAGCCGCTCACGGGAATGAACACGGCAAGGCTGACCAGGTAGGACGTTACCGCCAGCTTCAGCGAGATCGGATCCAGGCCCAGATCGCGCGCGATGGTCGGAAGCGCGGTCGCCAAAATGGTGGAATCGGTGTTCTCCATGAAGAGCGCGGTGGCAACCACCAACGACACAATGGGGATGGCCATTGTTCAGGCCTTCGCGGGCGGGGGGTTAGGCATCAATTGGGCAGGTCGAAGCGATTGCAGCGCGCACGGGTTGCATATCCGGCCAAAAGCGTCGGCGGTCAAGAGCGGCCAACGGCGCCACGCTCAGGCTCCACCCTGCCGTAGATCGCCCAGCATCTGCCGGCGCTTGCTCCAGCGGCGGGCAATTTCCTGGGCGATGGTGGTGGCGGAATCGAGCGGCGGGTAGCTCCATGTTTGCCAGCGCTCGAAATGGCGCGGCAGCGGCCGCGTTGCGCCATGCCGCGCCAGCGCGGCATGAAAGCGGGTGAACTTGGGCGAGCCGCCACCGGGATCGAACACGTAAACCGGGCGGCCGGTGACGCACGGCTCCCCGGTCATGTTGACGGAATCGGCGGGCGCGATGAAGGCGTCCGCGTGCGCCAGAAAATAGGGATAGGGATTGTCGCCGGTCCCGTCCCAAAGCCAGGCGGCGAGCCCCGCTGTCGCAGCCCGCACGCGGGCGACGACGGCAGCGGGCGTGCGCCGGGAGGGTGTGATCATCAGTCCGGCGCCAAGGCTGGCAAGGGAGGCGAGCGCGCTCGCCAAATGCTCCATGGCGTCGGCGGCATAGACGTAGTCGCCGTTGGGTCCGCCGAGCGCCACGGCGATGGTGGGGTGCGGCAGGCCGGCGAGTACCGCCGGCACCTGGCGCGCCAACTCGCCGAGGCGACGCTGCGAGTAGCCATGCGGTGCGGTGAGCGTGGTGACGACGTTGGCGCCGCGACGCCGATCATGCTCGGGGACCCAGAACAAATCTGCGGCCGTGGCCGGCACCTTGGGGTCCTGCAAGATGATGGTGTAGGTGGCAAGCCCGGCGCGGCGTTTGAGGGCGCGCATATAGGGGGTCGTCAAACGCCCGGTGGCAATGGCGAAATCGGGCCACGGCGGGCGGAACGGACTGGTGGCGCTGCCGAAGCGCTCAGCCGGGTTGACGGGACCCCAAGGCGACAGCAAGCGCCAAAGCCCCCGCGGATCAACGCGCTTGTACTCGTAGGTGAGGCCCAGCGCGCGAAGCACCCCGCTGCTTTGCACTTCGTTACCGCGCTTGCCATCGCTGACGATCCAGCCGCGGCGACCCTCAAGCGCTGAACGCTCGCTCATCGCAGCCTCCGTGGCGACCGATGCTGGTTTCTGTCCGAGATCGGAAACGATGTTGCGCGCGGCGGGACTTTCTGGAAACTCTTGGCCCATGCCAAGGGAGCTCCACCGGCATGCGCGTACGGCTCGATGTCACCGACTGGCGGATCCTCAGGGAACTGCAGGCCAATGGCCGTATCAGCAACGTCGAACTGGCGCGCAAGGTCGGGATCTCGCCCCCGCCCTGCCTGCGGCGCGTGCGCGCGCTGGAAGAGGCCGGCATGATCACCGGCTATTTTGCGCTGCTCGATGAGAAGAGCGTCGGCTTTGAGGTGATCGCCTTCGCCATGGTGGGTCTGCATAGTCAATCCGAGGCTGATCTGCGCGCCTTTGAGAATCGCGTCCTCGCCTGGCCGCTGGTCCGCGAATGCTACATGTTGTCCGGCGAGAGCGATTTTCAATTGAAGTGCGTAGCCCCGGACCTCACCGCGTTCCAGGACTTCGTGATCGAGGACCTCACGGCCGCGCCCAATGTGGCCAGTGTCAAGACCACGCTGGTGATCCGCCGGGTCAAATTCGAGCCCGGGGTACCGGTTGCGCACGCCCGCCAGCGCCAGGCCCGCGGCTAGGCCGAGGCCTCGCGCCGTGGCGAGCCTTGTAGTTATGCCACACCCCCGGAGGCGTTTTGTTGTTTGCGAGAATAAAGTTCCCCGCCATGCGTTAGGTCGTCGGTCTGCGGGCAGACAGCGTACTGAGGACGCGTTCCCTACCCGATAATCGAAGTCCTGCTGAGACTTAGGCAGTATGCCAGCCTTGGCGGGAGATTTGGAACAAGGCGACGAACTCGGGTCAGGAGACGGGCGCCACGGGTTGTGTCGCGCATCGCGCAATCCCAGCCAGGGTCGCATGAGACAGGTGGATGGATCCGATCGCACAAGACCCGAGGCGGCCCCCGGCAACGCCGGCCAAAGCCATACCCTTGTTCAAGGCGCCGCGGCCAATCAAGGGGCCGCGGCCGGAGCTGGACATGCCGACTAAGCCACGCCTTACCGCAGCAATAGCAGGGTCGCGGCCATGATCACCATTTCCGATGCCGATCTCATGGCCTATGCCGACGGCGTACTGCCCCGCCAGGCACGGCCCCTGGTACGGCAAGCGTTGGGGCAGGATCCGGCGCTGCTTGAAAAGCTCGAAAGCTTTATTTTGACCAATCGGGGTCTGGCGCGGCCGTTCGACCGGCTGCCGCCGATCCCCGATCGCCTGCGCCAGGTGCTGGCGAGGTCCGAGCCAGAGCCCGATGCTGGGGAGACGCGGTGGTTCGCGCCCCGGCAACGGCGCCCCGCCGCGCCCGCGTCGGCACGCTTGCCTATCCCCGCATGGTCGCTGGCGGCGATGTTGGCACTGATGTGCGCGGCGGCTCTCCCCTGGTACCTCCGGGCGCCCGATCGCGAGCAAGCCGGTCAGCGCCTGCTCGCCGTTGAGCTGCAGCGGACGCTCGAGACCGCGGAAAGCAATGTTGCAGCTGCACTCGTCACACTCAAGCCGACCGGGACCTTCTTGAGCACGACCAAGCAATGGTGCCGCCAGTACGATCTCTTGTCAGCGGAGGGAGGCGGCCTCAAAAGCATCGCCTGCCGTGATGAGGCGGGTGCCTGGCAGCTCAAGACCGCAACCCCGACCGCGGGCACGTCCGAGGCGAATGGATATGTGCCGGCCGGGAAGGTGGCGGATCGGAGCAACGAGGCCGGTGGCATCGAACGGACGCTCGGGACCCTGATGCGCGACGTGGTGCTGCTGCCCGCCGATGAACGCAAGCTGATCGCCGACGGTTGGCAGGTGCCGCGTTAAATCGTTGCCGGCAGCAACACCAGCATCCAAACGGCAGCGATCGCGGGCTTGTCAGTTGTCGCCTTGGAACGAGAGGTGCTGCACAACGCCCGGCCACCTCACCTCGGCCGATGGGGTGAGCGACATCAGGCTCGAGGCCGGTAGTGGCTCTGGCTGCAGCACCGGCTGCAAGGTCGGCGACCACGCCGAACTGACCTCGACGGCGGCATTTGGATTGGATTTGTCGGCGCACTTGGGCGGCGCTTGCAGCAGGCCCTGGCCGTAGATGGTGTCACGGCCGACCGGACCTAGATCACGGGTCGTCAGCCGGCTCAGCACCGCCTTCTTCGGATCCAGCGGCTGGCCGCGGTAGGTGAGCTCCTCCTTGGGATAGACCGCTGCGGCAGCGGCGGTCACGTAGGGGACGGCGAACGAAGTTCCGGTCTGCGGGCCTTCGCGCTTGTCGGGGAGCGCGGTCCAAATGTCGACGCCAGGCGCCGCCAAGTCGATGTGCGGGCCGCGGGTGGCGTGTCGGTAACCCACCAGATTACGATCGACCGCTGTGACTGCGATCACCTCGGGATAGGCGGCAGGGTAGCTTGGCAGCGCGAACGGGCCGCCGTTGCCGGCCGCCGCCACGAACAACACGCCGCTTTCGCTCATGGCTTTGATCTGCTTGTGCAGCGTCGCATCCTGCGGCCCAGCCAGGCTCAGGTTGACCACCTTGACCTTGTAGGTCTCCATCAGCTTGAGCGCCTTCACCAGGGTGGTGGTGTCGGTTGCGGGTTGACCGCTGCCATCGGCGTAGAATGTGTTGGTGGCGGTGAAGGTGGCTTGTGGGATGAGCCCCGGCGTACTGCCCTGGGGGTTGCCGGACAACAGTGCCAGCACACCGGTGCCATGCCACGTCTGCACCGAGACGTTGTTGCCTTCGAGCACCGTGCTCCAGTTGATCTTGCGGTCCTTGAACGCGGGGTGCTGGCTGTCGAAGCCGGTATCGATCACGCCGACCCCGATCTCGACGGTGCAGGAGCTTTGCTCCAGCTGCCAATTGATCAAGCCTGGTCCGTAGCAGCGCTCCGCGCTGCAGCCCTTTACGCCCTTGACCGGCTGAGTCTGACCGGAGATGCCGCCGCCCGCCTCCGTTGCCGCCACATAGGGCCGGTAGACGTAGTTGAAGGCCGACGCCACGTTGGGCATCTCCTGGCGCAATACCTGCCGCGCCGCGATCGCATCCAGTCCGTCAGGCACCACAAAGCGGGAAATCGTGGTGTCGCCCGTGGTGATGCTCTCCACATGCGCAAACTGTAGCTGCGCCATGGCCGCGGGCGAGGCGTTTACCACCAGCACTTCATCGCGCCGAAAGAGATCGCTGGCGCTTGCCTCGCGCTGCCAGGACAAGGATGGCGAACGCGCACGCTGCAGCGCCCGCTTGGCCTGCGGCGCGTCCTGCGCTAACGGCGCCCGGGCAATCGTTGGTGTCGCCGGCTGATCCTTTTTGCCGGCGCCGTCAGTCTTCGCATTGGCGTCTTTCGCGCTGGCATCCTTAGTATTGGCAGTATTGGCATCCTTGGCGTTGGCGTCGGCCGTGCTGGCGCTGTCGGTCTTGCCGCCCTTGTCGCCGCCCTGGGACTTGCCGGAGCTGCGCCCATCATCGGATCGCGTGGCCGATTTGGCATCGCTTGTGGCGCCCGGCGCGTTGCCTTGGTTGGCAAACATTCGCTGCAGCATTTCGACCACGGTTCCAGGCGGGTCATTAGCGCCTTTGCCCGGAAGCTGCGGACGGCCCGCGTTGTTGCCGCGTGCATCGTCGTCGCCATCGTCGTCTTTCGACTTGCCGTTCCTGTCGCCGCTGCCGCCGGAGTTGCCACCAGAGGTGCGCGTGCCACCGCTATCCGTGCTGCCGCGTCCGCTCGAGCTGACTGAAGAGGCATCGCCGCCACGCGACCCGCCGCTGAGGGAACTATCGTCGCCGCGCCGGTCGCGCCCGCGACTTCTGGCCAGTGCCCCGTCGGCGATCAACAGCGCCAGGGCCAAGCCAACGCTCAGCGCCAGCCAACCCACACGGCGGCGCCCCCCCAAAAATGACCAGAGCTTCCCCATCGCTCGCTTTCGGCCAACGCGCCCCACGCCAACTCTAAGCCGAACCCCCAGCTTAGCGCAGTAATGCCGCGCGCTATGCAACGTTCGTCGTCAATATGGTTTAAAAGTATGGGCGCTTCGTGGCTGCGGATCAAGCAAGATCGCGTAGCAAGCCGGCGTGCTGGGGATTGCCGCAGGGCAAAAAAGCGACACCCAGTCCTCGCCGGGCCCCCACCGCCTATTTATACTCGATCTTGAGTATTTCATAGCTGCGGCTGCCGCGCGGCGTCGTCACTTCGGCGCTGTCGCCCTTGCCCTTGCCGATCAGGGCGCGCGCAATCGGCGAGGCAATGGAAATCTTGCCCTCGCGCACATTGGCTTCGTGCTCGCCGACAATCATGTACTTGACCTTGTCACCGGAGTCCTCGTCCTCCAGGGTGACCGTGGCCCCAAATTTGACCGTGCTGCCCGTGAGCTTGGAAGTGTCGATCACTTCGGCGCGGCCGAGCTTGTCCTCGAGCTCGGCGACCTTGGCTTCGTTAAGTCCCTGCGCCTCCTTGGCGGCATGGTATTCAGCATTTTCGGAAAGATCGCCGTGCTCGCGCGCGTCCGCGATCTGTTGGATAATGCGGGGACGTTCTTCGACCTTGAGACGGTGCAATTCGGTTTCGAGCTTCTTGAACCCCTCAACCGTCATCGGCACTTTTTCCATAGCCTAGGCTCACATTCGCAATAGCCGGTGTCCGGCCGGGTGCCGGCACCACCCTACAGTCTCACTCAGTCTACTGGGTTTGGCCAGCCCCGATCACAGCGCCGGCCATGACATCCTCAGGATGCTTGGCTTACATAAGATTGCAGCGGCGCCACGGAAAGACTGCCAGCAGCAAGCGCTAGAATGGCCTCAGTCGCGGCAAGCGCGCCAGCTAAAGTTGTATAGTATGGAATGTGGTTGAGCAAGGCGGTACGCCGGATATCCTTCGAATCGGCCAGGGCCTTTGCCCCTTCAGTGGTATTGAAAACGAGCTGCACCTCACCGTTCTTCATCAAATCGACGATATGGGGTCGGCCCTCGAGCACCTTATTGACCTGCTCGCAGGCAATGCCGTGCGCCTGTAGCGCCCGCTTGGTGCCGCGCGTGGCCAGAATGCGAAAACCATGCTCGCTTAGATCACGCATGGCGCCCAGGATCTCCTCCTTGTCTTGGTCGCGCAGCGACACAAACACGCTACCCCTGAGCGGCAATACGTTGCCGGCGCCAAGCTGGCTCTTGGCAAACGCCAGAGCGTAAACGTGATCGATGCCCATCACCTCTCCGGTTGAACGCATCTCCGGGCCGAGGATCGGATCAACGCCGGGGAACCGGGCGAAGGGAAACACCGCCTCCTTGACGCCGACGTGCGTGAGCTTCACGGGCTTGAGCTTGAACGCGGCCAGCGGCTCACCATTCATGATGCGGGCGGCGATGCCGGCAATCGGCTTGCCGATCACCTTGGCGACGAACGGCACCGTGCGCGAGGCGCGCGGGTTGACCTCGAGCACATAAATCTGCCGATCCTTGACGGCGTACTGCACGTTCATAAGGCCGACGACGTTGAGCGCCTGAGCCAGGTCGCGCGTCTGTTTCTCCAACCGCACCATCAACGCCGAATCCAGCGAATGCGGCGGCAGCGAGCAGGCGCTGTCGCCGGAATGGATGCCGGCTTCCTCGATGTGCTCCATGATGCCGGCGATAAAGGTATCGGCACCGTCGCTGAGGCAATCGACGTCGATTTCGATGGCGCCGCTCAGATAGCGGTCAACCAGCAACGGCCGCGCCGCCGACACCGCCAGATCGGAAGGTTGGTCGAGCGTCTCCGACAGCCGCGCGATGTAGCGATCGAGCTCGCTGCTGTCGGCGACGATCTGCATGGCCCGACCACCGAGCACGTAGGAGGGACGAATGACCACCGGATAGCCAAGCGCGTCGGCGACGTGGCGCGCCTCCGCCGGCGTGCGCGCAATGCCGCTTTCCGGTTGCGTCAAGCGCAGCCGCTCGATCAGAGCTTTGAAACGGTCGCGGTCCTCGGCCAGGTCGATGGCGTCGGGCGAGGTGCCGAGGATCGGCACGCCGGCCTCTTCCAGGGCGCGCGCCAGCTTGAGCGGTGTCTGTCCGCCAAACTGCACGATCACGCCCTTGAGCCGGCCGCGCGAACGCTCGACGTGGATGATTTCCAGCACGTCCTCGGCCGTCAACGGTTCGAAATATAAACGGTCGGAGGTGTCGTAGTCGGTCGAGACCGTCTCGGGATTGCAGTTGATCATAATGGTCTCGACACCGGCCTTGGCCAAGGCAAAGCAGGCGTGGCAGCAGCAGTAGTCGAACTCGATCCCCTGTCCGATACGGTTGGGCCCACCGCCCAAAATGATGACCTTGTCGCGGTCGGAGGGGTCGGCTTCGTCAACCGGGGCGCCAACCAAGCCGCGTTCATAGGTCGAGTACATGTAGGCCGTCGGCGAGGCGAACTCGGCGGCACAAGTGTCGATCCGCTTGAACACCGGACGCACGGCGAGCTCGGCGCGCCGCTGGCGCACCTCGGCCTCGCTCGCACCAACCAGCTTGGCGAGCCGTGCATCGGAAAAGCCCATCGCCTTCAGCGCCCGCAGCGGCTCGGCGGCATCGGGTAACCCATGCGCCTTGAGACGCGCCTCCAGATCGACGATCTCCTGGATCCGCGCCAGGAACCAGGGATCGATCCGGCAGCAGGCGTAGATCTGTTCGTGGTCGAAACCCAGCCGCATCGCCTGCGCCACCTTGAGCAGCCGGTCGGGGGTCGGCATGCCGAGCGCGGCTCGCACCACGTTCTTGTCGTCGCCCTGCCCCAGTCCCCACAACTCGATGTCGTCGAGCCCGGTCAGGCCGGTCTCCAAGCCACGCAGCGCCTTCTGCAGGCTTTCCGCGAAGCTACGGCCGATCGCCATCACCTCGCCGACCGACTTCATTGAGGTGGTGAGCGTGCGCTCCGCGCCGGGAAACTTCTCGAAAGCGAAGCGTGGAATCTTGGTGACGATGTAATCAATGGTCGGCTCGAAGGAAGCCGGGGTGGCACCGCCGGTGATGTCGTTCTCCAATTCGTCGAGCGTGTAACCGACGGCGAGCTTGGCGGCGACCTTGGCGATCGGAAAGCCGGTGGCCTTGGAGGCCAAGGCCGAGGAGCGCGAAACGCGCGGGTTCATCTCGATCACCACCAGCCGGCCGTCATCGGGATTGACAGCGAACTGCACGTTGGAACCGCCGGTCTCCACGCCGATCTCGCGCAGCACCGCGATCGAGGCGTTGCGCATGATCTGGTATTCCTTGTCGGTCAAGGTCAGGGCGGGTGCGACGGTGATGCTGTCACCGGTGTGCACGCCCATCGGATCGACATTTTCAATCGAGCAGACGATGATGCAGTTGTCCGCCTTGTCACGGACCACTTCCATCTCGAATTCTTTCCAGCCGAGCACGCTTTCCTCCACCAGCACCTCGGTGGTGGGCGAGGCCTGCAGGCCGCGCTCGACGATGTCGCGAAACTCCTCGCGGTTATAGGCAATGCCGCCGCCGGTGCCACCCAGGGTGAACGACGGCCGAATGATGGCGGGAAGGCCAATGCTCGACAGACCCTCCATGGCCTTGAGTAGGGCCTGCTCTTGGTAGCGCTTGTGGCGGTCGTGGGCGGCCGCCTGCCAGGCCTTGAGGTAGCTTGCGCGCTGCTCCGCCTGCTCGCCGGGCTCAGCCAGACCCTCGATGCGGGCAAGCTCGGCGGCATGTCGGGTGCGGTCCTGCCGCTTCAGTTCGCTGGCGTTGGCCAGCGTTGACTTGGGGGTGGCGAGGCCGATGCGGGTCATGGCCTCGCGAAACAGCTGCCGATCTTCGGCCTTGTCGATGGCCTCGGCGGTGGCGCCGATCATTTCCACGCCGAAGCGTTTGAGCACCCCCTGGCGAGCGAGGCTCAGCGCCGTATTGAGAGCGGTTTGTCCGCCCATGGTCGGAAGCAAGGCGTCGGGCCGCTCGCGCTCGATGATCGCCGCCACCACCTCGGGCGTAATCGGCTCAATATAGGTCGCATCGGCCAGCTCCGGATCGGTCATGATGGTGGCCGGATTGGAATTGACCAGGATGATGCGAAAGCCCTCGGCCTTGAGGGCACGGCAGGCTTGGGTGCCGGAATAATCGAACTCGCAGGCCTGGCCGATGACGATCGGGCCTGCGCCGATGATCAGGATGGAGTTGATGTCGGTGCGCTTTGGCATGGGCCCGCTTCATATTGCAGCGCGGCGGGCTTGGCTATAGGCGGTCCGCCGCTCGCCCTGCAATTCGATTTCTGCCCATGCTGCCGCCCGCGCCGTGCCGCCAAGCGGTGCCAAGGCCGGCGCGCGGCGCCCTCGCCTCAAGCGCGCCCGGGGCGCTCGGGCAAGGTTGGCAGGCCCTTGCGCTCGCGCATCAGATTGCCGAAGCGCACAAACAAATAGTGGCTGTCTTCGGGACCCGGCGAGGCCTCGGGATGGTACTGCACCGAGAACACCGGTTTGCCCTTCAGGCGCAGACCGCAATTGGACTGGTCGAACAGCGACACGTGGGTTTCTTCCGCAGCAGCGGGAAGGGTGGCGCGATCCACGGTGAAGCCGTGGTTCATGGAGGTGATCTCGACCTTGCCGGTGGTAAAGTCCTTGACCGGATGATTGGCGCCGTGATGACCCTGATGCATCTTGCAAGTCTTGGCGCCGATCGCCAGCCCCAGCATCTGGTGACCAAGGCAGATGCCGAACAGCGGCACGCCGGACGCGATCAGCTTCTTGATTTCCGGCACCGCGTAAACCCCGGTTGCCGCCGGGTCACCCGGACCGTTGGAGAGAAAAACGCCGTCCGGCCGACGCTGCAAGATGTCCTCGGCGCTGGCGGTAGCCGGCACCACGGTGACCTTGCATCCCGCGCTCGCCAGGCAGCGCAGAATGTTGCGCTTGAGGCCGTAGTCGACGGCCACCACATTGAGCTGCGGCGCCAGCTGGCGGCCATAGCCCTTGCCCCAGGCCCAGCGCATCTCCTCCCAGCTGTAGCTCTGGCCGGCCGTGACTTCGGGCACCAGGTCGAGCCCAAGCAGGCCCGGCCAGGCCTTGGCTTCGGCCTTGAGCTTGGCGAGATCGAACCTGCCTGAGGGATCGTGCGCGATCACCGCATTGGGCATGCCCTGGCTGCGGATGCGTGCGGTGAGCGCGCGGGTATCGACGCCGGTGAGGGCAATGATGCCGCGCGCTTTGAGCCACTGCGACAGCGATTGGCTGGCGCGATAGTTGGAAGCATCGGTCACCGCTGCGCGCAGCACGCAGCCGCGCACGCCCGAACGCATGGCGAGGTTGGAGGTTTCCGTGTCCTCCTGATTGGTACCGACGTTGCCGATATGCGGGAAGGTAAAGGTGATGATCTGGCCGGCATAGGATGGGTCGGTCAGGATCTCCTGGTAGCCGGTGATGGCGGTATTGAAACAGACCTCGCCCACCGCCGCGCCGACGGCGCCGAGGCCATGGCCGGTGATCACCGTGCCATCGGCCAGCACGAGGCGTCCGGTGAGCGGCGCCTCGCTCCAGTCTTTTGCCGTTTGCGTATTCATGGCCTCGTGTGATGCTCAACGCATTGCGCCGGCAAAGTAGCGACGGGCGCTCGCAAATCAAGGGGCCAATCCGCCGCTCGGGCAGCGCCCGCGCAAGCGGTTAGCTCGCCAGTCGGGCCGCGATCGCCTTCAGCGCCGATTCGGCCTTCGACCCGTCCGGGCCGCCGGCCTGCGCCAGATCCGGCCGGCCGCCGCCGCCCTTGCCGCCCAAGGCCTCGGCGCCGACCTTGACCAGATCGACGGCGTTGATGCGTGCCGTGAGATCGTCGGTGACGCCGACGGCGAGGCCGGCCTTGCCGTCCTCCATGACCCCGATGATGGCCACCACGCCCGATCCAATCTGCTTCTTGCCATCGTCGATGAGGCCGCGCAGGTCCTTGGGGTTCAAGCCCAGCACCGTGCGCGCCAATAGCTTGACGTCGCCGACCGCGCTGATGGCCGGCACGGCGGCGCCATTGCCGCCGGCGCCGGCCCCGCCGCCACCAAGCGCCAGCTGCCGCTTGGCCTCGCCCAGCTGCCGCTCGAGCTGCTTGCGCTCATCGACCAAGGTTTTCACGCGTTCCACGAGCTCGTCGGGTTTGGCTCTGAGCAAGCCGCCCAGTTCCCGCACCCGCGCATCCTGGGCCGACAGGTAGGCGCGGGCGCCATCGGCGGTCAGCGCCTCGATGCGGCGCACCCCGGCGGCGCTGGCGCTCTCGCTCGTCACCTTAATGAGGCCGATGTCGCCGGTGCGGGTTACGTGCGTGCCACCGCACAGTTCCACCGACCATGCCTTGCTGGCCTTGGCGCCGCTGCTGCCGATGCCCATCGACACGACGCGAACCTCTTCGCCATACTTCTCCCCGAACAGCGCCATGGCGCCGGTCTCCAGCGCATCCTCGAGCGCCATCAGCCGGGTCTCCACCGCAGAATTCTGCAGCACGAAGGCATTGGCCATGCTCTCGACGGCGGCGACCTCGGCCGCCGTCATCGGCTTGGGATGCGAAAAGTCGAAGCGCAGGCGGGCGGGCTCGACCAGCGAGCCTTTTTGTGCCACGTGCGGCCCCAACACCTGGCGCAGAGCCTCGTGCAGCAGATGGGTGGCGGAGTGATTGGCGCGGGTCTCGGACCGGCGCTCGTGATCGACGCTGAGCTCGACCGCATCGCCCGGTCGGAAGCTGCCCGCCTCGACCCGGCCGAAATGCACGACCACATCGCCCAGCCGCTTTTGCGTGCCGGTCACCTGGAAGCGAGCGCCGTTGGGCCCCTTGATCAGGCCCTGGTCGCCGACCTGGCCACCCGATTCGCCATAAAACGGCGTCTGGTTGAGGACGATGGCGCCCTCTTGACCGGTGTCCAGCATCGCCACCGAGGCCCGGTCGTGGACGATGGCGCGGATTTCTCCTTCCGCCTCCTCGGTCTCGTAGCCCAGAAAGTCGGTGGCGCCCGCCGTTTCCTTGATCTCGAACCAAATGGTCTCGGTTGCCGCCTCGCCGGAGCCCTTCCAGGCCCGCCGCGCCTCCTCTTTCTGGCGCTCCATGGCGGCATTGAAGGCGTCAAGGTCGACATCGATGCCGCGTGGCTTCAAGGCGTCCTGCGTCAAATCGAGCGGGAAGCCGTAGGTGTCGTAAAGCTTGAACGCAACCTCGCCGGCGAACACGTCGCCCGGCTTCAGCGTGGCGCTGGCCTCCGACAACAGGCTGAGCCCCTTGTCCAAGGTCTTGCGGAAGCGCGTCTCCTCCAGCTTCAAGGTCTCGCTGATCAGGGGCTGCGCGCGCAGCAGCTCGGGATAGGCCTCCCCCATCTGCCGCACCAGCTCGGGCACCAGGCGGTACATCAGCGGGTCCTTCGCCCCCAGCAACCGCGCATGGCGCATGGCGCGCCGCATAATGCGGCGCAGCACGTAACCGCGGCCCTCATTGGACGGCAAGACGCCGTCCGCGATCAGGAAGCTCGTCGCCCGCAAGTGATCGGCGATGACGCGGTGCGAGGCCTTGTGCTCGCCCTTGGCCGGCACGCCGGTTGCCGCTTCCGAGGCGGCGATCAAGGCCTTGAACAGGTCGATCTCGTAGTTGTCGTGCGTGCCCTCCAGCACCGCGGAGATGCGTTCAAGGCCCATGCCGGTGTCGATCGAAGGCTTCGGCAGGGGCTGGCGATCGCCGGGGCCGCGCTGCTCGAACTGCATGAACACCAGGTTCCAGATCTCGATGAACCGGTCGCCATCGGCATCCGCCGAGCCCGGCGGACCACCCGGGATCTTGGGCCCGTGGTCGAAAAAGATCTCCGAGCAAGGCCCGCACGGCCCGGTGTCGCCCATCGCCCAGAAGTTGTCGGACGTGGCAATGCGGATGATCTTGTCATCGGCAAAGCCGGTCACCTTCTTCCAGATCCGGTAGGCCTCCTCGTCGTCATAGTAGATGGTGATCAATAGCCGCTTGGCATCGAGCCCATACTCCTTGGTCACCAGCTCCCAGGCCAGCGGGATGGCGCGCTCCTTGAAGTAATCGCCGAACGAGAAGTTGCCGAGCATCTCGAAGAAGGTGTGGTGGCGCGCGGTATAGCCGACGTTGTCGAGATCGTTGTGCTTGCCGCCGGCGCGCACGCACTTTTGCGCGGTCGTTGCCCGCCGATAGCTGCGCGTCTCCTGGCCGGTGAAGACGTTCTTGAATTGCACCATGCCGGCGGACGTGAACATCAAGGTTGGATCGTTGCGCGGCACGAGCGAGGACGATGGCACGATCGTGTGATCGTTCCTGGCAAAGAAGTCGAGAAAGGTTGCACGGACCTGGTTGACGCTGGTCATAGAGCTGCTCGCGGGAAACTGCGGAGCCACTTCTAGCCAGCTGCCTGTCCGGTGTCCACAAAGCGCGCCACCGGCGCGCCCACCCACCGGGATGGCCGCGGCCCGGCAAGCGCGGCCTCAGGCACGTGGCGCCCGATCGGCGGCGAGCCTCAGCGCTTGGCGCGGCCACCCTTTTTGCTGACCTGGTCCGCCTCGGGCTCGTTGGCCATGAAGCCCTCCTCAACGTCCTCGGGATCTGCCCCGTCTTCGACCTCCGGCTCCGCCTGCAGCATCTTGTCGACGATCAGGCCGGCATTCTGGCGAATCGCCTTCTCGACCTGATCGGCGATTTTGGCATGCGCCTTCAGGAAGGCCTTGGTGTTCTCGCGCCCCTGACCGATCCGCTCACCGTTGTAGGAGAACCACGCCCCGCTCTTCTCGATGATGCCGGCCTTGACGCCCAGGTCGACCAACTCGCCGACCTTGGAAATGCCCTCGCCGTACATGATGTCGAATTCCACCTGTTTGAACGGTGGCGCCACCTTGTTCTTGACGACTTTGACGCGGGTCTCGTTGCCGATGATCTCCTCGCGGTCCTTGATTTGGCCAATGCGGCGGATGTCGAGCCGCACCGAGGCATAGAACTTGAGGGCATTGCCACCGGTGGTGGTTTCGGGATTGCCGAACATGATGCCAATCTTCATGCGGATCTGATTGATGAAGATCACCATGCATTTCGACTTGGAAATCGAGGCCGTAAGCTTTCGCAGCGCCTTGCTCATCAGGCGGGCCTGCATGCCGGGTTGCATGTCGCCCATCTCGCCCTCGAGCTCGGCCCGGGGGGTGAGAGCGGCAACCGAATCCACCACCAGCACGTCGATGGCCCCGGACCGCACCAAGGTGTCGGCGATTTCCAACGCCTGCTCGCCGGCGTCGGGCTGCGAAATCAAGAGGTCCTCGACCTTGACGCCGAGCTTGCGGGCATAGACCGGGTCGAGCGCATGCTCGGCATCCACAAAGGCACAGATGCCACCCTTTTTTTGCGACTCCGACACCACTTGCAGGGCGAGCGTGGTCTTGCCGGACGATTCCGGCCCATAGATCTCGACCACCCGGCCGCGCGGCAATCCGCCGATACCGAGTGCGATATCGAGACCCAGCGAGCCGGTGGAAATGGCCTCAACGTCGATGCTGCGCTCGTTGGCGCCGAGCCGCATGATCGAGCCCTTGCCGAAGTTCTTGTCGATTTGCGCAAGGGCCGCTTCGAGGGCCTTCTGCTTGTCCATGCTCCCCCCTTCAACCACCCTCAGCACCGGTTTTTCCATGGCAGCACCCGTTTATTTCATGAGTTGCAGATAGCGCCAAATGCGACTCGCGCTTTAATCACAATGTACATGTTTTGTTCTTCTCGTTCAATTGCGCCGTGGCACCATGGGCGCGCTGGCATCGAGAGTGTTGAGGAGGGTGCTCGGCGCCCTTGCTGCCCCCCGGGCCAATGCGCCATGATCGGGAGCTTAACCATCCGGGGGGTGGGCATGTCGCGGATCTTCCTCAAAGTATCGGTTTGCGTGCTGGCGGCGATGCTGGGGTCCGCCGGGACCGCCCCGGCCCAGGAGCTTCCCCCGCAAGAGCCGCAACTGCGGATCGAGGCCCGCATGCACACCGCCCCGGTGGTGCGCGTTGGGGTCAACAGCGGCTGCACCATGTTGGCGACGGGATCGCACGACAAGACGGTGCGGCTGTGGCGCCTGCCCGAAGGTCGCTTGCTGCGGACCTTGCGGGTGCCGGCCGGTCCCGGCAATGACGGCAAGATCTATTCGATCGCCATGGCACCCGATGGCAGCTGGGTCGCCGCCGGAGGCTGGGATGCGGCGGCCCGCACCCAGCGGGTGAACTTCGTCTATATCTTCGACACCGCCACCGGTAGCGTCGTGGCGCGGCTTGGCCCGCTCGGCAACGTCGTCAACGAGCTGGCGGTTAGCAACGACGGCAACTTCCTTGCCGTGCTCGCCGGCAGCGAGGGTTTGCGCGTGTGGCAGCGGATTGGGTCCGACGCACGGCAATGGCAACTGGTGGCCACCGACCGGGACTACGGCGGCAAGATGGCCTATGGGGCTGCCTTCGATCGGCGCGGCACCCTCTATACCGTCGCCTATGACCGCAAGCTGCGGCGTTACCCGCCGGGGTACACGGGCAAGCCGTTGACCGTCTTCACCAAAGGCGGGGCGGAACCGCATTCCGTTGAGGTGCATCCCGCCGGCGACCGCGTCGCCGTCGGCTTTGTCGATGGCGCCGGCGTCGACATCTATGATGCCACGACGCTTGCCTGGCGCGCCGCCGCCGACGTCAAGGGCGTCGATAACGGCAACGTTGGCAGCGTCGCCTGGTCCGCCGACGGCGCCCGCCTCTATGGCGCGGGACGCTACGTGAAGGCGGGCCGCATCGCCATTCGCGTCTGGGATCGGGCCGGCACCGGCCCAGGCCGGGACCTGGTCGGGCCCTTGACCACCATCATGCATCTTGCGCCGTGCGGGGACGCCATTGCTTTCGGCGCCGCCGAGCCCGCGTTCGGTTTGATCGATGCCAAAGGCAACCGGCGCACCTGGCAAGACAGCGTGCAGGCGGATATGCGCGGCAAGCGTTTTGAACACTTCACGGTATCAGCCGACGGCCGGCGCCTGCGCTTCGGCTTTAAGGAATTCAGCGGCGATCCGGTGCTGTTCGATCTGGCGACGGGAAGCTTGAGCGATGCGCCAACTGCCATTGCCGATCTCAATCCTGGTGAGACGCAAGGCCTGCCCATTACCGACTGGATCAACGATGCCCGCCCGAAATTTGCCGGTGGCCCGTTGACCCTGGAGCCCTACGAGGTGGCGCGCTCGCTTGCGATCGCGCCGAACCAGCAAGGCTTCGTGCTCGGCACCGAATATTGGCTGCGCGGCTACAATGCCCAAGGCAAGCAGGTCTGGCAGGTGCCGGTGCCCGGCGTGACCTGGGGTGCCAACATCCCGCGCGAGGGCAAGTTGGTGGTCGCCGCCTATGGCGATGGCACCATCCGCTGGCACCGGCTCGACGACGGCCGCGAGCTGTTGGCTCTGTTCGTCGAGGCCAAGGATCGGCGCTGGGTGGCCTGGACCCCAAGCGGCTACTATACGGCCTCGCCCGGCGGCGAGGATCTGATCGGCTGGCATCTCAATCGCGGCTGGAATGACGCGGCCGATTTCTTTTCCGCCGCCCGCTTCCGTGACCAGTACTATCGCCCCGACGTGGTGCAGCTGGCGCTTTCCACCCTAGATGAGGCAACGGCGCTGCAGCAGGCCAACCAAGCCGCCAAGCGCAAGCGCGAGTTTCAGGACATCGGCAAACGGCTGCCGCCGGTCATCAACATTCTATCGCCCAATGCCGGCGGCGGCTTCGCCAGCACCGAACTCATCGTCAACTACTCGGTACGGTCGCCGTCGGGATTGCCGGTCAAGCGCGTGCGTGCGCTGATCGACGGCATCCCCGCCGAGGGCGGCGAGGCCAAAGGCTTCGCCCCGGTCAATAGCGCCGAGGCACCGGGCGAGCTGAAGCTCAAAGTTCCCCCGCGCGATGTGATCTTGGCGCTGATCGCCGAAACCGAGACCAACGAGAGCACGCCGGTCGAGATCGACCTCAAATGGACCGGCGCCAAGCCGTCGCTGGCCGACCTGGAAAAGCCCGAACTCTACGGCCTGCTGGTCGGCGTCAGCGCCTATCATCAGTCGCAGTGGTCGCTCAAGTATGCCGCCAAGGACGCACGCGATTTCGGCGATGCGCTCCTCAAGCTGAAGGGAGGCCTTTACCGCGACGTGCACATCGAGGTGCTGACCGACGAGCTGGCGACCGAGCGCAATGTGCGCCAGAAACTGTCGTCGATTAAGCGCACAATGACGGCGCGGGACATAGCCCTGTTCTTCTTCTCCGGCCATGGCGTCACCTTGCCGGATCAGAGTTCCTACCTGTTGCCGGTCGATTTCGACGACAAGGACATTGAATCGACGGGTTACAACAAGCGGCTGTTGCTCGATGAGCTCAAGCGCTTCCCAAGCAAGGCATTGGTGTTCCTCGACGCCTGTCAGTCCGCCGGCGGTCTCGAAGGCTTCAAGACCACCGCCCGGTTCGACACCGTGGGGCTGATCAATGAGTTCAAGAGTGCTGGGCCCGGGCTCATTACCTATGCCTCGTCGCTGAGCCGGCAATTGTCGGCCGAGCTTGGCACCTTGCAGAACGGCATCTTCACCAAGGCCCTGGTCGAAGGCTTAAGCGGCTCGGCCGACGTCAACGGCGACAAGATCATCGATACCGTGGAGCTCGACCTCTATCTGACGCGGCGCGTCAAGCAGTTGAGCAAGGGCTACCAGGACGCCATCATGGACAAGCCCACCACCATGCCGCATTTCCCGATCGCCCGCGTGCCATAGCCACGGGGCGCGCGCGCGCGCCGCGCCGGCGGCCGGTCCGGGTTAGCGCCCCAACTGCTCCTTCACCTTGGCGGCGAGCTGCGGCAAGGTGAAGGGCTTGGGCAGGAAGGCATACTCCTCGTTCTCGTCGAGGCTCTTCTTGAAGGCGTCATCTGGATAGCCGGACACGAAAATGATCTTGAGATCTGGGCGGGTCTTGCGCAGCTCCTTGAGCATGCTGGGCCCATCCATCTCCGGCATGATCACGTCGCTGACGACGATGTCGACGCGACCACGCTCGCGCTCCATCACCTCAAGCGCTTCGATGCCGGTCGCCGCCTCGAGCACCTCGTAGCCCTGGCGCGCCAAGGCGCGGGCGGCGAAGCTGCGCACCACGTCCTCATCTTCCACCAGCAGTACGCGGCCGGTACCGGTCAGATCGCGGGTACCCTCCTTCTTCTTGTCGGCGCGCTGGTTGGCGAGCTCCTCCTCGCTTTCGACGATGTAGCGCGGCAGGTAGAGCTTGAAGGTGGTGCCGGCGCCGGGCTCGCTCTCGGCAAACACGTAGCCCCCCGTCTGCTTGACGATGCCGTAGACGGTGGAGAGGCCAAGGCCGGTGCCCTTGCCGACCTCCTTGGTGGTGAAGAACGGCTCGAAGATCTTGCCCAGAATGTCCGGCTCGATGCCGACGCCAGTGTCCTCCACCTCGATGGCGACATATTCGCCGGCGGCGACGCCGAGTTCGGCCAGCTTGAAGCTTTCGCGCTCCGACATATTGCGGGTGCGGATGCACAATGAGCCGCCGCCAGGCATTGCATCCTTGGCATTGACCGCAAGGTTGATGATGACCTGCACGAATTGCGTCTTGTCGGCCTTGATGTACCACAGATCGCGGCCGGGCAGGATCTTGAGCTCGATCTTCTCGCCCAGCGCCCGGTTGAGCAGCGGTGCCAGATCGGTAAGCGTTTCGCCGAGTTCCAACACCTCTGCCTGCAAAGTCTGGCGGCGCGAGAACGCGAGCAGCTGTTGCACCAGCCCGGCGGCGCGGTGGGCGCTGCTCTTGATGTTCATGATATCGCGGTAGGCAGGATCGGTTGGACGATGGGTCTGCAGCAGAAGGTCGGAGAAGCCGATGATGGCGGTCAGAACGTTGTTGAAGTCGTGGGCAACACCGCCGGCGAGCTGCCCCACGGCTTCCATCTTGTGACTTTGCGCGAACTTGAGTTCGAGGGCCTTTTGTTCGGTAGCATCGATGGCATAGAGGATGGCGCCGTCGCGCTCGCGTGGATCGGAGCTGAGCGCGGTGACGTAGACGCGGCGGACCAGTTCACGCTCGGCCCCGAAGCTGATCTCGATCGGCCCGGCGGCAGCGCGACCGGATACGGCGCGGCGTACCGCCTTGCGCAACTCGCGCGTGACGTCCTCGCCGCCGTTGCCACCGAGGTCGCCGATGCGGTTGGGCAGCCCACGGTCATCCAGGCTGAACATGCGCATGAACGCCGGGTTGGCATTGAGGATGGCGCCGTCGGCATCGACGGTCGCCATGCCGAACGGCGCCGAATTGAGGAAGCGTACCAATTGCCGTTCGCTGTCGGCGACCCGCGCCGGCTCGGCGCTGCGATCGAGCACCAATACCGCCACCGCCCCCTTGGCGCCGTGCGCCCGGCAGATGAGATGCGCTGGAAATTGCCGGCCGTCCTCGCGCAACAGATCGAGATCGAACCGGCTGGTGCGCCCGTTGCCGCTGCGCCCGCAGGCGCGGATCAACGCGGCGCCGTCCGGAGAGATGATGTCGCGCAACGTCAGCGGCCGTCCCGCATCGGGGCTGAGGTTGAGCCACTGCGCCAAGGTGGCGTTAAGGTGTGCAAGGCGCCCGTCCGGCATCACCGCCAACAGCCCCTGCGGCAGACCGTCGTAGAAGGCAAGGGTCGATTCGAGCCCGCTCACCGTCTCGGTTTCGCGCAGGCGTTCGCGCGTGACGTCGTCGATCTGCCACAGTGTCAACCGCCGCTCGGGCCGGGTCGGGTCGGGGTGTGGCCGAACCGAGACATTGAGCCAGCGCCCACCGCGGCCGCCAAGCGGGCCGGGACGTACGTAGATCTCTTCTTGGCGTGCCTCGAGCCGCTCCGCCGCCCGGCTCAGCCGGAAATAGGCCTCCGCGGTCACGGGTTCGCCGGCGAATAATTCTTCCAGGCTGGCATGCCGACCGGAGCGGCGTCCGCTGAGGCGCTCCAGCGCCCGATTGCGGTAGAGGACGCTGCCGTGGCTGTCGATGATCTGCAGCGCGCTATCCGATCCGTCCGCAACCGCCCGGATCATGTCCGCTTCCTGGGCGCGATCGCCCAGTCGCAGGAAGCCGAAAAACAGGCCAAACAGCAGGAACACCCCGGCCACGGCCAGCAGCGCCAGCACCGCCAATACCATGGGCTCCGCCATGGTATTGGTCAGCAGTATGAGCACGACGGCTCCGGCCAGCACCATCCCCAGGAGAGGAAATGCACCGCCGTATCCTAACACGCGCGTAACGGTTGTATCGGCCGGAGAGGTCTGGCCTACCTCGATCTCTGCCATGCCGCTGTCTTTTAGCTGATTCTGGCCGGGCACCAGGGCCAGGGCCCGCAGACAATGCGCGCGCGCAAGGGACCGGACCGCAACAAAGCTGAATTCGGGACGCATGTACAAACCAGGAAGATTGTCGATCTGCTGCGGGCGGGCCCGCACGCGGTTGGCGCGAGCGCGGGCATCGTGCCTTCAAGAAAGCAATCATTCAGGTTAAGATGCGATGAACGGGCGGCTGAACTTGAGCCGGTCAAACCGAAAGATCGACTGAACCGACGGGGGA
>DATFXD010000115.1:0-9231 GCA_035258605.1 Hyphomicrobiaceae bacterium | reverse complement strand
GTTGCGCGGGCCCGGAGCGTCGTCATTGGCGGCGGCAGGCACGTCGGGTGCCTTCGGCTCGGCCTTGGCCACCACCACCATGGCCGGGCGCAGCACCCGGTCCTCGATCGTGTAGCCGGCCTGAAACACCTGCACGATGGTACCCGGCTGAACGTCGCTGCGCGCCACCTCCATCATCGCCTGGTGCTGGTGCGGATTGAAGGCCTCGTCCTTGGGGTTGAGCCGCTTGATACCGTGACGCTCCAGGATGTTGAGCAGCTCGCGCTCGGTCAAGGTGACGCCTTCGAGGAAGCTCTTGAGCGCCGGCTCGCGCTCGACCGCCCCGCCCGGCACCGCATCGATGGCGCGCTGGAAATTGTCGCCGACATTGACGATGTCGCGCGCGAACTTGGTGATGGCGTACTTGGCGGTGTCTTCCTTCTCGCGCTCGTAGCGCTTGCGCACGTTCTCGGTCTCGGCCTGGGCCCGCATCCAGCGGTCCTTGAAATCGGCGACCTCGGCCTGCAGCGCGGCGATCACATCGTGCACGCTGCGCTCGCCGTTGCCGGCCGCGCCCTGGTCGGGGGCGGAAGCGCCGGCGCCAGCATCGGCGGGGGTCGCGTCAGGCGGCCGTTTGGGATCGGATCCGTCGTGCGAGGGTTGGCTCATCATCTTATCCGGGTGCGAGGCGACTTATCCGGGTGCGAGGCGACGTCCCGGCCGTCGCTGAACAGGAGGCTTATAACCCGATTGGGACCGCGGGCAATTGAGGTGGTGCCGATATCGTGCAGACCGCCGAAAAAATCAAGTCAGAAGCCGGCCCACCAGCCTGGCGGTAAAGTCCACCATGGGAATGATGCGCGCATAGTTGAGGCGGGTCGGACCGATCACCCCGAGCACGCCCACGATCTGACGCTGCTTGTCCTGGAACGGGGCCACGATCAAGGACGAGCCCGACAGCGAGAACAGCTTGTTTTCCGAACCGATGAAGATGTGCACCCCATCGCCGCGCTCGGTGAGCCCCAACAGCTGCACCAGGTCACGCTTGGTCTCAAGATCATCAAACAACTGGCGGATACGCTCGAGGTTTTCGAGCCCATCGACGTCCTTGAGCAGATTGGCCTGGCCGCGCACGATCAGGCTCTTCTGCTCACCCAGCGCTCCCGACCAGGTGGCGAGCCCGGCCTCGACGATTTTCTGGGTGAGCTCATCGAGCTCGGCCTTGGCGGAGGCTAGCTCCGCTTCCACCCGGGCCTTGGCCTCGCTGAGGGTGGCGCCGCGGACCCGGGCATTGAGGTAATTGGTGGCCTCGATCAGGCTGGAGGGGGTGAGGCCCGCCGGCAGGACAATGACGCGATTTTCCACGCTGCCATCATCGCCGACCAGGATCACCAGCGCCTTGCGGGGTTCAAGCTGCACGAATTCGATGTGCTTGAGCTTGCCGATCTGGCGGTCGCTGATGACCAGGCCGGCGCAGTGCGACAGGCCGGAGATCATCTCGCCCGCCTCGCTCAACACCTGCTGCAGCGACTTCTCGCGCTTGATCCCGAGCTGCGCCTCGATCTGGCGGCGCTCGTCGTCGGTGAGGTCGCCGATCTCCAACAGGCCATCGACGAACAGGCGCAGCCCGGCCTCGGTCGGCAGCCGCCCGGCCGAGGTGTGCGGGGCGTAGATAAAGCCCAAATGCTCAAGGTCGGACATGACGTTGCGGATCGAGGCCGGCGACAGGGTCATGGGCAGGTGCCGCGCCAGATTGCGCGAGCCGACCGGGTCGCCGGTCGCCAGATAGCTCTCGACGATCTGGCGAAAGATGGTGCGCGAGCGCTCGTTGAGCTTCTGCAGCTCGGACAGGGCCTCGAGCGGTACGGTGCGGTTCAGCGTCCTATCCGAATTCATCGGCCATCGTCTGTGGGTTGCCGCAAGCACACCGCCAAAGTCTAGGGAACAGGCCGCACCCTCGTCAAACGCTGACCTCTGGGGGGCGCGGGCGGCCCCACCCACCGCTGCGCGGGCGAGGTTCGCCGCCCCGCCGCCGGCGGGGTGTGGCCTTGGCGCGGCGCGCGCAAGGGCCAGCCAGCCCCCCGCGGCTTGCCCCGGCGCTGGCGGGATACCCAACGGGAACGGCGCCTGGGTGCTTCCATCGCACACAATATCGCTCTAGTGTGCGCTCCTTTCCAGGGGCTCCAGATCCAGTGCATCCGATGCGTCCTTCCAAGCGCAAACCCGATGAGCTACGCCGCGTCAGCATCGAGCGAGCGGTGTCGATGCACGCCGAGGGCTCCTGCCTGATCAAGTTCGGCAATACCCACGTGCACTGCACGGCGAGCCTCGAGGAGCGCATGCCGCCGTGGCTCAAGGGGCAGGGCCGCGGCTGGGTCACGGCCGAGTACGGCATGCTGCCGCGCGCCACCACCGACCGCACCCGGCGCGAAGCCACCGCCGGCCACCCCTCGGGGCGCACGCAGGAGATCCAGCGCCTGATCGGGCGGGCGCTGCGCGCCGTGGTCGACCTGCCCAAGCTCGGCGAGCGGCAGATTTCCATCGACTGCGACGTGATCCAGGCCGATGGGGGCACGCGCACCGCCGCCATCACCGGCGCCTGGGTGGCACTGCACGACTGTCTCAAGTGGATGCAGGCGCGCGACATGGTCCGCGAGGGCGTGCTGCGCGACCACGTCGCCGCCGTGTCCTGCGGCCTCTACAAGGGCAGCGCCGTGCTCGATCTCGACTACCCCGAGGACTCTGGCGCCGACGCCGATGCCAATTTCGTCATGACCGGCTCGGGCGGCATCGTCGAGGTGCAGGGGACCGCCGAGACCGTGCCCTTCACGCAAGCGGGCTTCGACCAATTGATGGCGCTGGCGCGCAAAGGCATTGCCGAACTGATCGAGCTGCAGAAGCTGACCGTCGCCTGAACTGCGGGAGGAGCGATGCGTCCATCCGCCATTCTCGAGACCGTGCTCTACGCCGAGGACCTTGAGGTGATCGAGCGCTTCTACGCCGAGGCGCTGGGGCTCGTTGCCTTTGCCAAGGCGCCAGGCCGGCATCTCTTCTATCGCTGCGGCGACCAGGTGCTGCTGATCTTCAACCCGGCCGCGACCCGGCTGCCGCCGGCGGCCGGCGCGCTGCCGGTGCCGGCGCACGGCATGGTCGGCGAGGGCCACCTGTGTTTTCGCGCGTCCCGGGCCGAGCTCGATGCCTGGCGCAGCGCGCTGATGGCCAAGGGCATCGCCATCGAGGCCGATTTCGAATGGCCCGGTGGCGGCCGCTCGATCTACTTTCGCGATCCGGCCGGCAACTGTCTGGAGTTCGCCGAGCCGCGCATCTGGAAGCTGTCGTGACGCGCCGGCTCGCACCCGGCGCGCGCCTGGTCGTTGCCAGCCACAACGCCGGCAAAGTGGCCGAGATCGAGGCGCTGATCGCCCCGTTTGGCCTCACCACCGTCGCCGCCGCCGACCTGGGGCTGCCGGAGCCGGACGAGACCGGGACGACGTTTGTGGAGAATGCCGAGATCAAGGCGATTGCCGCGGCCACCGCCGCCGGGCTGCCGGCGCTCGCCGATGATTCCGGGCTTGAGGTCCTGGCGCTGGGGGGCGCCCCCGGCATCTATTCGGCGCGCTGGGCCGGTCCCGACCGCAACTTCGCCGTCGCCATGCAGCGCGTCCACGACGAACTCGCCGACCGCGGCGCCTGGCGCCGGGAGGGACCCTTTGCCAACTTCACCGCCGCCCTGTGCCTCGCCTGGCCGGACGGCGAGGAGGCCGCGTTCGAGGGCAAGGTCTATGGTTGCCTCGTTTGGCCGCCCCGCGGGACCAAGGGTTTCGGGTATGATCCGATGTTCCTCCCCGAGGGGGAGACCTTGACCTTTGGCGAAATGGAGCCCGACGCCAAGCATGCAATCTCACACCGCGCCCGCGCGTTCGATGGCTTCGTGCGCGCCTGCCTCGGCGGCTAGCGACGCCTTCGGCGTCTATCTGCATTGGCCGTTCTGCGCCTCCAAGTGCCCCTACTGCGACTTCAACAGCCACGTGCGCGCCGGCGGCATCGATGAGGCGCGCTTCGTCGCCGCCTATCGGCGGGAGTTGCGCTATTGGGCCGGTCTCGCCCCCGGCCGCACCGTCGGCAGCATCTTTTTTGGCGGCGGTACGCCGTCGCTGTTGTCGCCGGCCGCGGTCGGCGCGCTGATCGACGACATCGCTCACCTGTGGCCGATCGCCGGCGACGTCGAGGTGACGCTCGAAGCCAACCCCTCAAGCGTCGAAGCCGCCCGCTTCGGCGGCTATCGCAGCGCCGGCGTCAACCGCGCGTCGCTTGGCGTGCAGGCGCTCGAGCCGGAGGCGCTGAGCGCGCTGGGACGGGTGCATACCTTGGCCGAGGCGCTGGCGGCGATCGCCGTGACGCAGCGCACCTTCGAGCGCTCTTCGTTCGATCTCATCTACGCCCGGCCGCGGCAGACCCGCGACGCCTGGCGGCGGGAACTCGAGGCGGCGCTGCGGCTCGCCGGCAACCACCTCTCGCTCTATCAGCTCACCATCGAGGACGGCACGCCGTTTGCCGCCCTCGCCGGCGCCGGCAAGCTGGTGATCCCCGATCAGACCTTGGCGGCCGACCTTTATGAGATCACCGAGGAGATGACCGCCGCGGCCGGGCTTGCCGCCTACGAGGTCTCCAACCACGCCAGGCCCGGCGAAGCGTGCCGGCACAACCTCACCTATTGGCGCTACGGCGAGTATGCCGGCGTCGGCGCCGGCGCCCACGGCCGCGTGCTGGCGCCCGGCGGCCGCCGCGCCACCGTCACCGAGCGCCACCCCGAGCGCTGGCTGGCGCAGGTCGAGGCCAACGGGCATGGCATCGTCGAGGACACCCTCTTGACCTCAGCCGAACAGGCCGATGAGGCGCTGCTGATGGGGCTTCGCCTCACGGAAGGCCTCGATCTTGACCGCCTCGAGCGCGTCGCCGGCACGCGTCCGAGCCGGCCAGCGATTGCGCGCCTGATCGCCCACGGGCTGTTGCAGGAGACCGGCCAGCACCGCATCCGGGCGACGAGCCGTGGCCGCCTGGTGCTCAACACCATGGTGGTCGAGCTGGCGATGACCGCCGAGGTCGCCTCTGCCTAGGGGATCAGTTGTTGTAGGAATCAAACGGAGCCGCGGCCAGCCCCGGTGCCGCCGAGCGCACGCCCGACAGCGGCGTGATCGAGCCCAGCGGCGGCGCCGGATCGATGATCCCGGCGCCGATCTCATGCACTTCGAGAATGGCCTGCGCCCGATCGGCGGTGCCATCCGCCAGGAAGCGATAGGGGCCGTCCACCCCTAAGAAGCCGCCGGGGCGCGTCAGCTGCGCCGGCGCGTAGCGAGCCTCGCCGCCATCGGCCAGCACCACGGCGAGGCTCATGGCGTCGTAGGCAAGGCTGGCAATGCGTGGCGGCGCCTGGCCGTAGCTCTTGGCGAATTTCTGGGCGAACTCCTCCCAGCCGCGCGGATCGGGCCCGGGATACCAGGCCCCCAGCAGCCCGGCGTTATGACCGGCGCCGGTATAGTCCATGCCGCCGGTGCCGATCACTTTGAGCGTGCTGGGATCGATCTCGGCCTGCGGCATCAGACGCGCGATCCGGTCCACATTGTCCTGGCCGCCGGGCAGGAACAGGGCATCGATGCGACCCTCCTCGCTGTCGGCGGCCGCCGACAGCACCAGGCTGACCTTGCGCATCGGTTCGAGCATGCCGTTGGCCGAGGCCGGGTAGGTTTCGAGCACGATGACGGCGCCGCCGGCGCGCTCGACGGCCTCCTTGAAGGCGGAGCCGGCCAGCCGGCCGAAGGCATCGTCGGGAACCAGCGCGGCGAAGCGGCGCTTGCCCTGCTGAGTGGCGTACTGAACCACCCGCGCAATCTCGGGGCCGGGCTGGAAGCTCAACAGGTAGACGCCGTGGCCGGCCACCTGGCGGTCGTTGGAAAACGCCACCACCGGCACATTGGCCTGGCGGGCGATCGGCGCCACGGCAGCCACCGATTTGGCAAACAGCGGACCGAGGATCAGGCTGGCACCCTCTTTGATGGCCTCAGTGGCGGCGGCGGCCGCGCCCTCCGGCGTCGCCTTGTCGTCCTTGACCAGCAATTGCAGGTTGGCGCTGTCGCGATCGAACAGCGCCAGTTCGGCCGCGCCCTTGAGCGCCTTGCCGATCAAACCAGGCTGGCCCTGGGCCGAGATCGAGGCGATCAGGGCGACCTTGACGGGTGTGCCGCGTTGCGCGGGCTCGGCGGGCGCCAGCGGGCTGCTGGCGACGCCGGTTCCCGGCGGGTTGGCCGAGCAGGCGGCAACAAGGAGGCTCGCGGCCGCCCACGCCGACGCGGCGAGCCACCGCCCGCGACGCACCGCCCCTGACAGCGCGGTCAACATGCCCCCGGTGCCGCCCATTGCCCTCCAGATCGGTGTTAGCCCCCTCAACGAGGAAGGCAGAGCCCGGCGCGGCGTGCAACTAAAAAAGCGAATAAGCTGGCGCCGCAGCGCGCGGCGGCGGCATAACGGCCGCAATCCCGCGGCTTTTGGGAGACGGTCGTGACACGATCTGGCGAGGAGGCGGCAGCCGCGCACAAAGGCGTCGGCGAACGGGCCCAGCAGGCGCTCGAGCGGCTGCTGGCCGAGCCGGTGCCGCCCGGGCTCTATCTGGTGGCGACGCCGATCGGCAACCTCGGCGACATCAGCCTCAGGGCACTGGCAACGCTTGCCGGCGTCGACCTGATTTATTGCGAGGACACGCGCCACAGCCGCGGGCTCTTGACCCACTTTGCCATCCAGCGGCCGTTGCGCGCCTACCACGAGCACAACGCCGAGCGCGAACGGCCGCGCATCCTCGCCGAGCTGACGGCTGGCCGCGCCATCGCGCTTATCAGTGACGCCGGCACCCCGCTGATCTCCGATCCCGGCTACAAGCTGGTGCGCGCCGCGCTGGCGGCCGGCATCCGCGTCACGCCCCTGCCGGGCGCTTCCGCGCTGCTGGCTGCGCTCACCGCCTCGGGGCTTGCCACCGATACCGTGTTGTTCGCGGGCTTCCTGCCGGGCAAGGCCGCCGCCCGCCGCAGCCGGCTGGCGGAGCTGAAGCCGGTGACCGCCACCTTGGTGCTGTTCGAGGCGCCATCGCGCCTGGCCGAGGCCCTGACCGACATCGCCGCGGTGCTGGGCGATCGCCCGGCCGCGGTAGCGCGCGAACTCACCAAGCTCAACGAGGAGGTGCGGATCGGGCCGCTCACCGAGCTCGCAACCTGGGCGCGATCGGCGCCGCGCGGCGAGATGGCGATCGTGATCGGCCGCGCCCCCGACGAGGAGGTGACCGATGCCGCCATTACCGCCCACCTGTTGGCGTTGCCGGCCGACCTCAGCGTGCGCGACGCCGCCAAAGCCACGGCCGAGGCCCTCGCGGTGCCCAAGGCACGCGCTTATCACTTGGCGCTGGCGCTAAAGAAGAGCCACGAGGGCTGAGGGTCGCCATTGGCCGCGGCGGACCGGGCGCGGCCGACCTCGAATGGCGCGGGGGCGCGCCCCGCCAATTCGGGTTGAACTTGGCCGGCAAAAAAGCTTGCATGCCGCCACGCAACGCCCGGCCACCCAGCGAGGTGCACATGCCGCTCAAAGTCGCCTGCCAGATGGATCCGATCGACCGCATCGACATCCGCGGCGATTCCACCTTTGCCCTGTTGCTCGAGGCGCAGCTGCGCGGGCACAGCCTGTTCTACTACACGCCGCCGCAGCTGAGCCTGCTCGCCGGCCGGCTGATCGCGCACGGTACCACCCTCAAAGTCGAGGACACCGTCGGCCGCCACTATCATGTCAGCGACCCCAGAGTTGAAGACCTGAGCCAGATGGACGTGGTGCTGCTGCGCCAGGACCCGCCGTTCGACATGTCCTACATCACCACCACGCATCTGCTCGAGCGCATCCATCCCAACACCTTGGTGGTCAACGATCCCGCGCACGTGCGCAACGCGCCGGAGAAAGTGTTCGTACTCGACTTCCTCGATCTGATGCCGCCGACCCTCGTCACCCGTCACCTCGATGAGGTGCGCGCCTTCCGCGCCGTGCACAAGGACATTATTTTGAAGCCGCTCTACGGCAACGGCGGCGCCGCCGTGTTCCGCCTCGGTGAGGGTGACACCAATCTCAATTCGCTGGTCGAGCTCTTTCAAATGGTGTTTCGCGAGCCGTTTATGGTGCAGCAGTACCGGCCCGAGGTGCGCGCCGGCGACAAGCGCATCATCCTGGTCGACGGCGAGGTGGTGGGCGCCATCAATCGCGTGCCCGCCGCCGACGAGACCCGCTCCAACATGCACGTCGGCGGCGTGGCAACGGCAACCGACCTGACCCAGCGCGATCTGGAAATCTGCCGCCGCCTCGGTCCCGAGCTCAAGCGCCGCGGACTGTTGTTCACGGGCATCGATGTGATCGGGCCCTATCTCACGGAAATCAACGTCACCTCACCGACCGGCATCCGCCAGGTCAGGGACTTTGGCGGGCCCGACATCGCCGCCCTGATTTGGGATGCGATCGAGGCCAAAGTCGGCCGCTGAGCTCAGCCCGCAACCGGCGCGCCGACGGCCGGGCCGCGGTGCCAAGCCGGCACCGGGCGCCGGCCTTGATCGCGTCACATCGTGGCCCCGATCTGCCAGGGCACGAACTCGTTGTCGCCGTAGCCCAACAGTTCGCTCTTGGTCTTCTCGCCGGAGGCCACGCGCAGCATGGCATTGAAGATTTCCTGGCCCTTGGCCTCGATCGACACGCCGTCGAGGATGTCGCCGCAGTTGATGTCCATGTCGTCCAGCATGCGCCGGTAAACGTCGTGGTTGGTGGCGAGCTTGATCGACGGGGTGGGCTTGCAGCCATAGGCCGAGCCGCGCCCGGTCGTGAAGCACAACAGGTTGCAGCCGCCGGCCACCTGGCCGGTCGCCGCCACCGGGTCGTAGCCCGGCGTGTCCATGTAGACGAAGCCCTTGGCCGTGATCGGCTCGGCGTAGCGATAGACCTCGTTGAGCGTGGTGGTGCCGCCCTTGGCGGCGGCGCCCAGCGACTTCTCGAGAATGGTGGTGAGGCCACCGGCCTTGTTGCCGGGACTTGGATTGTTGTCCATCGAGCCATCGTTGCGGGCGCAATAGTCCTGCCACCAGCGAATGATCTCGACCAGCTTCTCGCCCACCTGGCGATTGCGCGCACGACGGGTCAAGAGGTGCTCGGCACCGTAGATTTCCGGGGTCTCGGACAGCA
>DATFXD010000114.1:0-7054 GCA_035258605.1 Hyphomicrobiaceae bacterium | reverse complement strand
GGCTGTAGGAGGCCTAGGCCGCAGCCTCGACCCGCTTCAGCGCCGCCTGCAGCCTTTTCATTGTCGCTTCGAAGTCGGCGCGTCGCTCGCGGTTCTCCTCGACCACTTCCGGCGGGGCTTTGGCAACGAAATTCTGGTTCGCCAACTTGGCGTCGATCTTCTTGATCTCGGCCTTGGACTTTTCGATCTCCCGCGCCAGCCGGGTCCTCTCCGTTCCCATGTCGATGACACCGGCCAACGGCAATGCCACCGTCGTTTCGCCGAGCACGATCTGGGCCGACCCCGGCGGCACCGCCTTGGCGAAGGTGAGGGTATCGATGCGCGCCAGGCGCTTGATGGTTTCCTCGTAGTTTTCGGCGCGGGCGCGGTCGACCTTGCTGGCGGCAACCACGATCAGCGGGGTCTTGGCACCGGCCGGCACGTTCATCTCGGAGCGCACCGAGCGTATTTCGCTTACCAGATTGACGAGCCAGCCGATCTCCTCGTCGGCCGCCCGATCGGCAAGGTTGCCGTGCACGGGCCAGGCGCTCAAGCACAACAGGTTCTCACGCTTGACGCCAACCTCGACCAGCCGGTCCCAGAGCTCCTCGGTGATGAACGGCATGAACGGATGCAACAACTTGAGGATCTGGTCCAGCACCCATGCCGTGGTGGCACGCGTCTCGGCCTTGGCCGCCTCGTCGTCGCCATTGAGAATGGGCTTGGCCAGCTCGAGATACCAATCGCAAAAGGTGCCCCAGGTGAACTCGTAGATGGCGGTTGCCGCCTCGTTGAACTTGTAGGTCTCGATCCCGGTCGTGACCGCCGCCGCGGTACGCTCAACCTCGCCGGCGATCCAGCGATTGAGCGTTTCTGCCACCGATTTCGGGTCGAAGCCCTTTTGGCGCACGCACTCGTTCATTTCGGCAAAGCGCGCGGCGTTCCAAAGCTTGGTGGCGAAGTTGCGATAGCCCTCGACACGATGCGTCGACAGCTTGATGTCGCGCCCCTGCGCCGCCATGGCCGCCAAGGTGAAGCGCAGCGCATCGGCACCATACTGGTCGATCATGCCAAGGGGATCCATGACGTTGCCCCTGGTCTTGGACATCTTCTGTCCCTTGTCGTCGCGCACCAGGGCATGGATGTAGACGTCGTGAAACGGGATCTCCCGCATGAAGTGAAGACCCATCATCATCATGCGCGCGACCCAGAAGAAGATGATGTCGAAACCGGTGACGAGCGCGCTGGTCGGGTAGTAGCGGCTAAGTTCCGGCGTCTGCTGCGGCCACCCCAAGGTCGAGAACGGCCACAGCGCCGAGGAGAACCAGGTGTCGAGCACGTCTTCATCACGCCTGAGCCTGACATCCTGTTGATAATGCTGCGCCGCCGCCCGCTGGGCATCGGCCTCGTCCAGCGCCACGAAGATGCGGCCGTCGGGACCGTACCAAGCGGGGATTTGATGCCCCCACCACAGCTGACGCGAGATGCACCACGGCTGGATGTTGCGCATCCACTCGAAGTAGGTCTTTTCCCAATTCTTCGGGATGAACTTGGTGCTCCCGTCCTCGACCGCGGCGATGGCACGCTTGGCAAGCTCGGCCGCGTTGACATACCACTGGTCGGTCAGCCAGGGCTCGATCAGCGCATTGCCGCGCTGTGCATGCGGCACGGCATGCACAGTGGGCTCGACTTTTTCGAGGAGGCCTTGCGCTTCCAGATCGGCAACGACCTCTTTGCGCGCCACCAAGCGATCAAGGCCGCGATACTTTGCCGGCACATTGTCGTTGAGCTGCGCCTTGGCATCGAAAATGTTGATCAGCGGCAGATTGTGCCGTTTACCGACCTGATAGTCGTTGAAGTCGTGCGCCGGCGTGATCTTGACGGCGCCGGAGCCGATCTCGGGATTGGAATACTCATCGGCGATGATCGGGATTTCACGCCCGACCAGCGGCAACATCACAGTTTTGCCGATCAGATCCTGGTAGCGCGCATCCTCGGGGTGCACGGCAACCGCCGTGTCGCCCAGCATGGTTTCGGGCCGTGTGGTGGCGACCACGATGAAGTTGCGCGCCTCCCACGCCACCGCCGCGCCGCCCTCGTCGTAGGCGGTCGGGAAGCGATAGCTTAACCCGCCGGAAAGCGGGTAGCGGAAATGCCAAAGGCTCCCCTTGAGCTCGACCATGTCGACCTCAAGATCCGACAGCGCGCTTTGGAACTCGGGGTCCCAGTTGACGAGGCGCTTGTCCCGGTAGATCAGCCCTTGGTTGTAGAGGTCAACAAAGACCTTCAGCACAGCTGCTGAGAGACCTTCATCCATGGTGAAGCGCTCGCGCGACCAATCGCAGGAGGCGCCAAGACGCTTCAGCTGGTTGATGATGGTGCCGCCGCTTTCCGCCTTCCAGGCCCAAACCTTTTCCAGGAACTTTTCGCGCCCGATCGTGCGCCGATGCGGCTCTTGCCGCTCCATCATTTGCTTTTCGACCACGAGCTGGGTGGCAATGCCGGCGTGGTCCGTGCCGGGCTGCCAAAGCACATCCTTACCGCGCATGCGCTCGAAGCGGCACAGCACGTCCTGGAGCGTGTTGTTGAGCGCGTGCCCCATGTGCAGCGAGCCCGTCACATTTGGTGGCGGGATGACGATGCTATAGGCCGGGGCCTTGGCGCGCTCGGGCCGGCCCGCCTCGAAGGCGCGGGCCTTGCTCCAGTCCTGGTGGACACGCGCCTCGATGGTTTTCGGTTGATAGGTCTTCTCGAGCATGGTCGTACGTTAACAGGTATAGGGGTAGCCGCTCTAAGGCGCACAAATGACTGTTGTCAACCAATGGTTGTTTGCTTCTCGGCAAGGTGTGTAGAAGTAATTCTGCGCCAGCGCCAATGTGAAGGCTAGACCTTGTGGTCGGGGTCGCGTCCGCTCAGTCCCGCCCGCTCGAGCGCGCGGACCACTTCGGCATGAATGGCCATCTCGACCATACGCGGGAGATTGGCCTCCACCCAACGCCGCAGCACGGGCTCCAGCAGCTGCTCGATGATCTGCTCGAGCGCCTGGGTCTGTCCCCCCGGGGTTGGGGTAGTGCCCCCCATCGATAGCGCGGTGACCGGCGTCGTACCGGCACCGTTGAGCGCAGCCATGGGGCGCGGCGCCGCGGAACTACCGCCCTTGAGGGTTGCGGCGCCATCGCCCGAGGATCGCCGGGCGGCGGCCGGCGCTGGCCGTCCTGGATCGGCTGAGGGCGCCGGCTTGGCGGGACCTGTCCGCTGAGCGGGGCTCGCGGCGGCCGGTGCAGCGGCCGGCTTGGTCGGTCCTGCCGGCGATGGCGTTGCGGTCGTGCCGGTTGCGCCGGGATGGGTAGCGCCCGGGTTTGCAGCCGCGGCCGAAACCGTCGATGGCCCAGCTTCAGCCTTGGCGGGGGCGGCCACCGGATCCTTGCCGGCACCTGCCGCCGCCTGCGGCGTTCCTGCCGCCCCGTTCACGCTCCCCGCAGCGGTGGCGCCCGTTTCGGTCTTGGGGGCGACCGCTGCCTGCGGCGCGGTTTCGCCCGCCGGTTTGCTCTCCATGGGGGCTTTTGCATCGGTCGGTGCCGATGTCGGCGCAGGGGCTGCCTTGTCCGGTGGCGACCCCGTGCCGTTAATGGCCGCTTCTGCCGGTCCGGCGGCGCCGCTCACGACCGCGGCGAAGACCGAGGCTAGGCTGCTCGCCGGTTGCGACCGCGGCTCTGCGTTGCCGTCGGCCACGGTCACGGAGGGCTCGGCAAGGGGAGGCTGCGGCTCATGCGCAGGGCTCGGGCGCAAAAACCACAGCGGATCCTTCGCATCGGGGGTCGGGCCGTCCGACCCATCCTTCCCGGCAATCGGCGCGGTAAGGTCGCCCGCGAGCAAGTCGGCCAAATCATCATCGGTCTTGCCGGACGGGCTGCCGCCGCTTTGCCGCGCTTCGGACCGCGCAGGGGCCGGCACACTGGGATCCTTGGGGCGTGGCGGCGGTTGAGTTGACTCGTCGGCGAGCGTCTTGCGGATCGAGGCCAAGATCTCGTCCAGATTCTTACCCGCGGTCTTTTCAAAACTGCTCATAACCGCACCTCTTACTCGAACCCTTACACTGACCGGGGCACCAGCTTTGTCCCCATAGGCAAGAGCAAAACTATGGCAATGGCGCAGCGACCGGCATGGTCCTCAACGGTATCTGAAAGGGGAACCCTTCGGGATCCCCATCACTTGGCCGGCTTGTACCCGCCGGCCGGTGGCGGTGCCGACAAGGTCTCCCGGCGGCCATCCGAATGCGTAATATTCACATTGCCCCACTTGCCACGGACCTCAAGGTAATGCTGCTCGGGATCGTAGACCAGGGACGATACACCCAGCTCCTGGGCGTTGAGCCGCCCAATGGTCGACAGCACATTGTAGGAGGCAACGACCAGGTTGCGCTTGGTGGTGACGAGGTTGACCTCTGAGTTCAGCAGCTCCTGCTCGGCATTTAACACATCAAGCAAGGTTCTCTGCCCCACGCGCTCTTCCTCGCGCACGCCGGCAAGAGCAATGCGGTTGGCATCGACGCTGGCCTGATCGGATTCGAGCTGCGCCCGCGCTGCGATGAGCTGCGACCAGGCCGCCACCACCTGCGCCAGAACTTCGGTGCGGGCCTGCTCGATCTCCTGCAGGCGACCGACATGGGTGTGCTTGGCTTGGCGCACGCGCGCTTCGACCTCGCCCCCGGTATAGAAGGGCACCGTGAGACGGCCAGTCAGGGCCATCGTTTCCTGGGCGTCGATGCCGACGCTCTCGTCGAAGCGCTTCTGGTAGGTGGCCGAGAACTGCGCCGAGGGGAGCAGATCGGCGCGGATGCGCTCGATGGCGTGGCGTGCCGCCTGCTCGCGATAGAGCGCCGCCACCACAGCTGGGTTCTCGCGCGCGGAAATCTCGGAGCTGTTCTCGAGTGTTTTCGGGACCTGGCCGCTGGGCTTCGGCTCCACCAAATTCGACGGCGGATGACCGATCACCCGCTCGTAGGTGGCACGGCTGGTCTGCAGGTTGGATTTCGCAAGATCGAGCGCGGATACCGCGGCGGCGCGCCGGGCCTGCGCCTGCGCCACGTCGGTGCGCGTGACCTCGCCGACATTGAAGCGGTCCTGAGTGGCACGCAGATCCCGCGTCAGCACAGTGACATTGTTCTCGCGCAGCCGCACGATCGCCTGATCGCGCACGACGTCCATGTAGGCGGTTACGGCTTCCAGCAGCACCGACTGTTCGACCGAGCGCAGGGTCTCGCGCCCCGCCCGCACCGTCGCTTCGGACTCGGAGACGTCGTTGACCGTGCGGAAGCCCTGAAACAGCGGCTGCACCAATTGCACATTATAGCCACGCGGATTGGTGTCGCCGTTGAGGACGGTGGGGGGCCGCGTCGTATTGCGCTCAAAGCTGGTGTCGGCGTTGCCCGTGACCGTCGGACGATACCCTGACAGGGCGCGGGGCACTTCTTCATCGGTGGCGCGCTGCGTAGCGCGCGCCGCATCCAATCGTGGATTGACCTTGTAGGAGGATGCCAGCGCCTCGTTCATAGTCTCGGCGCGCAGATGAGACGGCGTCGCAACCGCAGCGGCAGCCACCGCCAACGGTACGAGCCTTCGCATCTGGGTCCGCAACCAACCCTTAGCGCCTATGCTCACGTTAACGTCCCTCTATCCCTGCGGGCAGGGCCGTGCCTTTGGTGACGCAATACCGCTCGTCAATGCGGACACCCCTAACCAGTCCCCGAGCGGACGGTATCCATGATTCGCAAACCTTGAGGCTAGTTATCTCCCATCACGGGAGCGGGGAAGAACAAAACTCGGTCTTTGCTGCCGGGTTTTCCACTAGGCGTTGCGCGCTTTCAACACGAATCGTCGGCCGATTCAGCAGCACGACCGCGCTCTGTCGCTGAAATATCACGGTCAGAAAATGAAACCCGCCGGCCGCGTAAAGCCGGGAATAGGCGGCGCGGCCGCATCGAAATCCGGTCGGGTGTCAAAGGCTTCGCCGTTCCGACGCCAAACGTGAGCGCGCCCGAAGGAGCCGGTGGCAAGGACGCCAACCATTTTGCCACCCTCCTTGAGCTGATCGATGAGGTCGAGATCGACGACTTCGACCGCCCCATTGAGCAGGATGGCGTCAAACGGCCCCTCGCTTTTGGCGCCAGCCGGCAATGGGCCCTGCAGCACCTGGGCGTTGGTGAGCCCCAAGGCCGACAGGGTGGCGCTGGCGGTGGCGCAAAGGCCTTGATCCGCTTCCAGGGCGACCACCCGGGTCGCTAGCTTGGCGAGGAGCGCGGTGGAATAGCCGGTCGCGGGTCCGACATCGAGCACCACGGCCGAGGCGTCGATGCCTGCCAGCTGGATCAGTTTTGCCAGGGTTCGCGGCGGTAGTAGGTAGCGCGGGGCAGCCTCGCCATTTCCCGGAGCGACCTCAACGGCTTCATCCATATAGGCCATCGCCCGCATCCGCTCCGGGACGAAATCCTCCCGCGGCAGCTCAAGCATGGCTCTGATAATGCGTCGGTCGGTGATATCGCTGGGACGCACCTGGCTTTCCACCATGTTGATGCGCTGTTGTGCGAAATCCGCCATGGCAGGGTACTCGTGGTCGTCCGGTGGGTAATGGCCAGGCGCGCGCCGCATCCGGGTGCCCGCGCCGGCGGGACCTTATCCAATTGCCGCGGCCCGGACCAGTACCGCTGCGGCGGCTGGTGCAGCCAAATCGCCGCAAATCGGCGCCGATGCTCCGTTGCCAGCCGCCAACCATGCATGATACACGCCAGCCTCAATCTCGCTCCCTACGGCCTCGTGGCAGAGTGGTCATGCAGCGCCCTGCAAAGGCGTGGACGTCGGTTCGATTCCGGCCGAGGCCTCCAGTTTTGTGCTTTCCCATACTTGGGCTGAAGCTCAACCAGGCGGGGCGGGGATGATGGTTGGACAAAATTTTGGGCTAAGGCCTTGGCGGCTGTCGCCCCGATTTGCTATGAGGCGCGTGAGCTGAGGCCACTAAGGCTTATTCCGCGGTAGCTCAGCGGTAGAGCAGCCGGCTGTTAACCGGCTGGTCGTAGGTT
>DATFXD010000113.1:0-17914 GCA_035258605.1 Hyphomicrobiaceae bacterium | reverse complement strand
GAGGCCGGCGTGCCCGAGCTTGAGGTGCGGCTGTGGTCGGGGCTGTTTGCGCCCGCCGCCACGCCGGCGGGCATCGTCGAAAAGCTGACCAGAGAGCTCAGCCAGATCCTCAAAGAGCCCGCGGTCGCCGAGCGCCTGGCCGGGCTGGCGGTCGACCCGGGCGACGACCTCGGCCCTCAGTTCGCCGCCCGCATCGGCGCCGAGATTCCGCGCTGGACGATGATTGCCAAAGCCGCCAACATCAAGCTGGACTGACGTCGCCAAGGAGCCCGCAATGCCCGTCGCAGAGGCCGGCGCCGCGTTCAAGCCGACGGCGGCCGACCGCATCCTGGCCGCCTTGCGGCGGCATGGTGTTCAGCAGTTCTTCGCCAATCCCGGCACCGACTTTCCGCCAATCATCGAAGGCTTCGCCCGCGCCAAGATCGCCGCCGCCGAGGTGCCGATGCCGGTGCTGGTGCCGCACGAGAACCTGGCGGTCGGCATGGCGCATGGCGCCTACCTCATCACCGGCATGCCGCAAGCGGTGATGGTGCACGTCAACGTCGGCACCGCCAACACCATCAACCTGTTGGCCAATGCCGCGCGTGATCGCGTGCCGCTGCTGCTGATGGCCGGGCGCACGCCGATCATGGAAGTGGGCACGTTCGGGGCGCGCAGCCGACCGATCCACTGGGCGCAGGAGATGTTCGACCAGGCCGGCATGGTGCGCGAGTTCGTCAAGTGGGACTATGAGCTGAGATCGCCGGCGCAGGCGGCAGCCGTGGTGGCACGGGCGCTGGAAGTGGCCATGGCCGAGCCACGCGGGCCGGTCTACCTGAGCTTGCCGCGCGAGCCGCTGTCGGCCGACGCCGCTGAGCCGAGTAGCGAGGCGCCGCGCGTGGCGCCCTCGGCCGCCCACCCCGATCCCGACCTGATTGGTCGGCTCGCCGACTGGCTGCTGGCGGCCGAGCGCCCGCTCGTTATTGCCTCCAGCGTCGGGCGCACGCCGGCCGAGGCCGGCGCTCTGAGCCGGGTCGCGGAGTGCTTCGCACTGCCGGTGGTCGCCCACACGCCGCGCTTCCTGTGCCTGCCGACCGATCATCCCTTGCACCACGGCTTCGATCCGCACCCGCTGCTTGAAGACGCCGACCTGATCGTGGTGGTGGAGGCCGACGTGCCGTGGCTGCCCGGCAGCAAGGCGCCGCCAGCGGCGACGCGCGTGGCCCACATCGGCGAAGACCCTGCCTACCTGCGCTATCCGATGCGCTCGTTCCCAAGCCACCTGTCGATCGCCGCCAATGCGGCAGCGGCGCTCGGCGCGCTGGCCGCCGCCGGCGAGCGCCGCCGGGCCGGCGCCGACGCCAGGCTCAATCAGCGTCGGGCCTGGGCCGCGGCCCGTGCCCAAGGCTGGCGCCGGCGGGCCGAGGCGCGCCTCGTCGCCGGCGCGCCGCAGATCTCGCCGGAGTACCTGAGCCAGTGCGTGGCCGACATGGCCGGCGCCGACGGGCTGATCTTCAACGAATACCAGCTGCGGCTCGAGCACCTGAAACGGACCGTGCCCGCCAGCTACTTTGGCCTAAGTCCCGCCGGCGGCCTCGGCTGGAGCGTCGGGGCGGCCTTGGGCGCCAAGCTTGCCGCCCCCGACCGCTTCGTGGTGGCGACCATCGGCGATGGCGGCATGATCTTCGCCAACCCCAGCGCCTGCCACTGGGTAGCGGACGCGCACGCGCTGCCGATCGTGGTGGTGGTGTTCAATAACGAGCGCTACGGCGCGGTGCGCAACGCCACCTTGGCGATGTTCGGCTCCGGCGCGGCCGGCCGCGACAACGGCCTTGGCCTCGCGCAGCTGGCGCCGAGCGCGCCGTTCGAGCGCTATGCCGAGGCGCACGGCGCCTTCGCGGCGCGCGTTGAACGGCCTCAAGACCTGGCCGGCGTGCTGGCGGCCGCCCGCAACGCCGTGGTGCGCGAACGCCGCCACGCCCTCATCAATGTGATCACCCCCTATTGACGGCAGGCTCCGACATCAATCGCTCGCGCACCTGCGGCAGGTGTTCGCGTCCCCAATAGAGCTCGCCGTCGGCAAACAGGAAGCTCGGCACCCCGAACACGCCGGCGGCCTCGGCCTCGCTGCGGATGCGATCGAGTTCATGCCGTCCCTCGCCGTCGAGGAAGCCAAACCATGCCGCGGTTTCAGCGCCGCATTGCTGCAGCACGGCCGCCAGCGCATGTTTATCCTCAAGGTCCAACTCTCGCCGCCAGAAGCGTTCAAACACCCGATCATGGTAGGCAGGCAAAACCCGGTGCCGGCGGGCATAGAGCATGCCGATGTTGGCCAGCGATGAATCAAAGATCTTCTGTGGTCCGCGGATCGTCAGGCCGCGGCGGTTGGCCTCGCGCCGGCAGTCCATGTAGCTGTATCGGACCCGGCGCCACTGATGGGCGTTGCGGTTCTGATCGAGGACCGTGCCGGCCGCATCAACGCGGGCACTGCCCAAGTAGGCGGCAATATCGAGGGTATAGGGCAGCCACTCGATCTCGGCGCCGGTGGCATGTTCTAGGTCGTAGATGAGATCCTTGGCCAGATAGGCGTAGGGGCTCTTGTAGTCGGAATAGACCCTGAGCCTGGCTTGGGTCATGGGGCCTCGCCTCAAAAATCGCCGCGCGCGGCAGCGCGCCGCCTCAGCATAGGGCGAGCGCGGCAAAGACGACAGTGCCCGCGGCACCCGCCCGACGGCGGGGCGGTTTCACTCTTCCACAAAGGCGCGCTGCCGCGTGGCGCGCACCACCGGCACGAGCAGGACGATCAGCGCCAGCCCGGCTGCCACCAGCATGCCAAGGCTGATCGGGCGTTCAAGGAAGATCATCGGGTCGCCGCGCGACAAGGTCATGGCCCGGCGCAGGTATTCTTCCATCATCGGCCCCAGGATATAGCCCAACAGCAAGGGTGCCGGCTCACAGTCGAGCTTGGCGAAGGCGTAGCCCAGCACCCCGAACACCGCCATCAGATAGACGTCCATGACGGCGTTGGCGAGGCTCAGCACCCCGATCGAAGAGAACACCAGGATGATGGGAAACAGCAGCTGGTAGGGGATGGCGATGAGGCGCACCCAAAGCCCGATCAGCGGCAGGTTCAACACCAGCAGAAACAGGTTGCCGACCCACATCGAAACGATCACGCCCCAAAACAACCCGCTCTGCTCGACCATGACATTGGGCCCGGGACGAATGCCCTGGATGATCAAGGCGCCGATCATCAGCGCCATCACCGGATTGGAGGGAATGCCAAGCGTCAACATCGGAATGAACGAGGTTTGCGCCCCGGCATTGTTGGCCGATTCGGGCGCCGCCACGCCCTCGATCGCCCCGGTGCCGAACTCGCCGCCGTGGCGCGAGACCCGCTTTTCCAGGGCGTAGGCGGCAAACGAGGCCAATAGCGCGCCGCCACCGGGCAGCACCCCCAACAGCGAGCCCGTCGCCGTGCCACGCAGGATCGGGGCAATGATGCGCTTTACGTCGTCGCGGCCGGGCAGCAGCCCTTTGACCTGCGCCACCGACACCACCTGGCCGCCCGGCGCTTCCAGATTGCGCACGATTTCGGCGATGCCGAACACGCCGACCGCGACCACCACGAAGTTGATGCCGTCGCTGAGTGCCGGCAGGCCGAAGGTGAAGCGCTGCGTGCCGGAGGTGACATCGGTGCCGACGAGCCCCAGCAGCAGGCCGAGCACCACCATGCCCAGGGCCTTGAGCAGCGAGCCTTGCGCCAGCACGATCGAGGCGATGAGGCCCAACACCATCAACGAAAAGTACTCCGGCGCCTGGAATTTGAGCGCCACCTGGGCCAGCGGCGGCGCCAGAAAGGCGATCACGAAGGTCGCCACCGTGCCGGCCACGAACGAGCCGATCGCCGCCGTCGACAGGGCCACGCCGGCGCGGCCCTGCTGCGCCATGCGGTGGCCGTCAAGCGTGGTGACGACCGAGGAGGATTCGCCGGGCAGATTGATCAGGATGGCGGTGGTCGAGCCGCCGTATTGGGCGCCGTAGTAGATCCCGGCCAGCATGATCAAGGCCGATTCGGCGGGCAAGCTCAGGGTCGCCGGCAGCAGCATGGCGATGGTGGCAACGGGACCCAGCCCCGGCAGCACGCCAACCAGAGTGCCGAGCAGGACGCCGAGGAAGCAATAGAGGAGATTTGCCGCCGACAGCGCGGTAGCGCCACCGATGGCGAGATTGGCAAACACCTCGTGCATGCCGCCTCACCCCCCGAGCCAGGGCCCGACGATCGGAAACGGCAAGCCCAAGGCAAGCCGAAACACGACGACGCAGAAGGCCGCCAGTGCCAGCGCCAGCGCCATCGCCGCCGGCAGCTTTAAGCTGGAGCCGGCCGCACTCGACACCACCACCAACAGGATGGTGGCGACGGCGAGCCCCGCGCCCTCGACGGCGAAGCCGAACAGGGCCACCGCCACCGTCACCAGCAGCAGCGCCTTGCCGGCAAACGGGCCGAGCGGGGTGCTGCGGCTCAACAGGCCGCGCACCGTCGTGACGCCGCCGATCAGGATCAGCACCAGGGCCAACAGGTTGGGAAAGTAGGCGGGTCCCATGCGCCGCGCGCTGCCCATCGGATAGCCTTGCGCCAACAGCCAGAACAGCACGCCAAACGCCAGGAACATCAGTCCGGCAAGGACATCTTTGCTGCCGGTGTTACGCATCCGCGGCCTCGGGCGAGAAACATGGCATTTGAACTTACCCGATCGCCGGCGCCGTGTCCGTTGCCGCGGAAGCGCTTTTCACCGGCTCTGCACGCCGCCACACCCACGCCGCGCCACGCCTGCCAGCGCTGGCAGGGCGGCGCCGGCGTGCGCGGGAGATTTGCAGCGCTGGCCGAACTGAGGCACGCTGGCCGTTCACGATTGCCGAGCCTCAACCAGGAGCTCTTCGATGACGCCAGCGCCACGCCGCAACAGCGACCTCGACAGCGCACTGGCCGAGGCGCGGGAGCGCTATCGCGCGCAACGCCCCGGCAGCGAAGCCATCCATGACCGCGCCCGCGGCGTGCTGCCGGGAGGCAACACCCGCTCGGTGTTGTTCTATGCGCCGTTCCCGACGGCGATGGCCCGGGGCGAGGGCTGCTGGCTCGAGGACGTGGACCAGCACCGCTATATCGACTTCTGTGGCGAGTATACCGCCGGGCTGTTCGGCCACTCCGAGCCCCGCATCCTGGCCGCGCTGCACGCCGCTATCGATCGCGGGCTCAATCTCGCCGCCGTCGGCGAGCGCGAGGGCGAGCTTGCGGCGCTGCTGTGTGCGCGCTTTCCAGCGCTTGAGCGCGTGCGCTTCACCAACAGCGGTACCGAAGCCAACATGATGGCGCTTGCCAGCGCGCGCGCCTATTGCGGCCGCCCGGCGATCCTCGCCTTTCGAGGCGGCTACCATGGCAGCCAGCTGACCCTGGTCGGCGGTGGCAGCCCGATCAATGCGCCGATTCCGGTGGTGCTTGCCGATTACAACGACACCCAGCAAACGCTCGACGTGCTTGCCGCCCACGCCGACCAAATCGGCGCCGTGATCCTCGAGCCGATGATGGGCTCGGGCGGCTGCATACCGGCACGTCGCGAGTTTCTGGTGGCGCTCGCGGCCGCCTGCCGCAACCACGGCGCGCTGCTCATCTTCGACGAGGTGATGACCAGCCGGCACTCGGCGGGAGGGCTGCAGAAGCTCACCGGCGTGACCCCGGACCTCACCACCTTGGGCAAGTATGTGGCCGGCGGCATGAGCTTTGGCGCCTTTGGCGGGCGCGCCGATGTCATGCAGCTGTTCGATGCGCACCGGCCGGGGGCGCTCATCCATTCCGGCACCTTCAACAACAATGTGTTGTCGATGACCGGCGGTCTGGTGGCGATGGGCGAGATCTTCGATGCAGCCGCCGCCGATGCCCTGTTTCAGCGCGGCGAGGAGTTGCGTTCGGGCCTGAACCGGATCTGCAGCACGCGCGGCGTCAACATGCATTTCAGCGGGCTCGGCAGCATGCTGCAACCGCACTTCCGCCTTGGACCCATCGAGCGGCCGTACCCGGCAACGGCCAAGGAGGAGGCGCTGCGCGAGCTCTACTTTTTCGACCTGCTGGCGGCCGGGATTTACATCGCACGGCGCGGCATGATCGCCATGAGTTTGCCGATCGGTGCCGCCGAGTGCCAGCGCCTCATGGCCGCAGTCGACGAGTTCTGTGCCGTGCGCGCGCCGTTCCTGACGACGCCTTGAGCCACCCTGCCGCCGGCGCGCGCCCCCAGCGTGTTGACCGCGCCGGGTGCGGCAATTAATGCTCGGCTGCCCTCCTCACGCCCCCAGCCAACGGCGGCAGCCACCCTTTAAGGATGCGCATCGACATGAGCCAAGCCATCGATCCGATCACGGTCTCGGTGATCCAGCACCGCCTGCGCGCCATCGTCGAGGAGATGGGCGAGGCCATGCTGCGCACCTCCTATTCGCAGATCCTCAACTCCAGCCGTGATTTTTCCACCGCGCTGTGCGACCCCGAAGGGCGGCTGATTGCCCAGGCCGAGCATGTGCCGATCCACGTCGGGGCGTTGCCATTCGCGGCGCGCGCCGTCACTGAGTTCTTTAGGGGTGAGATTCGACCGGGCGATGTCTACCTTTTGAACGATCCCTATTGTGGCGGCAATCACCTGCCGGACCTGACGGTATTCGTGCCGGTGTTCGACGACGATCGCATGGTGTTGTGGTCGATCAACCGCTCGCACCAGAGCGACATCGGCGGCGCCACGCACGGGGCCTACAATGCCAGCGCCACGGAAATCTACCAGGAAGGTCTGCGCATCCCGCCGCTCAAACTCTATGCCGAGGGCGGTGTGCGCCAGGACGTGCTCGAGATGATCGTGCTCAATGTCCGCCATCCCCGCGACTTCCGTGGCGATCTGGCGGCAATGATCGGGTCGGCGCATATCGGCGAGCGGCGGCTCAAGGCGCTGTTGGCGGAGTTTGGCTCGGCCACCACGCACGCCGGCATTGCCGCCGTGCTCGATGCCGCCGAGCGCCAGGTCCGCGCCATCATTGCTGAATGGCCGGACGGCACCTACACCGGCGAGGCCTGGCTCGACGACGACGGCCACGGCAGTCACGACATTGCGATCCGGGCCCGCATCAGCAAGGCCGGCAGCGAGCTCGAAGTCGACCTGACCGACAGCCACCCGCAGGTGACGGGCTTCATCAACTCCTCCTACGCCAACACCTATTCGGCCGCGGTGGTGGCGCTTGCCTACCTGGTCGATCCCGACATCCCCAAGAATGACGGCGCCTTTCGGCCGCTGCGACTGAAGCTCAAGCAAGGCTCAATCGTTTGGCCGCGGCCGCCGGCACCGGTGACCCTGTGCACCAATCACTGCGGGCAGGAGATCATCGAGGCCATCATCCGCGCCCTGGCGCCGGCCTGCCCGAGCCGCGCCATGGCCGGCTGGGGGCGGCGGTTTCGCCTGGCGCTGCAGGGTCGCGATCCCCGCACCGGCAAACCGTTCATCTGGCATTTGTTTCAGGCGCGGCCGGGCGGCGGCGCCTCCTCGGCGGGCGACGGTTGGCCCGGCGCCGGCGAATGGCAGGCGGCCGGCGGCATCAAGTTCGGCAGCATCGAGGTGCATGAGGTGCGCTTCCCCTTGCACTTTCGCCGCCACGAATTCCGCCCCGATAGCGGCGGCAACGGGCATCATCGCGGCGGCCCCGGCGGCGAGCTCGAGCTCATCATCGAGACCGCCGAACCTGCGCTTGGCAATACCGCTGGCGACGGCGTCAAATACGGCGCCTGCGGCCTCGCCGGCGGCGAGGACGGCCGCCCGCATCGTTATTGGCTGCAGTCGGCCGGGCGTCCGGACCGGGTGCTCAAGACCAAGGAGACGGGCATCGTGCTGCGGCCGGGCGACGTCATCAACGTACACTCGGGCGGTGGCGGCGGCTGGGGCCAAGCATCCCTGCGCAGTGCTGCGGCGCGCGCCCGCGATCGCGTGCTCGGGTTTGTCTCCGACAAGGTTGAGTGAGCCATGTTTCGCATCGGGATCGATGTCGGCGGCACCTTCACCGACCTGGTGTGCGTCGATGCCGAGGGCCAGGTCACCCTGGCCAAGGTGGCGACCACCGCCACCGACCAATCGCTCGGGGTGATCGACGGCCTGCGCCGCCTGGCCGAGGCGGTCGGCCTCGAGATCGGCACCATGCTCGGCCGCACCGAGCGCATCGTGCATGGCACCACCGTTGCCACCAACGCCTTGCTCGAGGCCAAGGGGGCCAAGGTCGGGCTGCTGACCACGGCGGGCCATCGCGACATTCTGGAAATGCGCGAGGGGCTCAAGGACGATCGCTACAATTTGCGCCAACCACCGCCGACGCAGCTGGTGCCGCGCGAACGCCGCCTCGGCGTCCGAGAGCGGCTGCGCCCCGACGGCCGCGTCGAGATCCCGCTCGACCTGGGCTCGCTCGAGGCGGCGATCGCCCGGCTCAAGGCCGAAGCGGTGGAGGCGATCGCCATCTGCTACCTGCACAGCTGGCGCGACGCCAGCCACGAGCGCCTCAGCGCCGAAGCCATCGCCAAGGCGATGCCGGAGGTCTATGTGTCGCTGTCCTCCGACGTGCTGCCGCAGATCAAGGAGTACGACCGGCTGTGCACGACCGTCGTCAACGCCTATGTCGGTCCGCAGCTCACCCGCTATCTGTTGCGGCTGGAGGCCAGGCTGGCGGCGGCCGGGCTCAACGCCCCGGTGTTGATCATGCAGTCGCACGGCGGCGTTGCCAGCATTGCCGAGGCGGTGCGTTTGGCCGCCGGCAGCGTGCTGTCCGGTCCCGCCGGCGGCGTGGCCGCGAGCCGGTACGCCGCCCAGCTGCACGACGCTCGTGACCTGATCCCGTTCGACATGGGTGGTACGTCGACCGACATCTCCCTGGTGGTCGGCGGCGAGGCCGCCAGCACCCAGCAGCGGCGCATCGCCGGGCAACGCGTGGCGCTGCCGAGCTTGGAGATTACCAGCATCGGCGCCGGCGGCGGCTCGATTGCGCGGGTCGACGCCAGTGGCGTCTTGCACGTGGGCCCGATCAGCGCCGGCGCCGATCCAGGTCCGGCCGCCTATGGTCGCGGCGGCACCGCCGCGACGGTGACCGACGCCTCTCTGGTGCTCGGCTTCCTCGATGCTGACAATTTCCTCGGCGGTCGTGCACGCCTCGATCGCCGGGCGGCGGCGGCCGCGGTCGAGGCCATCGCCGACCGGCTTGGGATCGACCGCATGCGCGCCGCCGAGGGCATTCATCGTGTCGTCAACTCGCAAATGGCGGAGGGCATTCGGCTGGTGTCGGTGCGCCGCGGCGTCGACCCGCGGCGGTTTGCCATCCTGTCGTTCGGCGGCGCGGCCGGACTGCACGTGACGGCAGTCGCGCGCCAGCTCGACATCAAGCGGGTGATCGTGCCGCGGCTCAGCGCCGTACTGTCGGCATGGGGTATGCTGGCCAGCAGCTTGCGCTCAGAGGTGGTACGCACGCATATCGGCGACACCAGCGCGCTTGCGGCGGAGGCGGTCCGCAGCACCTTTGCAGCGATGCAGGTCGAGGGTCGCCAGCGGCTCGAGGCCGCCGCCTTCGCCGGTGCGATCCGGGTCGAGTGCGCCGCCGATATGCGCTACGGCGAACAAGTGTTCGAGGTGAGCGTGCCGCTCGATGGCATCGACTTCGCGGCTGCGGACCTGCTGCAGCAGATGGCGGCGGCGTTTCACGACCGGCACGAACAGCTCTATACCTACGCGCTCAGAGGCGAGGAGGTGGTTCTCGTCAATGCGCGCGTGGCCGTGATCGGCGAACTGCCGCGCCTGCCGCAGGAGCCGGCGCTGGTGCCGCAACCGCCGGCGCCGCCGGCCGGCGAGCGCCGCGTCTACCTCGGCAGTTGGCGCGCGCTGCCGGTCTATGGCTTCGCCCAACTGGCGGCGGGGCAGCTGATCGACGGGCCGGCAGTGATCGAATCGGCCACCACGTCGGTGCTTTTGCGCGCGCGCGATCGTGCGCGAACGACGCCGCTGGGCTGGCTCGACATCGAGGTCGGCGACCCATCCGCCGCCGACGCATAGGCTACCCGGTCGCCGACCGGGCCAGCCGTCAGGCGTTGCCGCGCCGGGCCGATAGCAGCTAAGGAGATGGGTGCACGGGATTGGTGGCCGGAGGTGGCGATGGCAGCAGCGCGGCAATTGCGGCTTGGCGCCTTCATGCGGCCCGTCAGCATTCACCCGGGCGCCTGGCGCTATCCCGGGGCCATGGCGGACGCCAATTTCAATGTCGCGGGCCTCACTCGGTTCGCGCAAACTTTGGAACGCGGCCGCTTCGACGCGTTCTTCATGGCCGACCATCTTGCCGTCCTCAACATGCCGCTCGAGGCCCTCAAACGCAGCCACACGGTGACCTCGTTTGAACCCTTCACCTTGCTGTCGGCGCTGGCCGCGGCCACCAAACACATCGGCTTGATCGCAACCGCCTCCACCACCTTCGATGCGCCCTATCACGTTGCCCGGCGATTTGCCTCGCTCGATCACATCAGCGGTGGCCGCGCCGGCTGGAATATCGTCACCACCTCCAATCCCGATGCGGCGCTGAACTTCGGCCTCGAGGCGCACATGGACCATGGCGAGCGCTATGCGCGCGCCCGCGAATTTTATGACGTGGTGACCGGGCTGTGGGACAGCTTTGCCGACGATGCCTTCGTGCGCGATGCCGGCAGCGGCATTTACTTCGATCCCGCCAAACTCAAGGTGCTCGACCACAAGGGTAAGTACTTTTCGGTCAAGGGCCCGCTCAACATCGCGCGTCCGGTGCAGGGCTGGCCGGTGATCGTGCAGGCCGGCGCCTCCGAGGCCGGGCGGCAGCTCGCGGCCGAGACCGCCGAGGTGGTGTTTGCCGCCGGATCCAATCTTGCCAACGGCCAGCGTTTCTACGCCGATGTCAAGGGCCGCATGCGCAATCTCGGCCGCAACCCCGAGCATCTCAAAATCCTGCCCGGCGCCTTGGTGGTGGTTGGTGACAGCTTAGAAGACGCCGAGCAGAAACGGGCGCGGCTCGACGGGCTTGTCAACTATGCCAATGCCATCGCCTCACTTTCGATCGCGCTCGGCCACGACGCCTCCCAGTTCGACCCGGAAGCGCCGTTGCCCGACATTCCCGAAAGCAACGCCAGCAAGAGCGGGCGCGAGCGGGCGATCGAACTGGCCAAGCGCGAAAACCTCAATGTGCGCCAGCTCGCGCAGCGTCTCGGTGGTTATGCCGGGCTTGCCTTCGTCGGCACGCCGACCAGCATTGCCGATGCCATGCAGCATTGGCTGATGAGCGAAGGCTGCGACGGCTTCAACATCATGTTCCCCTATCTGCCGGAAGGACTGGACCAGTTCGTGGATCGGGTGGTGCCGGAGTTGCAGCGGCGCGCTATCTTGCGCACCGAGTATGACGGCACGACCTTGCGCGAAAATCTGGGACTGCCTCGCCCGGCCAACCGAAACTTCCCGCACGCCGGTCGGGCGCCTGGTTGAGTGCGCCGCCAAGGTCTGCCGGGCACGGTCGGGGTGGGCCATCGCCCACCCGCCCGGTGGTATGGGTGGCCGCCCGTGGCATCGGTGGCTGCCCGGCAGCGCACGCCCCGCGCGCGCCGACACGCGTCTTGAGCAGCGCTTGCAAGCGGCAGATGGCGCTGGCCAATCGCCGCGCCGGCGCTATAGTCTGACCCGGACCGCACACAAGACGTTCCACGCGTGGAAGGTCGCCATCAGCCAACAAGACGCCACAAACATTTTGAGTGGAGGAAGCGCCATGTCCCTTAGTCGTCGGCAGGCCTTGCTTGGATCCGCGGCCGGCACCGCGGCGCTTGCGACCGGCCTATACCGCCCGGCCATTGCCGCCAGCGAGCCGATCCGGATCGGCTACCTGCCCGCGCTCACCGGTCCCAGCTCGTCGACGGGCATCGGCATCAACCGGGGTACCGAGCTCGCCGTGAAGGAGATCAATGACGCCGGCGGCATCAATGGCCGGCAGATCGAGCTGATCGTGCGCGACACGCAAAGCGACCCCACCAAGGCGGTCAATGCCGCCACCGAACTCACCCGGCGGCACAAGGTGCACGTCATTTGGGGTCCCCTCAACTCGGGCGAGGCCTTGGCGGCAACACCGTTGATTGCGCGCGACGGCATTCCGCAGATGCACCCGTGCTGGGTGGATACGCTGACCGATGTGAAGAAATACCCGCTGGCGTTTCGCAATGCGCCGACCAATCAGCAAATCGGCGGCGCCGCCAACCACTACGTCGTCAACATCCTCAAAGCCAAGAAGGTGGCGGTCATCAGCGACACCACCGGCTACGGTACCGCCTCGCTCAATGCCTACGTTCCCATGCTGAAGACCTTGGCAGCGGAGGTGGTCTACGAGGGCAGCGTTGAGTCGAACAACCCGGATCTGAAGCCGGAGTTGCTGCGCATGCAGAGCGCCGGGGCGCAGGCGATCATGCCCTGGAGCGTGAATGCCGGTTTTCTGTCGCGCATCATCAACGCCCGCGCGGAAATGAACTGGGATATCCCGATCGTCGGCCAGACCACGCTCGGATCCGGGCAAACCAAGGCACTCTTGAAGAAGCCGGAGTATTGGGAAAAGGTCTATCCCAACAACTTCCGCAACTGCAGCTATAATGCCGGCGGCGCCTTGCCGCCGCGCACGGTCGAGTTCGTCGAACGCATCCGCAAGGCCAACATCGAGATGAGCGATACGCTGTTGTGGTGGATCGCGCTTGGCTACGACGGGCCGCGGTTGATGGCGGAGGCGATCAAGGCGGCGGGCAGCGCGCCGGAGGAGATCGCCGGCTATTGGAACAAGGTCAAGGGCTGGCCCGGCGTCTACGGCAGCATCACCTGGACCCCGGATCTGCACGACGGTTTCCAGAACGAGGAGATCGTGATGTGCCAGGCGAACTCGTTGCGGGACGGGGCCTTCACCTTGGCGCCCGGCTACACCGGATAGATCGATGTTGCTGTCGATCGTCTCCTATGGCTTGGCTCTGGGAGCTGTGTACGCGCTGATTGGCATTACCTACAATGTCATGTTTGCCGCGTCGCGCGTGTTCAGTTTTACCGCGGGCACGGTCGGCATGCTGGGTGGCGTGATCGGCGCCTTGTTGATCAACCGCCTCGGGCTGCCGGTGGCGCTCGGCTTCCTGTTGACGCTTGGCGCCGGTGCCGGGCTCGGGATCATCACCGAAATGGTGACGGTGCGGCCGGTGCTGAAGAGCCTCGACCAGCATCTCTACGTGCTCTCGACCCTGGCCTTTGCCCTGATGCTGCAGCAGTTGACCGCCATCGAGTGGAGCACGGAGCCGCAGCCGTTTCCGCGACTGCTGCCGCTCGGGCCCGGCATTTTCGACCAGCAATTCTGGCTGCCGATGCTGGCCTGCGGCGTCACCATCGCGGGTCTTGAGTGGCTCTATCGGCACACCCTTGTCGGTCGCGCCTTTCTGGCGATCGCGGAGGACAATTACGCCGCCCGCGCCCTGGGGCTGCCGGAGCAAGGCCTGCGCATCGCCAGCTATGCGCTGGCCGGCATGATCGGCACCTTGGCGGGCTTCAGCAGCGGCGAGATGATGTTGGCCTACTTCGGCAACGGACCGCTCCTCAACTTTTATGGCTTCGTGCCGGTGGCGCTGGGCGGCATGGGCAGCAACCGGGGTGCCGTCGCCGGCGGACTGGCGCTCGGTCTGTTCCAGCAGACGGCCAACTTCCTGGTCGGCGGCATCTTTGCCTCGGTTGCCATCTTCGTGGTGTTCATCATCGTATTGCTGGTGCGACCGGAAGGCTTCGCCGGCGCCGCCCCCGCGCGACGCGTATGAACGACGGCGCCACAGGGCCGCTTGCCAGCGCCGGGCGGACCAGGTTTGGCCGGCTCGAAGCCCATCTGCCCAGCGTGCTGTTGGCCGCGGTCGGGGCGGCGCTGCCGCTGATTGGTGATTCCTACCTTGGCGTCATTGCCACCCGCGCCGCGATCTACTGGGTGCTGGTGTCCGGTCTCAATCTGGTGGTCGGGTTCGCCGGCCAGATTGCCATTGGTTGGGTGGCGCTGTTGACGCTCGGCGCCTATGCCACCAGCGTGCTCAGCGCCGGCACCGTGCTGCCGGAGGTGTCACCCTTCCTGGCCCTGCTGGCGGCGGGGCTGTTGGGCGCCATCTTTGGCGTCATCATCGGCCTGCCGGCGCTGCGGCTGAGGACGTTCTATTTCGCGATGACGACGCTTGGCTTTGCCACCATCGTCACGCAGGTGGCGTTGGCGTGGAAGAGCGTCACCGGTGGCGGCGTCGGGGTGCCGGGGCCGGTTTTTGCGTGGCCGTTCGCGAGCCCGTGGGGCTTTTACTACTTCTGCCTCGGCCTGGCGGTGATTGCGACCTGGATGACCACCAATATCGCGGCGAGCCGCTTCGGCCGCTCGCTGGTGGCGATCCGCGATGCCGAGGTCGCGGCCGAGGCGGTCGGCATCCACAAACCCTCCCTGCTGGTCACCGTGTTCTTATTCAGCGGGGCGGTGGCGGCAATTGCCGGCGGGCTGTTCGCCTCGCTGCAATCCTACATTACGCCCGATGCGTTCACCTTCGACCTGTCGGTGTTGTTCTTCATTGCCATCCTGATTGGCGGCCGCGGGTCGATCCTGGGCCCGCTGCTGGGGACCATCATTTTGACGGCGCTGCCCGAGTTCGCAGCGCCGCTGGTGGCGTGGTCGACCTTCCTTTACGCGGTGCTGCTGCTGGTGATCGTGCTGGCGGTGCCCGGCGGCATCGCCGATCTGCTCGACTACAAAAACCGCCGACCGCTGCAGCGCCACCGCGAGATCCGTCCGCAGCCGGCGCTGCTGGCGCATATTATGCCGCACAGCGAGCAGGCGAACCTGCTGAGGCTTGAGCACTTGACCTTGAGCTTTGGCGGCGTCCGCGCCATCGATGGGGTCGAGCTGGAGATCAAGGCCGGCGAGGTGCACGGCTTGATCGGCCCCAACGGCAGCGGCAAGACCACAACCCTCAATGTGATCTGCGGCTATTACCCGCCGCAGCACGGCTTGGTGCGCCTCAACGACAAAGTCCTCGGCCCTGCCGCGCCGCACACGCGCGCCCGTCATCGGATTGCGCGCACCTTCCAGACACCGCGCCTGGTCGGCGCCGCCTCGGTGTTGGAAAACGTCATGATCGGCGGCACCACCGCCGGCCGCGCCAGCTTTGTCGAAGCGCTCCTGTCGCTGCCGCGTCAGCACCGCGACGAACAGCAGGCGCGTGCGGCTGCGATGGCGGCGTTGGCCGCGGTCGGATTGGATCAGCTTGCATTGGTGCGCGCCGATCGCCTGCAACATAGCGAACTGCGCTTTGTCGAAATCGCACGCGCCTTGATGTCGCGGCCGCTGTTCCTGCTGTTGGATGAGCCGGCCGCCGGACTGACGGTCGACGAAATCAAGCGACTGGGTGCCCTGATCGTCACCATCAGCCGCCAGGGCACCGGCGTGCTGCTGGTGGAGCATCACGCCGACATGATTTTCGATATCTGCGACCGCGTCACCGTGCTCAATCTCGGCAAGGTGCTGGCGTCCGGAACTCCCGCCGAAATCCGCGGTCATCGCGAGGTCATCAATGCCTACCTCGGCGCCTGAGCCGCTGCTCGAGATCCGCGGGCTGGCCGCCGGCTACGATAAAATCGGCGTGCTGCATGGCATCGACCTGACGGTCGGCAGCGCCGAGATCGTGGCCCTGCTCGGTCCCAACGGCGCCGGCAAGACCACCTTGTTGCGCGCCATCTCCGGCCTCATGCCAAAGTCGGGGCACGTCAATTTCGCCGGCCGCGACCTGTCGCGGGCAAGCCCGCGCGATATGGTGCGGGCGGGCCTGGTGCACGTGGTCGAGGGTCACCGGGTCTTCACGCAACAGACGGTGTTCGATAACCTGCTGCTGGCCGGCTACGGCATGGCGCATCGCGCCCGCGATCGCCAGGTCGAGGAGGCCTTGGCGTTCTTTCCGGAGATCGCCGCCAAGCGCAACGACCGCGCCGTTACCCTGTCCGGCGGACAACAGCAGATGCTGGCGGTGGCCCAGGGCCTGGTGCGGCAGCCGCGGCTGTTGCTGCTGGACGAGCCCTCGGCCGGGCTTTCGCCGGTGCTGGTGGACCGCGTGCTTGCGGCCGTGGCGCGGCTCAAGGATGCGGGGACAGCGGTGTTACTGGTCGAGCAATTGATCGAAAAGGCGCTGGCTATCGCCGATCGGGTTTATGCCCTGGTGCGCGGCACCATCGTGCTCGAGGCGCCGGGCAACGCGCCCGACCTGCCCCGCCGTTTGGAGGAAGCCTATTTTGGCCAGCACAGCCAGCGCTGAGGCCGGCCGGCGCGGGCGATCGCCGCCGCATCGGTGAGCCGCGGTTGGCGGGCCAATGGGCTAGAGGCCAACGTCCTCCTTGACCGCCGCGTGGGCTTTGCTGGCGGCTTGCGCTTTGACCGCGGTCTGCTCCTTGCGGCCGACCTCATCGCGTCCGGCCTGGTCATTGGGCGCCCTCAGCTCGGACTTGATCCCGGTTGCGCCAGCCCCCGGCAACGCCGGCTGGGCCAGCGCCATCTGCTGGCGCAGTTCGGCCATCGGAGAGAGCGCAAATTCCTCCTGCAGCGGATCGGGCCGCGAGCGGGCCACGCCCTCGAACCGGGCACCCTCCTCGACCGACAGCATCCGATAGAGGATCTCGCATTCCACCCGCGCCGTCTCCTGCAGCAGCACGCGCGTTGCCCGGATGATGCCCGTCAGCTTGCCGCGCACCACCGCCTCGTGCGCCACGACCGAGCCGGTGACGACGGCATCCTTGCTGATGATCAGCTGTACACAGTTGATGTTGCCGCAAACGTGACCATCGATCTGCACATCGCCCTCACTCCACAGATCGCCGGTCAGCTGCACCGCGCCATCGATCAGCGTCCGCGACGGCAGCCGCGGGCGATTGAGCTGCGGGCTCCGCCCCGGCGCGCTCAGCTCGGTTGCGTTGTCCTGGGTCCTGTTGGCATGCATGTCGCGGCCTGACTGGCGGTTGTTGTGCAGCGCGACGGCGGCCCTTGCCGGTTGTCGCCCGCTGTCGCGACGGTCCCGCCGGAACTGACTTAAGAGTTTGGGTACCATGCGCAATCGGCGCCACTGGCTCGAGCAATGCGGCATCGCCGCCGCGCGTGTGATCCGCCATCTAGTAACAACTGGCGGCGGCCGCAGCACCTACGTCGAGGCTGTATTTTGCTGAAGGTCAGTGTGTACCCACGCCGCGCCGGCAATGGTCGGCAGCGTGAGCGCGTGCGCCTGGCGCTGGCAGCCTTTGGCTTTGGCGAAGAAGCCCCGCGTGCGATTCACCCGACTGAGGAGCCGGTTGGCTAATGGTGCGTGACCGGATAAGATCAGGGGGCTCGCGCATTTGGAGTTTGCTGTGGCGGAGCCGAACAACCCTCTTCAGACCAAGCTGCGTGACTGGCCGATGTTTCGCCGATCCGGCGGCCGCCAGCGGCGGGCCGACAACCACGATGGTCGGCCTCGCCCGAGAATTGCCGAGCTTGTGGTTTCTGAGCTGCCGGGGACCGCGGCCGAAAAACTGGCCTGGCTGGTGGCGCAAAAGCGGGCCGGCAAGCTCGACGGCGACAATCCCGAGGAGATCGCCGAAGCCGAAGCGCTGCTCGCAATGCTGGCGCGGATCGCGGCGCCGAAATTGCGCAAGGAACACCTCGACGATCTGATCGATGACGGCCTCAAGGCCAGCTTTCCGGCAAGCGACCCGCTATCGGTCGGCCATTTCACCGGTGCCGAGGTCTGGCCGCCGTCCCGCAGTTAATCGCAGGGACGATCGGCCTGCGCGGCCGGCCGACCGCCGCAGGCAAGCGC
>DATFXD010000112.1:0-2273 GCA_035258605.1 Hyphomicrobiaceae bacterium | reverse complement strand
CATCCTGCCGGAGGTGGCGCCGCTCGATGACGCGGGCACGCTCACCTATCTGCACGGCACGGTATCGGACAAGCGCCACCCGATGGCGGTGCCAGCGGTGCCGATCCACCTCGATGCCATGTTGGCAGATTCGGTGCTGACCGGCGGCATCGAGCCCAGGCTTGGCCACCAGCACCTGCGTGCCTTGACCGTGCTGGGCTTTCCTCCCGCTACCACCCCCGGCATGCTCGATGCCCTCAACGATCTGGGCTTTGCCTACCGCTGGACCACGCGCTGGATCGCCATCGACAAGACCGAGGCGACGCGCCAGCTGACGCGGCTGCGCCGGCAGTGGTTTGCCAAGCGCAAGTCGGTGGCGATGCTGTTGCGGGAGGTCATGTTCAATCGCGAGACGACGCTCACCGATCCCGACGCCGAGGTGAAGGCCGCCGATGCCGACGTCGCGCTCGAGGAGCTGGGTCAGGACCAGGTGGCGTTTGGCTTTGTCACCTCTACGGTGGTGGTCGGCGACGGCGAGGCGAAACGCGCCGCCGACAAGCTGCTGGCCATCGAGCGCGTCATCAACGGGCGCGGTTTCGTCACCATCCGCGAAACCCTCAATGCCGTGGAGGCTTGGCTCGGCAGTCTGCCCGGCAATCCCTATGCCAACGTGCGCCAACCGATCGTGCACACCCTCAACCTCGCGCACATGATGCCGCTCTCCGCGGTATGGGCCGGTCCGGAGTGGAACCGCCACCTCGACGGCCCGCCGCTGATGATGGCGCAAACCCGCGGCAGCACGCCGTTTCGCCTCGATCTTTTTATCGATGATGTCGGCCATACCCTGGTGGTGGGACCGACGGGGGCCGGCAAATCGGTTTTGTTGGCACTGCTGGCCTTGCAGTTTCGCCGCTTCCCGGCCGCCCAGATCGTGCTGTTTGATCGCGGCCGCTCGCTGCGGGCGGCGGCGCTCGCCAGCGGTGGCACCAGCCTCACCCTGTCGCTTGACGGCACGCTTGCCCTGCAGCCGCTGGCGCGCATCGACGAGCCCGGCGAAATCGCCTTTGCGCTCGACTGGATCACGGGGCTGTTGGCGGCGGAAGGCGTCACCATCACCCCCGACGTCAAGGATGCAACCTGGGCCGGGCTCAAGAGCCTCGCCAGCGCGCCCCGGCAAGAGCGCACGTTGACCGGCCTCGCCGTCCTGATCCAAGGCAGCGCCGTGGTGACGGCGCTCACGCCCTACACGCTCGAGGGCGCCTATGGCCGGCTCGTCGATGGTGCCAACGAGGAGATCGCGACCAGCGATCTGTTGCATCTCGAATTGGAGGACTTGATGCCGCACAAGGCGCTGCTGGCGCCGGTGCTGACCTACCTGTTCCATCGCCTCGAGGCCCGCTTCGACGGCCGGCCGACGCTGGTTGTCCTCGATGAGGCCTGGACCTTCCTCGATGATGCGACGTTTGCGGCGCGTATCCGCGAGTGGCTGAAGACCTTGCGCAAAAAGAATGTGGCGGTGGTGTTCGCCACCCAGTCCTTGGCCGACGTCGAGCGCTCAAGCATCGCCCCGGCGCTGATCGAAAGCTGCCCGACCCGGATTTTCTTGCCCAACGAGCGGGCACTCGAGCCGCAGGCGCGCGCGGTCTACGAGCGCTTCGGCCTCAATGCGCGCCAGATCGAGATCCTGAGTGTCGCCGCCCCCAAGCGCGACTACTACGCCCAGACCGCGCGCGGCAATCGCCTGTTCGAGCTGGGATTGGGGCCGGTGGCGCTGGCGCTGTGCGGCGCTTCAACGCCCGATGACCAGCGCTGCATCGACCGCTGCCTCGCCGCCGGTGCCCCGGGCGACCTCGCCGCCCGCTTTCTCGATGCCAAGGGGCTCGGCTGGGCGGCCGAGCTGTTGCGACATTGGCCACCCTCGCCCTCGTCGCAGCCGCGGCCCGCCGGCGCGGCGGTCGAGCAAGGTCCGACCGTGCCGGTCGCAGCCCCGGGGGCGGTCGCGGCGACGGCTCATGCGCCGCACACACCAACTGCCGCCCCGCACGCGCCGGCCCCCGCCGCGCAAGCACCGGCCCCTGGCCCGCACGCGTCGCCGGCCGCAGGCGCAGCGGGTGGCGTCCCGGCGCCCCGCCCATCGCCGCCGCTGCCCGGTCTTCCCGGCGGCCCGCCGTTGTCCCACCGCTTGTCGCCCTATCGCATCGCGCCAGGCCAACCCAAGAGGAGGCGCCCCTGAAACCCGCGTATCGTCTGAGCCTGGTGCTCCCGGCCTTCGCCGCCGCGCTTGCCGGCGCCCC
>DATFXD010000111.1:0-41758 GCA_035258605.1 Hyphomicrobiaceae bacterium | reverse complement strand
GCTGCCGGCGGCGCCCCCCCGCCGGCCGCGCTGGGGCGCACGGAGACCGGTGACAGCGCCTGAAGGCGGCGCCCGGCTGCCGCCCTCGAGGATCGCTGGCGCGCGCAAAGACCTGGTGGCGCCCGGCGGGCGCTGCGCGGGGGCCCCGTGTTCGCCGGGCGCCGATGGCGCGGCCCGCGCGCTTGGCTATTGCGCCGCGGTCACCAGGATCTCGACCAGATCCTGGCCCGCCAATGCCACCCCGATGCAGGCCCGCTGCGGCGGATTGGCCCGATCCACCCACTGGTCCCAGGCCCGGTCCATCTCCGCCTTGCGGCTCATGTCGGTGATATAGACGGTGGCGCGCAGGATTTGCGACTTGTGCGAACCCGCATCGGCCAGGCTGCGATCGATTTCGGCCAACGCATCGAGGGTCTGTTCATAGAGCGGGGCCGCCTTGTTCTTGGCGGTTGCAACCGCATACACCAGGCCATTGTGGGCAACGGCGCGGCTGCGCGTGGGGGTGGTACCGGCAAAGCGTGTAATCATGGGCGATGGCTCCCGACGTGGCTCCGGGCGCAATCTTAGGGCGCCGGCAGCGCCGGGCAAGCAAGGGAAGTGACTTGACCGGCACCGGCACCGGCCTCTAGGCAGGCGCGAGCCGCGACGCTGCCGTCGACCGGGCGCCGACAACGCCGGGCTTCGGCCGCGAGGCGGCGGAGCGGGCAACGGCGTTGCCGGGGCTGACCGGCGCGCCAGGACGCGACAGGAGAGGAGTACATGGCAAGGGCCAACAAAGCGCGCGCCGCCGACCTCATTGCCGGTAGCAGCGGCGACTGGGAGGTGGTCATCGGCCTTGAGGTCCACGCCCAGGTGGCCACCGAGGCCAAGCTCTTTTCCGGCGCCTCGACCGCGTTCGGTGGTGCGCCCAACAGCCAAGTCTCACTGGTTGATGCCGCCATGCCCGGCATGCTGCCGGTGATCAACCAGGGCTGCATCGATCAGGCCGTGCGCACCGGCCTCGGCCTCGCCGCCCACATCAATCTCACCTCCGTGTTCGATCGCAAGAACTACTTCTACCCGGATTTGCCGCAGGGTTATCAGATCTCGCAGTACAAGGCGCCGATCGTCGGCGCTGGCACGGTCGAGGTCGAGGTCGATGGCGAGGTGCACGCGATCGGCATCGAACGGCTGCACCTGGAACAGGATGCCGGCAAACTCATTCACGACCAGCATCCCGAGCAGACGCTGGTCGATCTCAATCGCGCCGGGGTGGCGCTGATGGAGATCGTGTCCAAGCCAGACCTGCGCTCGGCCAAGCAGGCGCAAGCCTACGTGTCGAAGCTGCGCTCGATCCTGCGCTATCTCGGCACCTGTGACGGCGACATGGAGAAGGGCAATCTGCGCGCCGACGTGAACGTTTCGGTTCGCCGCCACGGCAGCACCGAGTTTGGCACCCGCTGCGAAATCAAAAACGTCAACTCGATCCGCTTCATCGGCCAGGCGATCGAAGCCGAGGCGCGCCGTCAGATCGAGCTCGTCGAGGACGGCGGCAAGGTCGAGCAGGAGACGCGGCTGTTCGACCCGGCGAAGGGGCTAACACGCTCGATGCGCTCCAAGGAGGAAGCGCACGACTACCGCTATTTCCCCGACCCCGATCTATTGCCGCTCGAGCTGTCGCAGGACTACGTCGATGCTCTGAAACGCCAGCTGCCGGAGCTGCCGGACGCCAAGCGCCAGCGCTTCATTGCGGACTACAAGCTGTCGGCCTATGACGCCGCCGTTCTGACCGCCGAGCGCGCCAACGCCGATTTCTTCGAGGCGGTGGTGGGAACCGGTCGGGGGGGCGCGCCGGCGCGCGATGGCAAGGTCGCCGCCAACTGGGTGATCAACGAGTTGTTCGGGAGCCTCAACAAGCAAGGGCTTGAGATTGGCGCCAGCCCGGTGTCGAGTGCCCAGCTCGGCGGCATCATCGACCTCATCGGTTCCGGCGCGATCTCGGGCAAGATCGCCAAGGACGTGTTTGAGATCGTTTGGAGGGAAGGCGGTGACCCCGCCGAGATCGTGGCGGCGCGTGGCCTAACGCAAGTCACCGACACTGGCGCCATCGAACAGGCGGTCGCTGGCATCATTGCAGCCAATCCCGACAAGGTCAGCGCCGCGCAAGCCAAGCCCGCCATGCTCGGCTGGTTCGTCGGCCAAGTCATGAAGAGCACCGGCGGCAAGGCCAATCCGCAGGTCGTCAACGAGCTATTGAAAAAGAAGCTGGGGCTGACCTGAGCCGCGCGCTGAGGGGCCGGGCTTTGGCGGTGGCGGGGTTCGACGCCAGATCCCCCCTGCTTGCCCAACTGTGGCGCGGTCTGCGGGCGTCGCGCCGGCTGGCAAGCCGCCGGCGCCGGCGCAGATTTTGCGCGGGCGCGGTTAGGCTTTGGCCGCCGCTTTGGCGGCGCGTGCCTTGCCCGCCATCTTCTTCAAGTGGCGCCGCGCGCGCAAGGTGTTGCCCTGGATGCGGGTGGTTTTTTTGCGCGGCAGCGCCCGGCGCGCCTTCTTCTTTTGCTTTTCCACGTTGCGCAGGGAACGAACCACCATCGCCAGCTCCTATTTCGCCGCCGCTTTGGCCGCCGATGTAAGGGCTTTCACCAGGGCGCACAAGCTGAATTCGGGCCTGGCCATCGCCGGTTTCCCCTCCCGCGCGGCCACGCCCCGGACTACAACTGTGCGCGATCGCTCGAATGGAGGCCTAGAAATGCGAACCGTCGCGCTCGAAGAGCATTTCAGCGTTCCCTCGCTTGTCCGCCGCATCAGCCCCGAGGCCATCGCCAAACGCGGCTTCGGCAAGCGCACCATGCTGCCCGGCCGCGTCAATCCGCTCGAGCTGTTGCCCGAGCTCGGCGACCAGCGCCTCGCCTCGATGGATGCCAACGGCATCAGCGTGCAGGTGTTGTCGATCTCCGGACCCGGCGCCGACCTGGTTGATGGTGCCGAAGGCGTGGCGATCGCCCGTGCAACCAATGATCATCTGGCCGAGGCGATTGCCCGCCATCCCGATCGCTTCCAGGGCTTTGCCCACCTGCCGATGCGCGAGCCGGAAGCCGCCGCCGCGGAGCTCACCCGCACCGTCACAACGCTGGGCTTCCGCGGCGCCCTCATCAATGGCATGAGCGAGGACCGCTTTCTCGACGATGCCCGCTACCGGTCGATCCTGGCGGCGGCCGAGACGCTCGACGTGCCGATCTACCTGCATCCGCACCTGGCGCCGCAGGCGGTACGCGCGCTCTATTACAGCGACCTGCCGGCCAACGCCGGTTACGTGCTGGAGGCCGCCGGCTGGGGCTGGCACGCGGAAACCGCGCTGCACGTGCTGCGCCTGGTGCTGGCCGGCACGCTCGACCGTCATCCGCGGCTCAAGCTGATCATCGGCCACATGGGTGAAGGTTTACCAGCGATGCTGGCGCGCTGCGACCAGGTGTCGGAAGCCTACGTCCAGCACCTGTCGCGACCGATCAGCCGCACTATTCTCGACCAGGTGTGGATCACCACCAGCGGCATGTTCAGCCAGCCGCCGCTGCTCACCGCGCTGTTGACGTTCGGTATCGACCGCATCCTATTCTCGGTCGACTATCCTTACGCCAGCAACGAGAAGGGTCGCGCCTTCCTCGAGGCGCTCACCTTGGCGCCAGCCGACGTCGCCAAACTCGCGCACGGCAACGCCGATCGCCTGCTCAAGCTCACCGCCGCCGCGCCCTAGTCCGGGGCCCGGGCTCGCCCAGCTGCCCTCGCCGCCGCAGCGGGCGCAACAAACTGGACAACGCGGCCGCGTGCACTATGTAAGGCGCGCCGCACGCTTATTGACCGAGGACCGATCGATGCTGAGCCGCTGGAGTGATGCCGATGCCGCCACGGCGATCGCGGGCTACGCCAAGGACGGCGTCAGCGAAGACGTGGCGCTACGTACCTATACCACCCGCCTGATCGGCAGCGATCCGCTGTTGGTGCTGCACGGAGGCGGCAACACCTCGGTGAAGACGCGGCTGCAAGACCTGCTGGGTGCCAACCACGAGGTGTTGTGCGTCAAGGGCTCGGGCTGGGACATGGGCAGCATCGAGCCGCCGGGCCTGCCGGCGGTGAAGCTCGAGCCGCTGCGCCAGCTGCGCCGGCTTGATCGGCTATCCGATGCCGACATGGTGAATTTTCAGCGCAGCCATCTGCTCGACGCCGCCGCACCCAACCCGTCGGTGGAAACGCTGCTGCACGCCTTCCTGCCCGCCAAGTTTATCGACCACACGCACGCGGCCGCCGTGCTGAGCCTGATCGATCAGCCCAACGGCCGCCAACTGGCCGAGGAGGTCTACGACGGCAGCATGGGCTTCGTGCCCTATGCCATACCCGGCTTCGGCCTCGCCAAGCTGGCGGCCCGGGTGTTTGAGGCCAACCCCGATGTTGCCGGCCTGATCCTCGACAAGCACGGCATTTTCACCTTCGCCGAAACCGCGCGCGAGGCCTACGAGCGCATGATCGCCATGGTGTCGCGCGCCGAGGCCAGGCTGGCCAAGGGACGCCGCAACGTGTTCGCGGCGGCAAGCTTGCCGGCGCGGCTCGCCACCCAGGCAGAGGTGGCGCCGCTGATCCGCGGCGCGCTGGCGGTGCGGCCCGGCAGCGGCGGCGAGCCCAAGCGCTTCCTTCTCAACTTCCGCAGCAATGCCGAGGTGTTGGCCTACGTCAACGGCGCCGACCTCACCCACTACAGCCAGCGTGGCGTCGTCACCCCCGACCATATCATCCGCACCAAGAACCGGCCGCTGCTCGTGCCGGCCCCCGAGGCCGACAAGCTCGAGGGCTTTGCGCACGCCCTCGACCGCGCCGTGGCGGACTACGTCGTTGCCTACGACGCCACCTTCGCGCGCGAAAACGCCCGCGTCGGCGGCAGCAAGATCAAGCTCGATCCGATGCCGCGGGTGGTGCTGGTGCCCGGGCTCGGCCTGTTCGGGGTCGGATCGACGGTCAAGGATGCGGCTATTGCCGCCGACTTGGCCGAAAACGCGCTGCGCATCATCACCGATGCCGAGGCCATCGGCCGCTTCCAACCGCTGCCGGAGGCCGACCTGTTCGACGTCGAATACTGGAGCCTGGAGCAGGCAAAGCTCAAAGGCGCCACCGCCAAGGCCTTCACCGGCCAGGTCGCCGTCATCACCGGCGGCGCCGGCGGCATCGGGCAGGCCACCGCCAAGGCGTTTGCCGCCGAAGGTGCGGCGGTGGCGGTGCTCGACCTCGATCGGGATGCGGCCGCGGCGGCGGCCAAGGCCCTCAATGGGATCGGCATTGGCTGCGACGTCACCGACCGGGCTGCCGTCAGCCGCGCCTTCGCCAGTATCGTCGAAGCCTTCGGCGGCGTCGACATCCTGGTGTCGAACGCCGGCGCGGCCTGGCAGGGCAAGATCGGCGAGGTGGCCGACGAGGTGCTGCGCCGCAGCTTCGAACTCAATTTCTTTGCCCACCAGGCGGTGGCGCAAGAGGCGGTCGCCATCATGCTGAAGCAGGCGACCGGCGGGGTACTGTTGTTCAACGCCTCCAAGCAGGCCGTCAACCCCGGCCCCGACTTTGGACCCTACGGCCTGCCCAAGGCCGCAACCTTGGCGCTGATGCGCCAATATGCGCTCGACTACGGCGGCCAGGGCATCCGCGCCAACGGCGTCAACGCCGATCGCATCCGTTCCGGGCTGTTGCGTGACGACATGATCGTAGCGCGCGCCCGCGCGCGCGGGGTCAGCGAGGAGGCCTACATGGCCGGCAATCTGTTGGAGCGCGAGGTGACCGCCGACGACGTGGCCCAGGCATTCGTAGCGCTGGCCAAGGCGCGCGCCACCACCGGCCACATCGCGACCGTCGACGGCGGCAACATCGCCGCGGCGCTCCGCTAACCGGGCCGGTAGGGAGCCCGGCGCTCGCACAAGATTTGCGAGGTGATGGCAAACACCGGTTCGCCGCGCTGGTTGCGGCCCTGCGCGTTGAGGATCAAGAGGCCGCGCTCGGGACGCGATTTGAGGTCGATCTTGTCGGCAAGGCGAGCCCGGTAGCTAACGGTGTCGCCGACCAGTACCGGCCGTGGCCAGGCCAAGTTCTTGAACCCGGGCGAGGGCCCGTAGCTGGCGAGCGCGATGCCCTGGGCGGCGGCAGCGGCGCTGGCCCGCTGGCGGCCGCCGACCAGGCCGCGGATATAGTGGGCGGCGGTGTGCCAGCCGGAGGCGGCGAGCGCGCCAAACAGCGAAGCCTTCGCCGCGGCCTCATCGAGGTGGAAGGGTTGCGGGTCCCAGTCGCGCGCAAAGGCGATGATGCTGTCCTTGGTGAAGGTGTGGCTGCCGAGGTCGAAGGTCTCGCCGACCTCGCGGTCCTCAAAATAGAGATCGGGCTTGATCACCAGCGGGCCCGGCGCCGCCTGCCACAGATCGAGGCGCGGCGGCCGCGGGCGCTGGCCGCCGCTGGCAGCGGCGGCGTTGGCGGTGCGCAGCCGCGTCAACTGGTTGGTGACCCAGTTGGCAATGACCTGATCATTGCCATCGATCAGCTCGACCATCACCTTGGCGACCCCGACATCGGGACGCGATGCCAGCACCCGCTTGTGCTCGATCAGATAGCTGCAGCGCACCTGATCGCCGGGCCGCAGCGGCTTCAGCCATTTGCCTTCGTCGACGCCGGGCGATCCCAGCGAGGCCACGCGGTTCAACACCGCATCGCACACCAGGCGCATCATGATTACGCAGGTGTGGTACCCCGAGGCACAGAGGCCGCCGACCAAGCTGTTGCGCGCCGCCTCGGGATCGACGTGGATCGGCTGCGGATCCCAAGCGCGCCCGAACCTGATGATCTCCTCTGCCGTCACCGTGCGGCGCGGGGAAAGATACGGCCGACCGACCTCCAGGTCCTCGTGATATAAAAGCCCGCCGGCCGCGATGTTGTCTTGCACGCCCGTCCTCGCTCCGCCGATGACACCGTTCGCCTTATACAGGGCGAGGCTGGCGGCGGCCAACCGGCGCCGGCATCGACAAGCGCCGCCGGCTGCGCTCTACTGCGCCCGAGCCTTTTGCTGCCCGCCAGGTTGTCATGCCCGACATCAATGCTCTGTTGTGGCCGCGCCACGTCGCGCTGATTGGCGCCTCGCCGGATCTGGACAGCCTGCGCGGCAGAATCACGCACACCTTGGTGAGCCATCCCTTCGCCGGACAAATCACTCCGGTCACCCGCAGCCACGCCGAGGTGATGGGCCGCACCGCCTACCCCTCGATCGCGGCGCTGCCGGAGCCGCCGCAGCTCGCCGTCTTGATCGTCCCGGCCCAGTACATCCCGCAGGAGTTGGAGCGCTGCGCGCTGGCCGGGGTCAAGGCGGCAGTGGTGCTCAGCTCCGGTTTTGCCGAGGCGCCCGGCGACAGCGGAGCATCGCTGCAACGGGAGATCGCCGCCATCGCCCGGCGCTACGATTTGGCCGTGATCGGACCCAACGCGGAAGGGTTTGCCAACACCGCGGCCGCGCTGTGCCCGACCTTCAGTCCGGCGCTGGAGGCGGGCGCGCGGCCGCTGCTGCCGGGCGGGCCCGAGCGCGGACAGGTGACGGTGTTGGCGCAGAGCGGCGGCATCGGCTTTTCCTTCTTCGACCATGGCCGCGCCAAGGAGTTGGCATTCCGCTATGTCGTCACCACCGGCAACGAGGCCTGCCTCGAGACCATGGACATCGCCGAGTTCGTGTTGGCCGAGGGCAAGACCCAAGCGCTGATCCTATTGCTCGAGGACATCAAGAACCCGGCGACCTTGCGCCGGGTCGCCGAGCAGGCGCTGCGCGCCGGCGTCCCCATCATCACCGCCAAGATCGGGCGCTCGGAGGCGGGCGTGCGCGCCGCCGCCTCGCACACGGCAGCGCTGGCCGGTGCCTACGACGCCTATCGGGCGATGTTCGAGCGCTACGGGCTGATCGAGGGCTTCGACATCGACGAGATGATCGACTTGGCCGGCGCGTTCCTCGCCTGCCGCGGCCGGCTGCCGGCCGGCAAACGGGTGGCGATCTGCACCGCGTCGGGTGGCGGCGGCGGCTGGATGGCCGACACCTGTGCCGCCGCCGGGCTCGAGGTGCCGGTGCTCGATGCCGACACCCGCGCCCGCCTCGACCTCCACCTCCCCGCCTATGGCACGTCGCAGAACCCGGTCGATGCCACCGCCCAGGCCGTGCACAAGATCGGTTATGCCGGACTGGCCCGCCTGGTGATCGATAGCCCGACCATCGATGGCTTGATCCTGGTCGTCACCGCGCGCTCGGCCAAAAACCTCGCCCGGCAACGGGCCGACCTCGAGGCGCTGGTGGCCACGGCGGCAAAGCCGATCTTGATGTGGAGCTATACGCTGCCCGCCGCCAGTTCGATCACGCTGGTGCGCGACATGGGCTACGCGCTGATCACCGATATCCGCAACTGCGCCCGCGCCTTTGCCGCCATGGCCGACTATCGCGCGCTGCGCGAGCGCTTCCTCAAGCCGATCGAGGTGCGGCCGTCGACGCCAGCCGAGCGCGCCGCAGCGACGGCGGCGCTGGCCGGCGGCGAGCCGGTGCTGTGCGAGTGGGAGGCGCGCCCGCTGCTTGCCGCCTACGGCATTAACAGCCTTGCCGGCACGCTCGCCACCAGCGCCGACGCGGCGGTGGCGGCCGCCGCCGCCATCGGCGGACCGGTGGCGCTCAAGGTGCAATCGCCCGACATCGTGCACAAGACCGAGGCCGGCGCGGTGCTCATCAATGTGGCGAGCCCGAGCGCGGTTCGCAGCGGCTACGGCAAGATTGTCGCCGCCGCCACCGATCGGCTGCCGTCGGCGCGGATCCGCGGCGTGTTGGTGCAGCCGATGGCGGCACCGGGCCAGGAGGTGATCCTCGGTATCAAGCGCGACGCCACCTTCGGTCCGATGCTGCTGGTCGGCCTCGGCGGCGTCAACGTCGAGGTGCTGTCCGACGTCGTCCTTAGCCCGCTGCCGCTGGCGGCGGACTCAGCGCGCGGCCTCATCTCCCGCCTCAAGGGCGCGCGCCTGTTTGCAGCCCATCGCGGGCGCCCGCCGCGGGATGTCGAGGCGCTCGTCGACGTCATCGAGCGCTTGGCGCGGCTGGCGGCGGACTTTGCCGCCGAGATCGCCGAGATCGACCTCAACCCGGTCATCGTCCACGCCCAAGGCGAGGGGGTCTCGATCGTCGATGCCCTGGTGGTGAGACGGGGCGTCGGCGCCCCAGCTCCCGCCAGTTTTACATAATCCAAAGGCAGGGCTTGCTCGCCGGCGAGGCCGCGGCTAGCGTACCCGGTCACAACAATAAGCAGCGCCGCTCGTGGCCGCTGGCAACCCTGGGAGGATGGCCGATGGCCTCGAACTTCGTCCGTGGTTTTTGCGCCGCCGTGGTCGCGCTTGCCCTGAGCGCGCCTGCGGCGTTGGCGCAGAAGGCGGGCGGCACCATGCGCATCTACCATCGCGACAACCTGCCGAGCGGCTCGATCCACGAGGAAGCGACCATCTCCACCGTGAGCCCGTTCATGGCGGTATTCAACAACCTGGTGGTTTATGACCAGCAGCAGAAGCTGAACTCGCCCGAAACCATCGTCCCCGAGCTGGCGGAAAGCTGGGCCTGGGACAGCAGCAAGACCAAGCTCACTTTCAAGCTGCGCCAGGGCGTCAAGTGGCATGACGGCAAGCCGTTCACCGCCAAGGACGTCGCCTGCACCTGGAACAAGCTGACCGGCAAGGACAAGGACGACTTCCGCAAGAACCCGCGCGCCATCTGGTGGCACAACCTGAAGGAGGTCACCGTCAATGGTGACTACGACGTCACCTTCAATCTCAATCGTCCGCAGCCCTCGTTCCTGTCCCTGTTCGCCTCTGGCTACTCCCCGGTCTACCCCTGCCACGTCTCGACCAAGGACATGCGCACCAACCCGATCGGCACCGGGCCGTTCAAGTTTGTCGAGTTCAAGCGCGGCGAATCGGTAACCTTCGCGCGCAATCCGGACTACTGGAAGAAGGGCCATCCTTACCTCGACGGCATCGAGTGGAAGGTGATCGAGAACCGCTCCACCCGCATCCTGGCGTTCGTGGCCGGTGAGTTCGACATGACATTCAGCGCCGACGTCACCGTGCCACTGCTCAAGGACGTCACCTCGCAGGCTCCCAAGGCGATTTGCGAGCTGGCGCCGACCTATGTCTCGACCAACCTGATCATCAACCCGAAGGCGCCGCCCTTCAACGAGGCCAAGATACGCAAGGCGGTGGCACTGACGCTCGACCGCAAGGCCTACATCGACATTCTGAGCGGCGGCAAAGCCAACATCGCCGGCGTGATGTTGCCGCCACCGGAAGGGCTGTGGGGCATGCCGCCCGAGGAGTTGCAGAAGCTTCCGGGTTACGCCGCCGATGTCGAGAAGAGCCGCGCCGAGGCGCGCCAGATCATGGAGGGATTGGGCTACAGCGACGCCAAGCCACTCAAGGTCAAGGTCTCGACCCGCAACATCGCCATTTATCGCGACCCGGCGGTGATCCTCATCGATCAGATGAAAAAGATCCATATCGACGGCGAACTCGAGGTGATCGACACCAGCATCTGGCACGCCAAGGTGACACGCGGGGAATTTGCCGTCGGCCTCAACCTGACCGGCGTTGCGGTCGATGATCCCGACGTCAACCTCTATGAAAACTACGCCTGCGATTCGGAGCGCAATCTCACGCAGTACTGCAACAAGGAGGTCGATGCGCTGATCGACAAGCAGTCGCAGGAGACCGATTTCGCCAAGCGCAAGCAATTGGTGTGGCAGATCGAGCACAAGCTGGCGGAGGATCTCGCCCGTCCGATCATCATGTACGATCGTGCCGCCACCTGCTGGCAGCCGCACCTCAAGGGGTTCGTGCTGCACGCCAACAGCATCTATAACAATTGGCGGTTCGACGACGTCTGGCTTGATAAGTAAGGCTACGCGGCCGCAACCGGGGCGGGGGGAGGACCAGCTATGGGCGCCTATCTCATTCGCCGCTTATTGCTGATGCTGGTGACGTTGTTCGGGATGTCGATCCTGATCTTCGTCATGCTGCGCTTAGTGCCGGGCAATATCACCGACATCATCTTTGACTCGGCCGGCTTTGTTAATCCGGCCGCCAAGAAGAAGATCGAGCGCCAGCTCGGCCTCGACCAACCGATCGTCACCCAGTACGCGAGCTGGATCAGCGGCCTGGCGCGCGGCGACCTCGGCTATGCCTACGTGTCGGAAAAGCCCGCCATCGACGAGATCCTGCCGCGCATCCCCGTTACCGCCAAACTGGCCGTGCTGGCGCTGGCATTTTCGGTGCTGTTCGGCGTGCCGCTCGGCGTGATCAGCGCGGTGCGCCAGAATACCTCGCTCGACTACGCGCTAAGGGTGCTGAGCTTGAGCGGCCTATCGCTGCCATCCTTCTGGCTCGGGCTCTTGATCTTGATGGCATTCGTGCACTGGTTCGGCTGGATCCCGATCTACAAGAGCAATACCGGCAGCTTCTGGCACGATATGGCGTTGCTCTCAATTCCGGCGGCCGCCGTCGGCTTCCGCAGCTCGGCGCTGGTGATGCGCCTCACCCGCTCCTCGATGCTGGAGGTAATGCGACAGGACTACATCCGCACGGCCCGCGCCAAGGGTGCCTCCGATGTTGCCGTCAACTACGACCATGCCCTGCGCAACGCGGTGCTGCCGGTGGTGACCATCATCGGCATCGAGGCGGCGTTCCTGATCGGTGGCCTGATCGTCACCGAGACGGTGTTCAACATCCCCGGTGTGGCGCGCTTCCTGGTCGAGGCCATTCGCTGGCGTGACTACCCAATCGTGCAGAACCTGGTGATGTTCATCGCCATCGTGGTGGTGGTCGTCAACTTCATCGTCGACATGCTGTACGTCGTTCTCGATCCGCGCATCAAGTACGAGGAGTAGGCCAGTGGCGGTCATCGACCATGATGCGGAATTGACGCGGGCCGGCGCCAACGTGCGTGGCTTCGGTGGGGCGCTGTTACATTTCATGCGCCGCTATCCGCTGGGCGCCATCGGCGGCGTGATCATGATCTTGTTCATCGCCACGGCGCTGTTTGCCGACCAGATTACCAGCTTCGATCCGACCTCGACCAACCCGCGCGTTTCGCTGGCTCCGCCAGGCGAGGAGCACATACTCGGCGCCGACTTCATGGGGCGCGACGTGTTCGCGCGCATCGTCTATGGCTCCCGCATCTCGCTGGCGGTGGCGATCGGCGCCACGGCGCTTGGCTGCCTGATCGGGGTCAGCATCGGGCTCTTGTCGGGCTTCTTCGGCGGCTGGATCGACCTCCTCGTGCAGCGCCTGATCGACATCATGCAGGCGCTGCCGTTGCTGGTCATGGCCCTGATCATGGCCGCCTCGCTCGGCCCCTCGCTCACCAATACCATCATCGCCATCGCCATTCCGCTGGTGCCCAACGTCGCGCGTATCATTCGCTCCAACACCTTGGCGCTCCGCGAGATGCCGTTCGTGGAGGCGGCGCGCGCCGTCGGCATGAGCGAGGCGCGGATCGCCGTCCAGCACGTGCTGCCCAATACCCTGGCACCGCTGATCGTGCTGGCGACGGCGCAGTTCGGCTCGGCGATCCTGGTCGAATCGGCGCTGGCGTTCCTGGGGCTCGGCGTTCCCGAGCCGCATCCGTCCTGGGGCCGCATGCTGTCGGAATCGGCCGCCGAGTACGTGCGCACCGCGCCGTGGCTCGTCATCTTCCCCGGCGTCGCCATCAGCATGGTCGTGTTCGGCACCAATCTGCTCGGCGACGCCATCCGCGACATCCTCGATCCACGTCAGCGCATCTAGCGAAGGCCGCTTGCATCCCTCCACCGACATCACCGCACCGGCGCGAGCAGCCCAGGACAACGTGCTCGAAGTCGTCGATTTGCGCACCTACTTCTACACCCGCAACGGGTTGATGAAGGCCGTGGACGGCGTGTCGTTCTCGCTCGCCAGCGGCGAGACCTTGGCGATCGTCGGCGAGTCGGGTTGCGGCAAGAGCGTGACGGCGCTCTCGGTCCTGCGACTGGTGCCGGATCCGCCCGGCCGCATCGTCGGCGGCTCGGCACGTCTCGACGGCATCGACCTGATCGGGCTCGATGAGACGGCGATGCGCGCCATCCGCGGCAACCAAATTTCCATGATTTTCCAGGAGCCGATGACCTCGCTCAACCCGGTCATGACCATCGGCCGCCAGATCAGCGAGGCGCTGATCCTGCACCAGCGCCTGTCCCGCACCGCGGCCATGCGGCGGGCCACCGAAATGCTGCAGCTGGTGGGCATCCCCGAGCCGAAACAGCGGGTCAAGGAATACCCCCACCAGCTCTCCGGCGGCATGCGCCAGCGCGCCATGATCGCGATGGCACTCGCCTGCAATCCAAAGGTCTTGATCGCCGACGAACCGACCTCGGCGCTCGACGTCACCATCCAGGCGCAGATCCTGGCGCTGATCGGCCGGCTGCAGCAGGAGCTCGGCACGGCGGTGATGCTCATCACCCACGACCTCGGGGTGGTGGCGGAAACCGCCGAGCGCGTGATCGTGATGTACGCCGGCCGCAAGGTGGAAGAGGCCCCGGTGGCGGCGCTGTTTGCCGAACCGCTGCATCCCTATACGCGCGGACTGTTGAGCTCGATCCCGCGCCTGCCCAGCTTCGCCGGGCGACAGCAGGCGGCGTCAGTGGAGCGGCTGCAGGAAATTCCCGGCATCGTTCCCGCGCTCAGCAATCTGCCGCCCGGCTGCACGTTTGCGCCGCGCTGCGCCTTTGCCAGCGAGCTGTGCCGCCAAGACTACCCGCGCTACGAGCAAAAGCGGGCCGGACACTGGGCCGCCTGCTGGCACTCCGACAAGCTTGCCGGGGTGGCCAATGGCTGACGCGGACACGCCGGTGCTCGATGTGCGCGGGCTCAAGAAATACTTTCCCGTGCGCCGCGGCCTGTTGCGGCGCACGATCGGCCACGTGCACGCGGTCGATGACGTCAGCTTCAGCATCGGTACCGCCGAAACCGTTGGCCTGGTCGGCGAATCGGGCTGCGGCAAGACCACGGTCGGGCGCACCATCCTGCGGCTGATCGAGCCGACCGAGGGCAGCATTCGGCTCGAGGGGCACGAGATCTCGACGCTCGGCAAGACCGAGCTGCGTCCGCTGCGCCGGCGGATGCAGATCATCTTCCAGGACCCCTTTTCCTCGCTCAATCCGCGCATGCGCGCCGGCGACATCGTGGCCGAGCCGCTCAAGTTGCACGGTGACGGCAGCCGCCAGGCGCGGCGCGAGCGGGTGGCGGAGCTGTTCGAGCGCGTCGGCCTGCGCCGGGCGCAAATGGAGAACTATCCGCATCAGTTTTCCGGCGGCCAGCGCCAGCGCATCGGCGTGGCGCGGGCGCTGGCGCTCAATCCGCGGCTGATCGTCGGCGACGAGCCGGTGTCCGCGCTCGACGTCTCGATTCAGGCGCAGGTCATCAACTTGTTGCGCGACCTGCAGCGCGATCTCAAGCTGTCCTATCTGTTCATCTCGCACAACCTGGCGGTGGTCGAGCACATCAGTCATCGCATTGCCGTGATGTACCTCGGCCGCATCGTCGAATACACCGACAAGAACACCTTGTTCGCGCGGCCGCTGCATCCCTACACGGAAGCCCTGTTGGCGGCGGTGCCGATCCCCAACCCCGGCATCAAGCGCGTCAAGCGCGTGGTCGAGGGCGACGTACCAAGCCCGCTGCGGCCGCCGCCCGGCTGCCATTTCCACACCCGCTGCCCGTTGGCGGAGGCCCGCTGCCGGTCCGAGGTGCCGCGGTTGCGCGAGGTGGCACCCGGCCACCAGGTCGCCTGCCACTTGCGCTAGCGGCCCGGCTGGCTGCCGAGGCTCTCGACCAACGCCAGCATGCGCGGCAGGCAGTTGCTCTTCAGATCGTAGCCCTCGAGGATGGTTTGCCGCGCGGCCACGCGCAGCGGCGCGAACCTGTTGGGCTCGGCCAGCGCCTCGATCAATGTCGCCGACCAGCGCTGGCGATCAAAGAAGTCGACCAGCAATCCGTTCGAACCATGACGGATGATCTCCTCGACCGGTGGCGTCGCCGAGCCGACCACCAGCGCGCCGGCGCTCATGGCCTCCAGCATCGACCACGACAGCACGAACGGATAGGTCAAATAGGCGTGGACCCGCGTCACGCTCATCAGGTTAACGAAGCTGGCGTAGGGGATGGTGCCGACAAAGTGGACCCGCGCCAGATCGAGGCGATCCTTGACCTCGTCAAGGAAGATCTCCTTCCAGGCCTTGCGCGAGGCGTGCAGCGGACCATAGCCCGCCTCCTGCCCACCGACGATCACGACATGCGCGTTGGGGCGGGCGCGCAGCACCTCCGGCAGCGCGCGCATGAACACATGGTAGCCACGATAGGGCTCGAGGTTGCGGCTGACGAAGGTCAACACCTCGTCGCCGCTGCGGAAGATGTGGCGACCGATGGTGACCTGGGCCGCGGCATTGGGCACGAGGCGCTCGCTATCGATGCCGTCGTGAATGACGGCGATGCGCGGCTGGAAATGGGCCGGGAAGGTCTGGGCCTGCCAGCGGGTCGGCGCGATCGCCGCATCGGCGGTATGCATCGCCAACAGCAGCGGCGCCTGCAAGGTGGTGGTGACGATGCTGGAGCTGAGGTTCGGATGCTGAATTTCCGGGTCGTAGTCGGTATCGAGCCCGCGCGGGCGGTAGAAGAACTCGGCATAGATGGCGAGCTTGATGTCCGGCCAGACGTTTTTCAGATACAGGGTTTCACCCCAGCCAAAGTGCCCGATCACGACCTCGGGCACGTAGCCCTTGGCCTTGAGCTGTTCGGCGGCGGTGGCAACCGCGGCGCCGCGCTCGGCGCGGTCGGCGAAGTTGGCGACGGCACGCGAGATCGCGCGACCGAAGCTTGGCTTCGGGTAGCTGTAATAGACCACCGGCACCGGCGAGGGGCGCTTGTTGCCCGCCACCGTCAGCGCGCTGACGTCGTGGCCGCGGGCCTTCAGCGCCGGCGCCAGGTGCGGAAACTGCCCCGGGAAATTCTGATGCACGAATAAGATCCGCATGCGCGACGTCAACCCCAAGGTCGGCCAAGGCGGGGCAAGGGGCGGCGCTCAGCTGCGATAGGCACCGACGCCCTCGCCAAGGAAGGCATTGTTGGCCTCGCGCAGCTTTGCCGCCGCCTCGTCGTAGAGGAAGGGTAGGAAGGCATAGCGGCGGCCGCGCGTCACCTTCGACACGGCGTGCAGCAGCGAGCAAGAGAACACCACCGCCCCACCCGGCGGCGGCTTGAAACGGCGCGGTCCATACTCGGGAAAGTAGATCTCGCCGCCGTCGAAGTCGGCGTTGAGATTGATCGACACGGCGAAGCGGCGATGCTGCGTCCCCTTGGTGGTGTTGTCGCGGTGCGCGCGAAAGTGGCCGCCGTCTTCGACCGCATAGCAGCTGACGATATAGCGCTCCATGCGCGTCACCTGGAACTGGTGCACCTTCAGGATTTCCGGCGCCGCCCGGCGGATCACCCGGTTCTGGGTCTGCTTTACCACCTCGGGATCGGCGATCTCATAGTCCTTGCGCCGCTTGTGGTCATGGTCGTGGGCAATGACGGTCTTGCCCGCCTGTTCGAGCATAAAGCCCGACTCAGACCCGCCGTCGGCCTGATAGAGGGCAATGAGACGCGCACAGAACTCGGCTTCGAACACATTGGGTAAAATCAAGATCGGCGCCGGGACCTCAAATCCAGCAAACTGGGCGGGCGGCGGCAATGCGCGCAGGAAGTCGAGCACTTCCGCGCTGCTGCTGCCGTCGTCGCGGAACGGCACCACCTTGAGGATGCGCAAGGTTGGGTCGAGCACCACCCATAGCTGCCGCCCGGCGACCCGGTCGGCAGCCTGTTCCGCGTCCGTTGCAGTGGCACCGTAAAGCATGCTGACCTTGCGGTCGGTATCCCAGAAATAGCGATAGCCCGGTAGCCGCGTCGCCACCCGCTTCTGGCGTTCATCGGCCGCATCCAAGCTGACGCCAAAAAACGACGCCTTGTCGTCATCGAACAGGGAACCTTCCGACCACGCTGCCTCGAGCGCCGCGCGGCCGCGCGGGTTGGCCGCACTCAGAAAGAAGCAGAGCACCAGGTAGCGACCGGCCGCCGAATCGAAGGCATATCTCGGATTTACCGAGGAGCGCTGATGGAACCAGGGGGCAGGATCGCCCGGTTGTAGATCGCGATAGCTGGGCATGGCCGCGAACGCCTCCTTGAAAAACGAGCCTAACGCAACGCCCCGGGCATTTGAAGCCGCGGCGCCGGGCGCGCACGTGGTTGGGTTTACGGCGCTTGGCCGGTTGCGGTGACCGGCCGCCGGGTGAGGGCTGCAATGGGTGCTTTGACCGGCGTCAGAGTTGACGGCCGATGTGGGCAACGGCCACGTGCCGAGCATCGGAGGGCCAAGCATGGTGGTCTCGTCACCGGGCCTCGCCGCGGCGGTTGGCACGCGGTTAGGGCCCCGGCCGCGGCGCCAACATGAGGCTGAAGCTTTTCTCCAGCACCGGCTGGCCGTCGGCCAGAACCCGATAGGTCGCCCGATAGCGGCCGAACGGCCAACCGGCCGGCGGCCGCCGCTTGCCGACAAAGAGCAAGGATTGCGCCTCATGGCGGTCGAGCGCCTTGGCCACGTGGTCGACGAGCACGCTGCCGTCGGGGGCCTCAATCAGCAAGCCTTGCACGTCGCCACGCTTGAGCCCGATGCTGCGCACATAGGCGACCATCGCCTCCGGTCCGCCGGCTTCGTTCGTGGGCGTATCGATGGTGCCGGCCTCAACCGCCTCCATGCTGACGGCATTGGCCGCGAAGGCGGCATTGAGCACCGATCGGGCGCGGTAGGCCAAGCTCGCACGCAGGGCCGGGCGCCACAGGGGCGTGCCGCCGCCGCAGCTGTCGGCGGCGGCTTGGAACGCAAACGGATCGACAATGGCACCCTGGTGCCTGACCGTGAAATGCAGGTGCGGAAACACCGTGGCGCCGGACAGCCCGACGCGGCCAATCGGCGTGCCGGCGCTGACGCGCTCGCCCGGCTCAACGCGCACGCTGTCCTTGGCCATGTGGCAGTACTGCGTCTCCCAGCCATCGGGGTGTGTGATCACCACCCCGTTGCCGCACATGCGGCTGTCGGCGGTCACCGCACCGGCAGCGGCGCCGGCGGCATGCTCGGCCATGTCGCCTCTGACGCGCGCCACCACGCCGTCGGCGGCGGCCAACACGTTGACGCCGGCGCGCTGCGCCGCCATCGTCGGCAGCCGAAAGTCCGTACCATTATGACCATCGTACGACAGCGTCCCACAGTGATAGTCGCGCGCCGCCGGCGAGGCATCGTGATCGACATATTGCTGCACGGCGCAGGTCTCACCCACTTCGCAATCGAGCGGCAGGCCGAGCACGATCGGATCGGCGGCTAGAGCCGGGCACGCGAGCGCGACAGCGGCCGCGATGATGGCGGCAAGCATTGGGCTATGTCGCTCACTGCGAAGGCTTTTCAGCCCACCACCAACATCCCTCAGGCGGCCGCGTCTCTTTACCGCCGGCGATTGCGAGCGGCCGCACGCCCAGCTGTTGGCGGCGAGCCTGCACGGCGGCTTATTGCGCGCGTGGCTCGTTCGGTAACGGGTCCACATGATGCCAAAAATCCGCAGCCGGGCTGTCGAACTTGGTTGCTCGCATTGCCACTACCCGAGCGCAGGTGGTAGACTAGCCTGAAGGGGAAAGTGGTGGATTAAAAAAATACCCGGATTGGTGGCCCGTTGATTTCACGGCCGCGCTGCGGTGCGCAGCTTGGCTAGGGCGTCTGCGACCAAGCATAGGGTTGTTGGGGTATGCTGGTGGTGCGGTTGTTGGGTGGCGCCCTGGTCGCTGCCGCGTTGGGTTCTGTGCTGCTGGATGTGAGGCATGGCCTCCAAACCGGCACCGGGCCGGCGCTGACGAACCTTGAGACCCTGTGGCTGGCGCTTGATCCGGCGAGTTTCGCCGCTCTCGAGCGCCTGATCGCACCCGCTGCGCCCTGGCTGTGGAGCTATCTGATTGGGCCGCTGCTGTTGGTGCCGATCGCGCTGATCGGCGGCGTTGTGGGCTTGATCCTGGTCGGACGCGGGCGCCAGCAGCCGGACCTAAAAAGCGCGTTCGAGAGCCGCCCCGCGCCGCGGCGTGCGCCGGGCCAACAGGGGGCGGCCGTCCCTGCGCTCAGTAGCGCACTTGCCTCCTGCCGCGGCGCCTTCATCGGCATTGCGTTATTCAGTGGTATGAGCAACATCTTATTGCTCACCGGCTCCATGTTCATGATGGAGGTCTACGACCGGGTGCTGCCCAGCCGCAGCGTTCCGACCTTGATCGGCCTGTCGATCCTGGCGGCGGCGCTCTACACGGCGCAGGGCGGGTTTGACCTCATTCGCAGCCGCCTTTTGGCCCGGGTCGGCGCCACCCTCGACGAGACTTTGAGCCCGCGCGTCTACGACAGCATGGTGCAGCTGCCGGTGCGTATGGGCGCGCGCTCCGACAGCATGCAGCCCCTGCGCGATCTCGACGCCGTGCGCTCCTTTCTGTCCAGCATGGGGCCGACGGCGCTGTTCGACATGCCGTGGATGCCGCTCTATTTGACGATCATCTTCGCCTTCCACCCGATCCTCGGCTATACCGCGCTAGGCGGCGCCCTGTTGCTCGTGTGCCTGACCGCGCTCACCGAGGTCCTGACGCGCAAGCCGACCAAGGCCACCGTCGAATTCGCCGTCAGCCGGCAGCGCCTGGCCGACACCAGCCGGCGCAATGCCGAGGTGATGGTGGCCATGGGCCTGACCCAGCGCGTCGGCGCCTTTTGGCGCGATGCCAACCGCAATTACATCGCCGCCCACCAGGCGGCGAGCGACGTCGCCGGCGGCCTCGGCGCCCTGTCCAAGGTCTTTCGCTTGATGCTGCAGTCGGCGATGCTCGGCGTCGGCGCCTATCTGGTCATCATGCAGGAGGCGACCGCGGGTATCATCATTGCCGGATCGATCCTGTCGGCGCGGGCGCTGGCACCGGTCGACCTCGCCATTGCGCATTGGAAGGGCTTCGCCTCGGCCCGCCAGAGCTGGCAGCGGCTCAGCAAGCTGTTGTCGATGGTGCCGCCAACCAGCGACACCATGGGCCTGCCGGTACCGACCAACAGCTTCGCGGTCGAGAACATCTCGATCGTGCCGCCCGGCGAGCAGAAGTTCGTGGTGACGGACGTCACGTTCACGTTGAACCGTGGCCAGGGTCTCGGCATCATCGGCCCTAGCGCCTCGGGCAAGTCCTGCCTGGCGCGGGCGCTGGTGGGCGCCTGGCTGCCGGCGCGCGGCAAGATCCGCCTCGACGGCGCCGCGCTCGACCAATGGGACGGCACCGCGCTTGGGCGCCATATCGGCTATCTGCCGCAGGACGTCGAGCTGTTTGCCGGCACCGTGGCCCAGAACATCTCCCGCTTCGACGATCAGGCCGATCCGGAGCTGATCGTGCGCGCCGCGCGCGCCGCCGACGTGCACGAGCTGATCGTGCGGTTGCCGAACGGCTACAACAGCCAGATCGGCGAACAGGGCACCATGCTGTCGGCGGGCCAGCGCCAGCGCGTCGGCCTGGCGCGGGCGCTCTATGGCGACCCGTTCCTGGTGGTGCTCGACGAGCCCGATGCCAACCTCGACTCGGAAGGCATCGTGGCGCTGATGCACGCCATCCTCGGCGTGCGCACGCGCGGCGGCATCGTCATCGTCGTCGCCCACCGCCACAACGTCTTGAGCAACGTCGACCTCCTGTTGGCCATGAACATGGGCCGCGCCCTGGCCGCCGGCCCCAAGGACGCGGTGATGAAGAAGCTGAGATTGGCCGCGCCGGGCATGGAGCCGCTCAAGGTCGTGGCTGAAGCGGGCAGGAGCGGCTGATGGCGGCACGCGACACCAAGACCGCGATCAAACAGCACCTGTGGGCCGGCCTGGCGCTGCTGGTGGTGTTGTGCGGCGGCGTCGGTGGCTGGGCGGCGACCACGGAAATCTCCGGCGCGGTGATCGCGCCTGGGGTGCTGGTGGTCGATTCCAACGTCAAGAAGGTGCAGCATCCGACCGGTGGCGTAGTGGGCGAGATCCGGGCGCACGACGGCGATCGCGTGGTGATGGGCGACATTGTCGTGCGCCTGGACGAAACCGTGACGCGCGCCAACCTTGCGATCGTGATCAGGGGCCTCGACGAGTTGATCGCCCGCAAGGCGCGGCTGGAGGCCGAGCGCGACGGGCTTGATGGCATCGCCTTCCCCACCGAGTTCATCGATCGCCTGGGCGAGCTGGCGGTGGCGGCGATCGTTGCCGGCGAGCGCAAGCTATTCGATCTGCGCCAATCGGCGCGCATCGGGCAAAAATCGCAGCTGCGCGAGCGCGTCGCCCAGTTGCAGGAGGAAATCGGCGGCATCGCCGCCCAGATCAAGGCCAAGGCGCAGGAGATCGTCTTGATCCAGCGCGAGCTCACCGGCGCGCGCGAGCTGTGGGAAAAGAACCTGATGCCGATCACCAAGCTGACCCAGCTCGAACGCGAGGCAACCCGCCTCGAAGGCGAGCGGGCGCAGCTGATCGCCACCAGCGCGCAAAGCAAGGGCAAGATTTCCGAGCTCGAACTGCAGATCATTCAGGTCGATCGCGATCTCGCCAGCGAGGTCGGCCGCGAACTGCGCGAGGTCGATGCCAAGATCGGCGAGTTCGTGGAACGCAAGGTGGCGGCGGAAGATCAGCTGAAGCGCATCGACATTCGCGCGCCGCAGGACGGCGTCGTGCACCAGTCGACGGTGCATACCATTGGCGGCGTTATCAACGCCGGCGAGCAGCTGATGCTGATCGTGCCGTCGGCGGACAACCTCATCGTCGAGGCCAAATTCGCGCCCCAGGACATCGACCAGGTGAAGATCGGACAGCGGGCAGTACTGAGGTTCACCTCATTCAATCAGCGCACGACACCCGAGTTGAACGGCCTGGTCACGCGCGTTTCCGCCGATACCACGGTCGATCAGCGCACCTCGGCTCCCTACTACACGTTGCGGGTTTCCCTGAGCCGGGAGGAGATCGCTCGGCTCGGCGACGTGCGCCTGGTGCCGGGAATGCCGGTGGAAACTTTTGTCCAAACCGGCGAGCGAAAGGTAATATCGTACTTGATGAAACCCCTGTCTGACCAAATAATGCGTGCCTTCCGGGAGAGATGACGTCGCCGGGCGCGCGCCATTGAGCTTCCTCTGAGTAACGGAGTTGCGAGATGATATTCGGATCTAGAAAGTCGAAGGACGCCCCGGCTGCTCCGGTAGCTCCGCCGGCCCCGGCCAATGGCAAGGGCGCAGAACCGCCGCGGGCGGCCGCCGCGCGCCCCGCCGCGCCGGACCCCAGCCCGCCGGCGCCGGCCGAAGCATCGCCGGCCACCGGCGATGCCGCCGGCACCGCCTCGTCGGAAGAAGCGCGGCGACGCGCGGCCGCGGCGGTGCGCCATTCGCTGGCGTTCGCCCAAATCGTCAGTATCCTGATGCATTCGCCGCGCTATCGCCACTACACGCTCGGCGATCTCGAGTGGCTGGTGCTGCCACCGCTGCTGACCGGCCAGTGCAGCGTCGCCGAGGCCAAGTCGAAGGAGAACGGCGTGTCGGTGCCGGTTGCCGTTGCCTTGTGGGCCAGCGTCTCGGCCGAGGTCGATAGCCGGCTGTCGGAAAATCTCACCACGCCGATCAGGCTGCGCCCCGACGAGTGGCGGTCGGGCGACATTCTCTGGCTGATCGATGCGGTCGGCGATCGCCGGGTGGTGCCTGGGCTATTAAAACAACTTGCCGATAGCACGCTCAAGGGTCGCGAAATCAAAGTGCGCGGCCGCGGCGAAGGCGGCAAGGTCGAGGTCAAGAACCTGCAAGCCACCTTGCAGCAGGCCGCCAGCGCGCCGGCGCCGAACTAGCCGCAAACCGAAACGCTGCCGCCACAGCCCGTTGCCCGCCGCCGGCGGCGACGGGCGTTAGCTGCGCAGCGCTTCCAGCTTGTCCTGGCTGGCCGGCGTCAAATTGACCGATTCGCCGCAGCCGCAGGCGCTCGACTGATTGGGATTGCGGAACACGAACTGCGCCGCCAGCTTGTCGACCTGATAGTCCATTTCGGTCCCGAGCAGGTAGAGCACCGCCTTGGGATCGATCAACACCCGGGCGCCGTTGTGCTCGACGACTTCGTCGTGCGGCTGCGGTTCGCCGGCCCATTCCATGGTGTATTCCATGCCGGCGCATCCGCCCTTCTTGACGCCGATGCGCACCCCGCCCTGGGCGCTCTTGCCGGCCAGGATGGCGTTGATGCGCGCGGCGGCCCGGTCCGTCAGCTTCATGACCTGGGGTCTTGCGGGGCGGTTCATGCGGGTCTCGCTCAAAACGGGTGATGGCGTTGCCAACCACGCAATATAGCGCATTGGCGGCAAAAATCGAGTGGCGCTCGGTCGCTGGTGGGTCGAGTTAGGCCCGCCAATGGCGGCGCAAACCCTTGAAATCACGCAGGATCTCTCGGGCGGCGTGGCGTCCGGGCAACCCCGTGACGCCGCCGCCTGGATGCGCCCCGGACCCGCACAGGTAAAGATCTGGAACCGGCATGCGGTAATCGGCGTGGCCCAGCACCGGCCGCGCGCTGAACAGCTGGTCGAGGCTGAGCTGGCCATGGAAGATGTCGCCGTCGATGAGGCCGAAGCGACGCTCCAGATCGAGCGGGGAGAGGATCTGACGGCCGAGCACGCTGGCCTTGAAGTTGGGCGCGTGCTCGTTCACCGTCGCAATCACCAGATCGGCAAACTCCTCCCGCGCCGCATCCCAACTGCGCCCATCGGGAAGCTGCGGGGCCACGTGCTGCACGAACAGGCTCGCCACGTGCCGGCCCGGCGGCGCCAGCGCGGCATCCAAGGTCGAGGCGATCACCATCTCGATCACCGGCTTGCGCGCCCAGCCGAAGCACCGGGCATCGAGATAGGCGCGTTCGAGGTAGTCGAGGCTGGGTCCGATGATAATGCCGGCGGCATGGTGATCCTGGGCGGTGGTGCCGGGACGGCAGCAAAAGTCCGGCAGCTCGGCCAGCGCCACATTCATGCGAAAGGTCCCCGAGCCCGATTTCAGCGCCAGGAACCGGCGCCGCAGCTCGGGCGCCACTTCCGCCTCGGGCACCAGCTCGCGAAACAACAGCTTCGGCGCCACATTGGCCGCCACCCGGCGCGCGGCGATGACCTCGCCGCTCGCCAGGCGGACGCCGCGCGCGGCGCCGTCTTCGATCACGATCGCCGCCACCGGCGCGCCGGTGCGAAGTTCGACGCCGCGCGCCAGCGCTGCGCGCGCCATCGCCTGGCTGATCGCCCCCATGCCACCGATGGCGTGCCCCCACACCCCCGACTTGCCGTTGACCTCGCCAAAGCAGTGATGCAGCAGGACATAGGCCGTACCCGGCGTATAGGGGCCGGCGAAGGCGCCGACGATGCCGTCGAAGGCGAGCGCGCCCTTCACCACCTCGCTGTCGAACCACTGCGCCAGGAAATCGGCGGCGCTCTTGCTGAACAGGTCGAGCAGCAGGCGTTTGTCCTCAAGGCCCAAGCCGAACAGGCGGCGGCCGAGCCCGGCGCTACGCATGAGCTCGCTGAAGCCGCCGCCGACGTTGGGGGGACGCGCCAGCGCCAGCTGGCGCAGGTGGGAGGCCGCCCGCTCCAGGGCCGCGTCATAGGCGGGCAAGCGCGCCGCATCGGCGGCCGAGAATTGCGCCACCGCCGCCTGGCGATTGGCCAGGCCATAGGGCAGCAACAGGTAACGCGTCTTGTCCACCGGCCAGAAATTGGCGACCGGCCGCTCCACGATCCTGAGGCCGTAGGCGGCCAGCTCGAGCTCGCGGATCACCGCTGGATTGAGCAGGCTCACCGTGTAGGCCGCGACCGAATTGCGGAAGCCCGGCATGAACTCTTCGGTGACGGCGGCGCCGCCGGCGACATGGTTCTTCTCGAGCACGATCACCTTGAGGCCGCCGCGCGCCAGGTAGGCGGCGCAAGCGAGGCCGTTGTGGCCGGCGCCGATGATGGCAACGTCGAAGTGGGCCTTGTCTAAGCTGTGCATCAACCGTTAGCCAAGCGAGCCGTTGGGCTCCCGCGCGCCACGCTGCAATTGTACGGGCGGGCGCTTGAATGCTAGGACCCACTTAAGCGACAAACCTCGGAGTGGCAAATGCCGAAGCCCGGCCTCCTCAACACCGGTCCGATGATGGATCTCATCACTGCCGGGGTGGCCAACGACTTTATCGTGTTCAACCTCGACCAGGTGGCCGATCGCGAGGCGCTGTTGGCCGAGGTCGGTGGCGATATCCGTGCGGTGTGCACCGGCAGCCATACCGGGGTGCGGACCGACGCCGCCATCCTGGACCGGCTCCCCAACCTCAAGATCATCGGCAATTTCGGGGTGGGTTACGACACCATCGATATCGCCGCGGCCCGCCGCCGCGGCATCATCATCACCAACACCCCCGAGGTGCTGACCGAAGAGGTGGCCGATACGGCAATCGGCCTGTTGCTCGGCACCATCCGCGAGTTCTACGAGGCCGAGCAATGGCTACGCCAGGGCCGCTGGCCGACTGAGGGCGACTATCGACTGACCGCGGCCTCGCTGCGCGACCGCAGCATCGGCATCATGGGTATGGGGCGCATCGGCCGCGCCATTGCCCGCCGCCTCGAGGCCTTCGGCCGGCCGATCAGCTACTATGCACGCACCGAGCAGCCACTGCTGCCCTACCGCTATTACAGCGACCTCGTCGCCATGGCCGGCGATGTCGACACCTTGATCGCCATCCTGCCGGGTGGGCCGGCAACCAACAATCTCGTCAACCGGCCGGTGCTTGAGGCCTTGGGCCGGCGCGGCATTTTTATCAACGTCGCGCGCGGCTCGGTGGTCGACGAGCCGGCGCTGATCGAGGCGCTCAAAAGCCGCACGATCTTGCGCGCCGGGCTCGACGTGTTCGTCGGCGAGCCCACCATCAATCCCGCCTTGTTCGCGCTCGACAATGTCACAATAGTGCCGCACATCGGCTCGGCCTCGATTTATACCCGCAGCCGCATGGGCCAGCTGGTGGTCGACAATCTGTTGGCCTTCGCCGCCGGCAAGCCGCCGCTCACCCCGGTGCCGGAGACGCCGTTCAAGGGCTGGTGACGGCGCCGGTGAAGGGCCGCATCGGCAGAGGAGCACGGGCGTGACCTCCAACGATCTGGGCGTGGCAATCGCCGGCGCCGGCTATTTCGGCGCGTTTCACGCCGACGCTATTGCCGAGCTGGCGGGTGTGCGCCTGGTGGCGATTTGCGACCTCGAACCCGCCCATGCCCGCCACCTCGCCGCCCGGCACGCCGGTGCCAGGGTCGCAGCCTGGCCTGAGCTGCTCGCCGACCCGGCGGTCGACGTGGTGGTGATCGCCACCCCGCACCACCATCACCACGCCATGGCCGTCGCCGCCGCCGCGGCTGGCAAGCACATCCTGTTGGAAAAGCCAATGGCGCTGACCGCGGCCGAATGCACGGCCATCATCGAGGCGGCCGAGCGCCATGGCGTTAAACTGATGGTCGGCCAGCTTTTGCATTTTGCGCTGCCAAGCGTTGTCGGCCGGGCCATCCTGCAACGGGGCGAGCTGGGGCAACCGCTGATCGCCAGCAGCACGCTCAACAAGCTGTGGCTGGAACCCAATCGCCGCGCCTGGCATCTCGATCCCAGCACCGGCGGCGGCATGCTGATGACGGCCGGCATTCACGCGCTCGATCTCCTTGTCTGGTTGATGGATGCGCCGGTGGCAACGGTGTTTGCCGCCGCCGGCGCGCTGCTGCACGCGCAGGCCGCCGACGACAGTGCCCTTTTGCTTGTGCGCTTTGCCGACGGCCGCTTTGGCCAGGTGTCAAGCATCGGCTATCGCGACGGCGGCGTGGCCTACGGCATCGACCTCATCTGCGAGCGGGGCAGCTTGCGCATCGACTTTGCGCGGGGCGTTGCCATCGGCCGTGGCGGGCAGTGGACACCGGTGGCGGAAACGACGGAACCCGATTGGATGGCGCGCGCGCTGGTGCGGGAGTGGCAGGCGCTGGCCGCGGCGGTGCGCGGCAGCGCGCCCATTCCCGTGTCCGGTGCCTACGGTCGGCACATAATTGCGTGCATTGAAGCTGCCCTGCAATCAAGCCGCGAGCGCCGCGAGGTGGCGGTGGCGCCGGAGCTGGTGGTGGCCGCCTGAGGTTAGGGAGCGCTGAGGTTGCAAGAGCGCACCTTGGGCAAAAAACGGCGCCGGCAGCCGGTGGCGAGCGACCAAGGCCGCCCTTTTTGCGTTATCAGCGTGCGCTATCCGCGTGTGTGATCCGCCAGCGATCTTAAACCCGAGGAGTTGGCCATGGCCGAGCCGGCGCCCCCGTCCTTGCTGGGCAAGGTGATCGACTACATCTTGGGGCGCAACACCTTGATCGGCCTCGCCTCCTTCATGCTGCTGTTGATTTCGGGGTATGCCACCTGGCACGGCATGCGCGACTTCATCATCGGCGTCTCCTCGACGCCCACCAGCCAGGGCCAGCTGTTGCCGGGCGGCATGTCTTTTTCCAATGATTTCCTGGTGATTGCGGTGGTCGTCGCGCTGACGTTTTTGATGTGGCTGATGCTGCGCGAAACCTTTGGCGCCCGCCGTCAGCTGCGCGAGCGGCTGATCACGTTTCCGCTCTACCTGTTTCTCGCCGTCTGGTCGATCGGCTTCGGCTACGGCTTTTGGTGGAGCCTGATCTCCGGCGAGGAGGCGACCCGCACCGGGCTTGCCGGCCTGCGCGAAGATGCACGCGATGCCGCGCAGGTGGTGGCGGCGCGGCTCGACGCGGTGCGTGGCCAGCTCGACAGCGTGGTCGGCTGGTCGGATAGCCAGATGCAACGCGAAGAGACGAGCGGCGGCAGTTGCGGGGTGGCCTCGGCGGCCGGCCGCGGCCCGCTCTACGGCGCGCGCCGCAGCGTGCGTGATCAGATCACCACCTTGCGCGACGGCATGAGCAAGTCGTGGCTGGAACCGGTGCAGGCCGATATCAATGAGCTGCGCCAGGCCGCCATCGCGCTCGATGGCGGCACCGTGGAGGAACGCCAGCGCAACTTCGAGGCGCGCGCCTCCGACATCCGCGGACGGGCGCGCAACATTGCCGCGCGCAGCAATCAGCTGGGCAAGGCGACGGCGGCGGAGATGCGGGCGCTGGCCGGCGTGGTCGCCGTGGCGCCCGGCAGCGCCGGCTTTTCCTGCTACGACCCGACCTTGGCCGAGCGCCTGCGCCAAGCGGCGGCGCAGGCCGACCAGCCGGCCGAGCTCAGACTGCGGGAAGCGGTCTTCAACGAGGGCCCGGCCGGGGTCGCCAATGCCGTCAAAAACCTTTGGCGCAATATCGGCAGCTATGCCAGCGCGCTCGCCACCTATGTGGTGACCGGCGGCCACCAGGCCGCCGGCCGAACCGATACCGGCGAGCCGATTACCGGGCGGGACTTGATCGCACTGTTGGCCACCATCGGCATCGACCTCGGCTTGTTGGCGTTGGCGATCGTCAATCCGCCGCGCGAGCCGCCCTCGATCCGCCCGTCGGGCACGCTGCGGCGCCAGATCAACGAGGCCATCGACACGGCGATTGCCCGCGCCGGCGTCGACCGGGAGTGGGTGCGCCGGCACTTCGTGCATCACAACCGAGCCTCCTATTTCGTGATCCCCAACCTTTACAGCTGTGACCCCGACAATCCCGACGAGGCGCAAAAGGCGCTGGCGGTCAACCAACTGGCCGGCGTGCTGAGCGACCTTGAGTTGGTGCGCTGGCCCAAACGCGGCGCCCGCTGGCTTTGGATCCGCAGCGAGCTGGAAGAGCTAAAGCACGAGGAAAGCCTCGGCAGTGACACCGACTTGACCGAGGTCCGCCAGGCCTGGCTCAAAAAGACCGGTGGCGCCGCCGACGGGCAAGGCGATACCCTGGTGCGCGATGCCAAACCCTTGCGCAACCATGGCCTGTTCTCGAAGGCCGAGCGGGCGCTCGAGATCGCCGGCTGGAGCGAGCGCGCACGCAACGATATCGAGATCTTTCGCCTGGTCGATACCGAAGGACTGACGCCGCTGTTGATGGTGCTCAACGAACCCCGCGGCCGCAGCGAGGTGCACACCGAGCCCGCGGCGCGCCCAGCCTAAAGCGCGGCAGGTGCAGCCTTAGCCCCAGTTGCAGCGCAGTTCCTGGCACAGGCGGCGCGGCCCACCGCCGATCCGGCAGCGCGCCGCCACCATGCGGCAGACGCGGCAGCTATAGGACGACAGGCAGCCGCGGTAGATGCCGCCGCGCGCGAAATTGCAGGTGCGGATGGTCTGGCAGTCGCGCTGCGGATCCAATAGGGCTGGCTGCGCCATGGCGGCGCCGGCGCCAGCGATGCCCCCGATCAGGAGGAGCATGAACAGTGAGGCACGTGCGGTTCGCATGGCCACGGACCCCGCCCTTGGAGGACCTATTCGCGAGAATCTTGCCGCAGCATTGCCAAGACTAGGGGCCGCCCGCAACGTTCCCCTGTCGGTTTGGTTTCAAAGCGCGCGGCCGCTGTGCCTCGCCGGCCACGCCTGCCCCCGCAACCCAAGCCCCGGGCCAGTGTCCCGACGCGCGCGCCCGGCGCCGCCACACCCCCTAAGGCCCCCAAGGCGCGGGGAGCGGGTCGGCGGGGGTGCGCGCCGCCAGTGGCTGGCTGCCGGGCCAAGGCTACTCGGCGGCCACCTGCTTGGGCTGGACGGCTGCCGTATAGTCGTTGATCAGCGTCTCTGAGATCTTGCCCGGGGTATAGCGGTGCTGGGCGATCTCCGACACCGGTGTCACCTCGGCGGCGGTGCCAACGATGAAGCACTCCGAAAAGCTGCCGAGCTCGTCGGGCATGATGATGCGCTCGACCACGTCGAGGCCACGCTTTTTGGCAAGGCCGATCACCGTGCGCCGGGTGATGCCGTCGAGAAAGCAGTCCGGCGTTGGCGTGTGCAGCTTGCCGTCTTGGATCAGGAAGATGTTGGCGCCGGTGCATTCGGCGACGCGGCCGCGCCAGTCGTACATCAGTGCGTCGGCGTAGCCCAATTTCTCGGCGCGGTGCTTCTCGAGGGTGCAGATCATGTAAAGGCCGGCGGCCTTGGTCTTGGCGGGGGCGGTGGCCGGATCGGGCCGGCGGAAGTTGGCGACCGTGAGCCGGATGCCCTTGAGGCGCTGTTCCATGGGGAAATAGGAGCCCCAGTCCCAGGCTGCGATCGCCAGATGAATCTTGGTGGCCTGCGCCGACACGCCCATCATCTCGCTGCCGCGCCAGGCGATCGGGCGCACGTAGCAGTCGGTGAGCGCATTGGCCTTGACCACATCGCGGCAGGCCTGATCGATCGCCGCGATGGTGTAGGGGATGGTGAAATCGAGCGTTTTGGCGCCCTCGACCAGGCGCTCGGTGTGCTGCGTCAATTCGAAGATCACCCCGTCGTAGGCGCGCTCGCCCTCGAACACGGCGCTGGCATAGTGCAGGCCGTGGCTGAGCACGTGCAGGCCCGCCTCGCGCCAGGGTACGAGCTTGCCGTCGTACCAAATGAAGCCGTCACGATCGTGATAGGGAATGACGTCGGCCATGCCTCGGGTTCTCCGTGGACGAGCTTGGTGCCGATCCTGGGCCTCGCCACCCGCCAGGGGCTGCCCCCGCAGGCCGTGGCGCGAGAGGGCCCGTCGCCGGTCGAGATTTGCCCAATTTGCAGGCCGCCCGCCGCACCCAGTGGCTGCCAAAGGGGCATCGGGGCCTGTAAAATGTCTTGCCAGCACTAACAATCGGGGCCAAATAAGTCAACATGACTGACATAATTTCCGTGCCTTTGCGCAGGTTTGGGACCGCGCCGGACGAGCGGACGGGGGCGCGGGCCGCCGCAGGCACCGAGAGCGAACTCATCACCTGCGTTGAGCTCCTGTTCTTCGCCTATCGCGATTTCACCGGCGAGGCCGATGCGGTATTGGCGGAGTTCGGCCTGGGGCGGGCGCATCATCGCGTCTTGCACTTCGTCAACCGCAATCCCGGGCTGAAGGTCGCCGATCTGTTGGAGATCTTGAAGATCACCAAGCAGAGCCTGGCCAGGGTGTTGAAGCTGCTGGTGGATCAGGGCTGGATCCGGCAGATTGCCGGCAACGCCGACCGCCGGCAGCGGTTGTTGCATACGACGGAAAAGGGCGCAGCCCTGGCGGGCCGCCTCGACGCCCTGCAGGCCCGGCGGGTCGCGCAGGCGTTTGCGGCGGCGGGCGCCGGCAGCGAAGCGGCCATGCGCAGTTTCCTGTTCGCCATGATTGTGCCGGAGGAACGCGCGTTCGTCGAGGCGCTGTTGCCGCGGTCGATCGAGGCCACCAAAGCGCCTCAAGGCTAACAGGAGCGGCGGCGCGGTCGAGCGGTGACAACGGGGGGAAGTGGCATGGAACCGTTGGCCGACAATGCGGCACACATCTTGATTGTCGACGATGATCAGCGCATCCGCGACCTGCTCGCCCGCTATCTGTTTGAGAACGGCTTCCGCGTCAGCACCGCCACCGACGCGCCAAGCGCCCGGGCATCGATGCGCGGGCTCACCTTCGATGTCGTCATTCTCGACGTGATGATGCCAGGCGAAAGCGGGCTCGAACTGGCGCGCGATCTCAAGGCGATCTCCAACATCCCGATCTGCCTGCTCACCGCCCGGGCCGAGCCCGAGCAACGCATTGAGGGTCTCGAGATCGGGGTCGAGGACTACGTTGCCAAGCCGTTTGAGCCGCGCGAGCTGTTATTGAGACTGCAGAACATCTTGAAGCGCGGGCGCGGCCCATCCGGACCCCGCGATGAGATCCGCATGGGCGATTTCACCTTTCATGTCGGGCGCGGCGAGCTCAGGCGCAACGATGAGACCATCAAGCTCACCGAGCGCGAGCGGGATCTGTTGCGGCTGTTCGCGCAGCGGCCGGGGTCGCCGATCGCCCGCCACGAACTGGCCAGCGACGAGTCGACCGGCAGCGAACGCGCCATCGACGTGCAAATCAACCGCCTGCGACGCAAAATCGAGACCGACCCGGCCAATCCGGTGTTTCTGCAGACCGTCCGGGGCAAAGGCTACATCCTGCACACGGATTGAGACACAAGGCGCCTGATGGCGATCGCGCACAAACTCGTCCGCACCACCGAAAGCTGGCGCCAGCGCCTGGCGGCGCTCGGCTGGCCCAAGGGCGTTTTGGCGGCCGCCAGCGGGCTGATGGGCGAGCTGGCGCCGAAGGGGCTCTACGCGCGGGCGCTGATCATCATCATCGCCCCGATCGTGCTGTTGGAAAGTGTCGTCGCCTTCGCCTTCATGGAGCGGCACTGGAACCAGGTGACGCGCCGGTTGTCGGAGGCAACCGCGCGCGACATGGCGGCGATCGTCTCGCTGTACGAGAGCTCGGAGGATGGCGCCCGGCTGGCGGAGCTCGCCCAGAGCAAGTTCGGTTTCGCGCTCGAAATCCTGCCGCCCGGCAATCTGCCCACCGTGCAACCGAAGCCGTTTTTCGATCTGCTCGACCGGGCGCTGTCGGATGAATTGCGCACCTTCGTCAACCGCCCGTTCTGGATCGACACCGTCGGCCAGTCGCGGCTGGTCGAGGTGCGCGTCAAGCTCGACCGGGCGATCTTGCGCTTTACCGCGCAGCGTGGGCAAACCTACGCCTCCAATTCGCATATTTTCCTGATCTGGATGGTGGGCACTTCGGTCGTGCTGTTGACCGTGGCGATCGCCTTCCTGCGCAATCAGATCCGGCCGATTCTGCGGCTGGCGGAGGCCGCCGACGCCTTCGGCAAGGGCCGCCCGGTGCCGCTCGACTTCCGGCCGCGCGGCGCCCGCGAGGTGCGTCAGGCGGCGTCCGCTTTCCTGGAGATGCGCGACCGCATTCGTCACCACGTCGAGCAGCGCACCACCATGTTGGCCGGCGTCAGCCACGACCTGCGCACGGTGTTGACCCGCTTCAAGCTGGAGCTGGCGCTGTTGGGCGACGGCCCGGAAATCGCGGCGCTGCGCACTGACGTCAACGAGATGCAGCACATGCTCGAGGACTACCTGGCGTTCGCCAAGGGTGACGGCGGCGAGGAGGCGGCAGCGACCAATGTCGGCGAGTTGTTGGTGGAAGTGCAGGAGGAGACCGAGCACATCGGCGCGCCGATCGAGGTTCGGATGCGCCACCCGCGGCGGGCGTTGGTGCTGCCGCTCAAGCGCCAGGCCTTCAAGCGGGCGGTCACCAACCTGGTCACCAATGCCGCGCGCTTCGGCGACAATGTGGTGATCCGGGCGGCGGCCGAGGACTGCTGGCTGCGCATCGACGTCGACGACGACGGCCCCGGGATCCCGCAAGGCGAGCGTGACAACGTGTTTCGGCCCTTCTATCGGCTTGACAACGCGCGCAACCAGGACGCCGGCAATTCCGGCCTCGGGCTGGCCATCGCCCGCGACATTGCCCGCAGCCACGGCGGCGATATTGCGCTCGGTGTCAGCTCCATGGGCGGCTTGCGCGCCACCATGCGCGTGCCGCTCTAAGGCAACGGCGGCGGCCCTCGCGTTTTGCCGCTGCGGGCGCTTGGTCTCGGCTAGAACAGCCGCCCGCCATTGGGCACCGGCCGCTCCGGCATAATGAGCACGACCGCGCCGTCGGCATCGGCAAAACCGAGGGTCAGCACCTGCGACATGGTCTTGCCGATCTGGCGCGGGGGAAAATTGACGACCGCGGCAACCTGGCGCCCGACCAAGGTCGTCGGGGTATAGTTGAGGGTGAGTTGCGCCGAGCTCGTCTTGATGCCGATCTCGGGGCCAAAGTCGATCTCGAGCCGCAGCGCCGGCTTGCGCGCGCCGGGCAGCGGCTCGGCGGTGCGGATGGTACCGACGCGGATGTCGACCTGCAGAAATTCCGCCACCGTGATGCGCGGCGGCTCGGTCTCACTCATCGCGCCCTCCTTGGGGTTGCGGCCTGACGCTGGCGGGGTCGCTGTCGTCGGGCGCGGCATCCCCGCCGCCGCCCTGGCGCCGGCGCAGCCAGGCCGTCACCCATGCCGGCCCGGCGGTGGCAACCTTGCGCGCGGTGGTGGCGAGGCCATCGAGGTTGCGCAAGGTGCGTTCGCCCCGGCGCAGGCGACGATCGAGTGCGGCCATGGTGCGGGCGAGCCCGGGGTCATCATCGGCGAGCCAGGTGTGAAACACCGAGGCGTAGATGCCGGCGAGCCCGGCCAGCTTGAGCGCACCACCGGGCCCGCTGCTGTCGACGCCGGCGGCCTGCAGCATCCAATAGAGCGACGACAGCAGCGGCCCCGCCAACGCCGGATCGGCACCGCCGGCGGCGGCCATCGATTTGAGCGCTGCCTTGTGCGGCGCCAGCACATCGAAGCGGGTCATGATGACGTCGAACAACAGGTCGCGCTTGTCCTGCCGCTCGCCGCGATCGACACGACTGAGCACCTCCCGATCGACGGCATTGATCAGAGCGGCGACGATGGCGCTGCGGCTCGGGAATAAGTCGCGCATCTCCGGCAGCGGCACCTTGGCGTGCTCGGCGATATCGCGCAGGCTGACCTCGGCCCAGTTGTTAGCGGCGGCGCAGGCGAGGGCGGCGGCCAGTATGCGGCCCTTGGACGTCGATTGATCGATCATGGCGCACCTCCTCACGCCCCCATTACATCGTGCGCGCCGGCGATTTGCAAAGGAGCGCGCAAAGAATTCATTGACATTCGCGCCCGAGAGCCTAGCTAACAGCGCTTATGAACACCGCAGATCCGCGCGAATTGCTGGCAGCGACCGATGCCCGCATGCTGGAGGTGACCCGCCCCAGCAGCGAATGTATCGACATTCCCGAGACCGAGCCCTTGCGTCTCGACTGCGCCAAGCTGCTCGCCCCGATCCGCATCGCCTATAAGACCTACGGCACGCTCAATGCCAACAAGTCGAATGCGGTTCTGATCTGCCACGCGCTGACCATGGACCAGTACGTCGCCAGCGAACACCCCGTCACCCGCAAGCCCGGCTGGTGGGAAGCCATGGTCGGGCCGGGCAAGCCGATCGACACCGATCGGTTGTTCGTGATCTGCCCAAACATTCTCGGCGGCTGCATGGGATCGACCGGTCCCGCCAGCATCAATCCCGCCACCGGCCGCCCCTGGGGGCTCGACTTTCCCGTCATCACCATTGGTGACATGGTCGATGCGCAGGTACGCCTGATCGACCGCCTCGGCATCGATCAGTTGTTTAGCGTGATCGGCGGCTCGATGGGCGGCATGCAGGTGCTGGAATGGGCCGCGCGTCATCCCAAGCGGGTGTTTAGCGCCATCCCAATCGCCACGGCGGCCTGGCATTCCTCGCAAAACATCGCCTTTCACGAGGTCGGCCGGCAGGCGGTGATGGCCGATCCCGACTGGTGTCAGGGACGCTATCTCGAGCTCGGCAAGGTGCCGCGCAACGGGCTGGCGGTGGCGCGCATGGCAGCGCACATCACCTACCTGTCGGAAGAAGCCCTGCACCGCAAGTTCGGCCGCAGCCTGCAGGACCTTGCGGCCAAGACCTTCAGCTTCAATGCCGACTTCCAGGTGGAGAGCTATCTAAGGCATCAGGGCTCGACCTTTGTCGATCGCTTCGATCCCAACAGCTATCTCTACATCACCCGCGCCATGGACTATTTCGATCTCGCCGCCGAGCACGGCGACGTGTTGGCCAATGCCTTCAGGGGCTCAAAGACCAGGTATTGCGTGGTCTCCTTCACCAGCGACTGGCTTTATCCGACGCGCGAGAGCCGGGAGATCGTGCAGGCCTTGAATGCGGTGGCGGCCAACGTCAGTTTCGTCGAAATCGAATCCGACAAAGGCCACGACGCCTTCCTGTTGGAAGAGCCGGAGCTGTTCGCGACCATCCGCGGCTTCCTCAATGCGGCCGCAACCAAGCACGGCCTCGCGCACACGCGCCGGGGTCATTAGATGCTGGCCCCCAACAAGCCCGGTCGGCACCGTGTCGACCATCTCCTGATCGCGGAGATGGTTAAGGCCGGCTCGCGCGTGCTCGACGTCGGCTGTGGCGACGGCGCCCTATTGCAACTCTTGGCCGACACCAAGAGCGTCGACGGCCGCGGCATCGAGGTCAGCCGCGAACGCGTCAATGCGTGCGTGGCGCGCGGCCTGTCCGTGATTCAAGGCGATGCCGATCGCGACCTCGCCGACTACCCGGATGCGGCCTTCGACTACGCCATCCTGAGCCTCACCATCCAAGCGACGCGCCACCCCAAGACGGTACTTGAGCATCTGTTGCGGATCGGCGGCCGCGCCATCGTCTCGTTCCCGAATTTTGGTCATTGGCAGGTGCGCGGACAGTTGCTTTTGACCGGCCGCATGCCCGTGACCGAGAACCTACCCGAGGCCTGGTACGTGAGCCCCAACGCGCACCTGTGCACGATCAAGGATTTTGCCGATCTCTGCCGGCTCACCGGCGCCAAGGTCGAACGCGCGGTGGCCTTCAATCTCAAGGGCCAGAAGCTCGGCACCTGGCTGCCGCTGACGGTGCACAATTTCCTGGGTGAAAAGGCGGTGTTCATGCTGACCCGCGCCGGCGCACGCCCGTGAGCGCCACGGCACCGAGCAACGCCGCCAGCCGCCATCCCTTGCCCCGACCAGACGCCGGTGCGCGGGTGAGCATCGAGCGTCGCTGGCGCGCGGCCATGGCCCACGCGCCTCATGCCGGTTCTTTGACCCCGCGGCAGGCGACCTGAACGGACCCGTTTTGCCTACTTGTCGCTACCGGCGACGCGTCGGCCCCTCAGCCCACTCAAGCGAATGATCAAAGCCTTTGGGGCCAAGGTCGCGGCCTCGCCACCGCGCTCCGAATGGCCTCGGAGGGGAGGGAAGCGGGAGGCACCCCGCTACAGCGTTCGCGTCACCTTGTTGAGGTGGCGCGGGCGGTCGATGTCGGTGCCCAGCCGATCGGCCAGCGCCACGATCATGGGATAGAAGCTCTGGATCAGACAGACGGCATCGCACTCGGGCCAATCCGCCGCCAGCGCCGGCAAGCGGCCGGATTGCGCCGCCCCGGGCTCGGCCGCAAACAGCACGCAGCCGGCGTCGCGCAAGCGCGCCGCAAACGGGTGCATGCCGTCCGCGGCGGCGTCGGTGGGCATGAACAGCAGCACCGGATAGCGCGGCGCAACCAGCGCCACCGGCCCGTGCAGGAACTCCGCCGCACTGAAGGCCTCGGCGTGCAGATTGCAGGTTTCCTTGAGCTTGAGCGCCGCCTCACGGGCGATCGCCAGGGTCGGTCCACGGCCGATGGTGACGAGGCTTGAGGCCCCCGCCACCGGCTCCAGGCTCTGGCGCCAGTCGAGCTGGGCGGCCGCGGCCAAGCGGTGTGGCAACCGGCCAATGGCGGCGGCGAGCGGATCGAGCCTGGCCCACGCCGCCACCAGCCGCAGCAGCGCTGCGGCGGTGGCAACAAATGTCTTGGTGGCGGCGACGCTGAGTTCCGGTCCGGCGCCGATCGGCAGCACGAACTCGCAGGCCGCCGCCAGCGGTGCGTCGGGGTCATTGGTCACCGCGGCGGTCACCGCCCCGGCAGCCCGGGCGCTCGACGCGAAGGCGATAAGATCATCGCTCTTGCCCGATTGCGAGATCAGCAGCACCAGTTGGTGTGCCAGCCGAAGCTCGCCGCCGTAAACGCTGACGATGCTGGGCGCCGCCGCTGCCACCGGCAGCTGCAGGTAGCGCTCGATCAAGTGCTTGCCAAAGGTGGCCGCGTGCGCCGAGCTGCCCCTGGCGCAGGTGACGACCAGCTGCGGGGGGTGCGCGAGGAGCCGGGCCACCAGTCGGTTGAGCGGGCTCGCCATGACTTTGGCCTGCCGCGCCACGACCTCGGGGGCGGCCGCAATTTCTTGCGCCATGAACGATTGCTGCTGCATCGGCAGTCACCACCCTTGCCAGCGGCGCCATTGCATCGCCTGTTAGAGGCCTGGCCGCGCCGCTTGGTTTTAAACGCTCGAGAACTCAAATTCGTCGATGTGCGTTTGCCTCTTGGTCACTGGGTAAGTCAATGACAACGGAACGCCCAAGCCCACGCTTTGCGGACATCGACATCTGGGACCCCGGAGAGGTTCTGGAGGCGATGATCGGCGGCCAGTTCGCGGCGGTGGCGGCGGTGCGCACCGCCTTGCCGGCGATCGAGCGGGCGGCGCTCGCCATCGAACCACGCCTGCGCCACGGCGGGCGCCTGATCTATGCCGGCGCCGGCACCTCCGGACGGTTGGCGGCGCAGGATGGCGCCGAACTGATGCCGACCTTTGGCTGGCCGCGCGATCGGCTGCTGTTATTGATCGCCGGCGGCGGCGCGGCGATGCTGGAGGCCATCGAAGGCGCCGAGGACGAGGTCGGACATGACCCGAAGCTGGCGGGCGTGTGCGACCGCGACGTCATGCTGGCGGTCGCCGCCAGCGGCACCACGCCCTTTACCCTGTCCTGTCTGCGGCAAGCCAAACGCTGTGGCGCGCTCACCATTGGCATTGCCAACAACCCCGGCAAGCCGCTGCTCACCGAGGCCGAGCATGCGATCTTCCTCGACACCGGCGCCGAGCCGATCGCCGGCTCGACCCGCATGAACGCTGGCACCGCCCAGCGCATCACCTTGAGCCTGCTTTCAACCCTGGTCATGATCCGGCTCGGCCATGTCTACCGAGGACTGATGGTCGATATGCAGGCCACCAACAGCAAGCTCACGCGACGCAAGCTGGAGATGCTCATCTATCTCACCGGCCGGAGCGAGCCCGAGGTCGCCGAGGCCCTGAAGGGCGCCAACGGCAATGTCAAGGTCGCCCTACTCATCATGCAGGGATGCTCGCTGGAGCAGGCTCGCACCATTCTCGAGCGCGCCAACGGCGAACTGCGAGCCGCGGTCGAGTTGGCCGCGCGCGACAGCGCGTGACATGGTGAGGCTTACCGTGGCAGCACCGCCGCCGGGGCGGCAGCGCTTCAAGGCCGTTTGCGCCGGCGCCAGGCGGCCCTGGCGCACGGGCTTGGCCGGCGCCGGGATGGTGCCCATCAATTCCTTGCGCGCTTCGACGATCATCACCCCGGCAAAGCCCGGCCACAGCCGGGCGCCGAGCCGCTCGAAGACCGTCGACCAGCGCACCACCCATGGCCGATCGATCGGCGGCATGAACAGCGCGCTGGTCCATTCCAACGGCGTAAACATTGCATCGTTCAACAGCCGCTCGAGCTGGCCGCGGCTGTAGGGCCGGCCGTGGCCAAACGGCGTGATATCGAGCCGCGTCCACACCCCGCGGCGGTTCGGCACCACCAGCAAAAGCCGCCCCTCCGGCCGCAACACGCGCCAAATCTCCCGAAGCAGAGGCCCCGTGCGCTCCGCCGCCTCAAGACAATGCACCGCCAGCAGGCGATCGATCGAGGCATCGCTGAGCGGCAGCATGGCCTCCTCCACCAGCACGCCCTGGACGGTGTCGCCGGCGGTCCGGACCACCGCGCCCTGCGTCGCCGGCATCAAGGCGCCGATCGCCTTTGCTTCGCCGCGAAACATGCCGATGTAAGGTGCGGCAAACCCCAGGCCCATCAGTGTGGCGCCCTCGACGTTGCGCCAGCGCGAACGGATGCGGCGGGTGAGCAGCCGACGCACCGCGCTGCCGAGCGGGCGGCCGTAGAATTCGCGCAAGTCGACCACATCAAGCGTCATAGGATCAGCCGCGCCCCACCTCGGGGGCGTGCCACCGTTTTGTCGCCACGGCCCCGTTTGAATCCGAGGCGCCGCCTGGTAGGGTGCGGTTTAGCCGCGAACAAGCCAGCGGGAGCGCACCACACCATGGCCAAGCTCGAGATTCATCAGTTTCCTTGCCTCAGCGACAATTTCGGCGTGCTGATCCACGATAGCACGCACAATGTCACGGCCTCGATCGATGCGCCCGACGCCGGCGCGGTTGACGATGCCCTCAACCACAAGGGTTGGCGGCTGACCCACATTCTCACCACCCACCACCACGCCGATCATACCGGAGGAAATCTCGCGCTCAAGCAAGCAAGCGGCTGCAAGATCGTGGGGCCGCGCGGCGAAGCGGGCAAGATCCCCGGCATCGATCAGACGGTGGCCGAAGGCGACATGGTGCCGTTTGGCTCGTTTACCTTCAAGGTGCTGGACACGCCCGGCCATACCGCCGGGCACATCAGCTACTGGTGTCCCACCGCCGCCGTCGCCTTCGTCGGCGACACCTTGTTTGCCATCGGCTGCGGCCGCGTCATCGAGGGCGATGCTGAGATGATGTGGCAATCGCTGAAGAAGCTGATGGCGCTGCCGACGGAAACCAGCGTCTACTGCGGGCACGAGTATACCCAGGCCAATGCCCGTTTTGCGCTCACGATCGAGCCCGAGAACGAGGCCCTGGTGCGGCGGGCCAAGGAGGTCGATCGGCTGCGCAGCGCCGGCGAGGCGACCTTGCCGACCAAGCTCGGCATCGAGCTCGAGACCAATCCTTTCCTGCGCCCGCATGTCGCGGCGATCCAAAACCGGCTGGGCATGGTGGGAAAGCCCGACTGGCAGATCTTCGGCGAGATCAGGGAGCGCAAGAACCGCGGCTGAGCGATGCCCGCCGGCGCCCCGCTCTCGGCCGACGACGTGATCGGCCTGTTGCGGCTGGCGCCGCATCCTGAGTATGGCCACTACCGCGAGACCTTCCGCGATCCGGCCACGGTCGGCGCCGGACGGGCGGCCTCGACGGCCATCTACTTTCTGCTGCGCCAGGGCGAACGCTCGCGCTGGCATCGGGTCGATGCGGCGGAGGTTTGGCACTGGTACGCGGGGGCACCGCTCGAGCTCTCAATCAGCACCGATCGCGCCATCGCCCGCCGACGCTTGGGTGTCGACCTAGAGGCCGGCGAGCGCCCGCAGGCGGTGGTGCCGGCCGGCGCCTGGCAGAGCGCGGCAAGCCTGGGCGCCTGGAGTTTGGTGGGCTGCACCGTGGCACCGGGCTTCGAGTTCTCGGGTTTCAGCTTGGCCGCTGAGGACTTCGATCCCACGCGATGAGCGGCCGGGGCCGCCGGCGGTGGCCGCAGCGACACGCAGGGGGCCGCGATCCCGGGGTGCCCGGGTCTGCCCGATAGGATCGGCCTCCTCTGGCGGTCGGGGGCCGCGCCGCCTCATCCGCCCCCGACCCACGTTCAAAAAAACGCGGGGATTAGCGCCTCGGCCACCGCCGCGCCCAGCGCTGGTCGGCTGCCGGCGGCGGCTTATCCGGTGGCGGCGCGGCTCCCGATCGCGGCCACCAGCGACGCCTTGCAAATGCACTGGGGACGCGGCCCGGCTGCGCTTGCAGGTTGCAGGCGACTCATATGAATTGCCCCGAATCGGGAACCTGGCCATGACGGGGCGTGGGCAGCGCAACACCGGTGAGTGGGGGTCATGCGATGAAGAGGACTGCTGGCGCGGCCAGTCTCAGTGCGGTGTTCGTCGACTACGACAACATCTACTTGTCGTTGAAGCGCAAGAGCGATGAGGCGGCCAAGCGCTTTGCCCGGGACGCGCATCTGTGGCTGCGCGAAATCGAAAGCGGACGCCTGATCACCGGCACCAACGATGCCTTCACCGAGGACCGCCGACGCATCGTCATGAACCGCTGCTACGGCAATCCGGTGCCGCGG
>DATFXD010000110.1:0-10030 GCA_035258605.1 Hyphomicrobiaceae bacterium | reverse complement strand
GCTGCGACCACCGCCGGCGGCAGCACCCGTTCGCTGAGATCATAGGCACGCTCAAAGGTGTCGTGGCGCGTGTGGGTGGTGACCTCGCCGGTCCAAAACAGCCACTCGAGCGCGCGCTTGCCGTCCGACCATCCCCACCAGCCGCCGTCCCCCTTGTGTTGGTGGGAAAGTTCGCTGGCCTTGAGCGGACCGCGCTCTGCGATCTCCCGGCGTACGTCGTCGATCAGGTCGCGGCGTTCGTGGGCAAACGTGGCGAGCTCCTTATAGATGCCTTCACCGCGGCCGGCGCGCGCCATGCGCCAGCGCAACATCGGTTGCAAGGCCACGGGCAGCAGGGAAGCCTCATGGCCCCAGTACTCAAACAGCCGGCGCTTGTGGCCGCCGTAGGCCAGGGCGTCGAGATCCGCCCGCGCGTAGGCGCCAAGGCGGGAGAACGGCGGCAAGGTATGGGCGCGTGTCAAGACATTGACCGAATCGATCTGCACCACGCCGAGGCGATCGATCAGGCGTTGCAGCCGGCGCTTGTCGTTGTCATCGCGGCGCGGTTCGCCAAACCCCTGGGCGGCGAGCGCGATGCGCCGGGCCTCGGCCAGCGAGATCAGCGCCCGCCGCTGGCGCACCGGGGCGGTGCCTTGGCTTCGGCGCGGCAGCGCTGGCCGGGCCGCAGGGGGGATCAGGGGCGGCATGGGTCTCCTCGCTCACCGGCAACGCCCTCGGAGCTTGCCGCGGCGAGAAGCGAAAATCCAGCAAGGCGTTGCCGCCAGCGATCCATGGACTGGGCCAGGCCTCGACGCTGAGGTCATAGCTGCGCAAGGTGGTGCCATAGACGTTGCGGTTGCCGGCGGCGAGGCGGCCGGGGAGTTGTGCGGCGACATCAAACCTCAAGCCGGCTTGCTGCAGTAAGCCTCGAGCCGGTAGCCGTCGGGATCGAAGACGAAGGCGGCATAATAGTTCTCGCCATAGTCTTGTCTGAGGCCCGGCTGGCCGTGGTCGCGTCCGCCGGCAGCGACGGCAGCGGCATGAAAGGCATCGACGCTGGCGCGGGTCGGCGCCTCGAAACAGAAGTGGAGCCCGGAGCGGTCGTCGGCGGGGACCGGGCGGTCGCTGGCGCCAATCCACAAGGCGACCGCATCGGCGCCGTAGCCCAGCGACGTCGCCGACTGGCTGAGGCACCTGTAGCCAAGCGGCTGCAAGGCCCGATCATAGAAGCGTTTCGAGGCGGCAACGTCTCGAACGCCGATCGATACGTGATTGATCATTGTCCTACTCCTGGTCGGCTGCAATCGCCTCAGCTTGCCAGCGTGGTGGCGTCGGGACTTGGCAAAAATTGCGCTGTTGCTGCCGGCGAGCGTGCTGTCGGCGCGGGCATCAGGCGGCGGCGCGATATTGCCGTGGCGACAGGCCGAATTCGGCGCGGAAGCTGCGGATGAAATTGGAGAGATCGTCGAAGCCGACGTCGAGCGCAATGTCGGTGATGGCGGTGCGGCTGGTGGCGAGGCGGCGGGCCGCATCGCGCAAGCGCGCCCGCAGCAACCATTGATGCGGCGTCACGCCGGTAATCGCCTTGAAGGTGCGCAGGAAGTGGTAGGGGCTCATGTTGGCCGTCTCCGCCAGCTCGGTCAGCCGGTGCGGGCGATCGATGGCGGCGCTCAGGTGTCGCACCACACGGGCGACCGCGGCGTGATGCTGGCCTAATGGCCGTTCGCGTCCGCCGTCGATGGTGGCTTCGATGATGGCACCGGCGACTTCGAAGGCGATCTCCTCGATCGCCTCGCCCTTCTCAAGCGCCAGGATTGCGCGCGTCACCAGGTGCGCGTGGGCGCGAAGCGGTGGCAGGGCGTGGCGCTCAAAGACGGGGTGGGTGGCGCCGGCGTCGTGCGCCAGGGCGGCAATGATGGCCGGATCGAATTGGAAGGATAGACAGCGATCTCCCTCACCATGGTGGTGTGAGCACTCGAACGGTTCGCCATGGTTCAACAGAAACCATGCGCCCGGTGCCAGCAGCGAACAGCCGCGGCGGCTGCGGCAGGCAAAGGTGCCCGCCAACACCAGAGAAATCGAGGTGAAGGCGTGCCGCTCTTCAAACGGGCGATCGCGCGGCCCGCAGCTGCAAACGATGTGGTGGGCCTGCCAGCCGGTTCCGGCGGCCAGCAGCTGGGCATTGAGACCGCCGGGCGTGCCGTGGCTTGCCTTGCGTGCGAGCGCCGCCGCCAGTGGATCGAACAGCCGCGCCACCCGTGCCTCCGTTTGCTTGACCGGCCTCCGGCCAGCCTACCGCCACCCAACCGTCGAGGCGCCACCTAACCGCCTAGGGGGTTGCAGAAGCTAGGCGGCGCTGCTAGCCCTTGTCAACCAGTATGGTGGTTAGAGGGGATGCGGCCGGCGACGCGGCCCGGCCACCGGGAGATGCTGAGACGCGATGCAGCCCTCGTCCGAGAAGCGCTTGCCAGCATGCGGGGCCGTGGCGGCGGCTGCTGCGGACCTCTGCCTCGCCTTTGCCAACACGCGCGCCTGGCGGGGCCGCGCCGCCCCGAGCGAATCGCTCAACAGTTTCCAGGATCTGTTGCGCTGGTGCGCCGGCGCCGGGCTTGCCACCGAGGGGCGGCGCTGGGCAGGTGGCGGGGAAGGCAACGGCGCCGAAATCCTTGCCGAAGCCATCGCCCTGCGCGAGGTCATCTACCGCCTGTCGAGCCGGCTCTCGGCCGGAGCCAGGCTGGCGCCGGCGGATATCCGCGCGCTCAACCGCGCGCTGGCGCGCGCCCCTGAGCGCAGTGGCATCGTGCATCGGGGCGGGCGCTACCTGTGGCAGGTGCGGGCGGCAGCGGGCGAAGACGGGGGCATGGTGCCAACCTTGCTGGCGCCGGTGCTGTGGTCGGCCGCCGATCTCATCGTCGGTGCCGGCGCCCACCGGGTGCGCCAATGCGCCAACGACAGCTGCCGCTGGCTATTTCTCGATGCGAGCCGCAATGGTGCGCGACGCTGGTGCGACATGCGCGCCTGCGGCAACCAAGCCAAGGCCCGCCGCCATTACCAGAAAGTGAAGCGCGCCTCGACGTGAGGCTCACGTGCCGGTGCGCGGGGCCGAGCCGCGGCAATGAGCGGTTTGATCCGTGCTGTGAAGGTTTCGCGCAGTGGGGCGCACCGGGCACACAGGTTCGCTCGGTTGCGCCGTGCACAGCATGGTCCGTGGAACAACCGGTCGTCGCCGACGTTCATTCGCCATTCAGGATGCTGTTGGGAAATTCTCGGCAAGGGGCTGGTGGGAAACCTTTGCAATCAGGAGGCCGCGATGAAAATCAGGCATGTCATATTGGGCGCAGTCGCTGCGATTGGATTGGGGTTGGCGGCGGTCTCGGCACAGGCTGCCCCGCCGATGGCCGCCGGCGATCTCAGCGTCGCTGCGCGCCAAGCCTCGGCCGTCGATCAGGTGTATTGGACGAGGCGGTGCTGGCGTTACCGCGGGCAACTCGCCTGCCGTCGCTATTGGGTCGACTATGGCTATGGGCCCTATTACGACGACTACTACTATCGGCCGGCGTTCGGATTTTTCTTCGGTGGGCCTCGCTTCCATCATCATCATCATTTTCGCCGCTGGTAATCGGCATCAGCGCCGGCGCCGGGGTGGGTAAGGACGCGTGTCCTGCTTCACGGTGACGGCGTTGGCGCCAGATACGGGCGCGGCGGCCCCGCCGTGCCCAGGCGAGGATGTGGCGTGGCGCCAAACCCGGATGGCGCTGCGCTAATTGCGTGCGCCAAAATTTATGCGTCGCCAATTACGCACGCCAAATTACGCACCAAGAGCGCGGCACCAAACAGCGTGCGGGCGAAACGGATCGGGCGGCGCCAATCGGGATCAACCTGTCGGCGCGCACCGCTCGGGGTGAACCCGCCGCGCGCGAACACCGCGGCCTCACCCAGCGCGAAGTTGGTTTACTGCAGGGCGTCGAGGCGCGCCTGCGCCCGCGCCATCCCCAGTCCCAACGACTTGTGGTAGAGCGCCTTGGCCCTCGCCACGTCGGCAATCGCACCGCGCGTGCCCCAGGCCGCCAACATGTTGGGATCGTAGGTCTCGGCCAGAGCAAACGAGACCGGCCCGGGCGCGCTGCCTTCCGCGCCGGTCAGAATGTCGCGAGCCCCTGACACGTCACCACTCTCGATCCGCTGCTTGGCCTCTGCCAAACGATCGTCGACCGGCGGCCGGGGCGGCGGTTCAACCCGTGCCACGGGCTGAGGCGCCTTCACCATGGGAATGGCCGCGGTCTCGACCGGCCGCGGCGGCTCCGGCGTGGGGCGTGCATCGATGCTGCCGGTCACGTACTGGGCGGCGGCCTGGGCGGTGCGCTCGACCGGGCGCACTTGCACCTTGACCGTCTTGACGTCGCCGGAGCGCGGTTCGATCGGCGTCAGCGACGGCTCGGCGGCGGTGCGCAGGGACCGCGACTTTTGCGCGTCGCCCAGCCAGCCGCTGAGCCAAAGCACGATCGGCACGACCACCAGTAGCCCGGCACAGAGCCCGAGCAAGGTCGCTCCCATTTGTTGGCGCAGCCATCGGTCGCCGTCGGCGGCGGGTGGCTCGCGCCAGGTGGAGGGGATCGGCATCGGCTCATCGTCGGCACTGAGGTCGACGGATGGCACCAGACTGGTGCCGCGCGGCATCTTGTAGGCGAGCGCGGAGAGGCCGTCCCTGAAGGCCGGCTCCAAAATCCGTTGCTGTGCACTGAGCCCCGCCAGGTTGACCTGCGCCTGCGATGCGGGCAATCCGAGGTTCAGCTGTCGTTGCGCGATGGTTGCGGCCAGCAACTGTGCCAGTTCATGGGTGAGATCCGCCGTACTACGAGATTGGGCGAGATCTCCGGCTTTGGTTGGAGCCTTATCGCGCTCTAACTCCAAGCCACGGCCGTCACCCGAGGACGCATCACTGACCATCTCGGACACCCCTCAAACGCCACTCACGAACCCGGCAGTGCCTTTGCCACGGTCGTTACCTCACTCACGGGTCTCTTCGACACCCCGCCACGCACGTCGGACAGCACCGCTTCCTGCAGCTGGACTCGGCGCGCACCTGGCGCGTCCCCACTATAGCCCTGATCCTACAGCCGGCGGCCGTCAAGTCCCTCCCCGCCTCTTAGCGTCACCATCGGTTAAATTGCTAATGTGTCCCGGCCGATGGCGTTGAGCTGAAGCCCGACGAAGTAGACGGAGGGATATGGCGTAAATTATGGCGGCCGGCGCTGTTGCCACCGGGGCGGCGGGGCACCGTTCCCGCGCCCTAAACCGGCCTTTGAGCCGTAAAAAAGTCAAAAAAATAGCGGTCCCATCGGCGACCATGGAGGCAAGCTCTTCCGGCAGGGCCGGCGGCGCGCTATCAATGTCCAACACCCCCTCAACCAGAGCGCCCAAAGCACCCAAAAAGCATGATTGACCAGAGAGATAGCCTCGCCCGAGAAGTCGACGAAGAGTTGCGACGTGAGCAGTTGCTCAAGCTATGGGAGAAGTACGGCACCTACGTCGTGGCGGCAGCAGTGCTCCTTATGATTGCCGTCGGAGGCGTCAAATACTACCAGTATCGCACCACGGTTGCGTCCGAAGCCGCCGGCGCCCGCCTCGCGGCGGCAACCGGCAAGGCGGCGCAGGGCGCAGACGCCAACAAGCTCTTGGAAGAGTTGAGCAAGACCGGTCCGGCCGGGTACGCCACCCTGGCTAAGTTCCGCCTCGCCGCCACCGCCCGCGAGGCCGGCAAGGCGGCGGAAGCGGCTGCCGCCTACGACGCGATCGCCAAGGAAGGCGCCGGCGACCCGCTGCTCACCGACTATGCGCGGTTGCAGGCTGCCACTTTGAAGCTCGACACGGCGAGCTGGACGGACATGCAGAATCGGCTCAACGATCTTGCCAGCGATGCCAATCCGTGGCGGGCAAGTGCGCGGGAGCTGTTGGGGTTGGCGGCACTCAAGGCCGGCAAGTCCGAGGAGGCGCGCCAGCAGTTCCAGCGCTTGATGAGTGATCGCGACACGCCGCCCAGCATCGCCGAGCGCGCCCGCATCATGATGGCGATGTTGACCGAAGCGGAGCTGTCGGCGCCGGCACCACCAACGCCGCCGCCAGCCTCGGCGCCCGCCGAGACACCGACGACCAAGTAGGCCTGTAGCCCGTCTTGACCTGAGAGAAGAGCGATGAGCGGCAGTCGAGGGCACGGTGGCAGCAGGCCAAGAACTCTGGCCGCGCTGGTTGCGGTCGTTGCGCTGGCCGGTTGTGAAGGCGCTAGCCTGCCCAGTCTGCCCAAACTGCAAGACCTCAATCCCTTCGCCGAAAAGGAAACGCCGCTTCCCGGCAAGCGCATTTCGGTCATCCAACAGGAAAACATTACCTCCGACCTCGTCGCCGCCAACCGGCCCATCACTTTGCCGCCGCCGCGCCAGAACGACAGCTGGAGCCAGCCCGGAGGCGTCGCCAACAACTCGCCTGGCCACCTGATGCTGGGCGGCGCCATCAAGAATGCGTGGAGCGCCGACGCCGGAACCGGGAGTAGCTTTTACGGCAAGCTGACGGCGAGCCCGATCGTGTATGACGGCAAGGTCTTCACGCTTGATGCCGCCGGCACGGTCACGGCCTTTAATGCCGGCGGCGGTGGCTCGGCCTGGCGGCAATCGACGACGCCGCAAGGTGAAAAGGACCAGGAGGGTTTCGGCGGCGGCCTCGCCGCCGATGGCGGCCGCGTCTACGCCGGCACCGGCTTCGGCCAGGTCGTGGCGCTCGACGCCAAGTCGGGAAAGAAGCTGTGGGAAAAGAGCGTCGGTGCCCCCGTGCGGTCTTCGCCCACCGCCGTCGGGGAGCGCGTTTTCGTACTGACGACGGAAGGCGCGGTCTATTGCCTGTCCGGGGCCGATGGCGCTGAGCTGTGGAATTTCCACGGCAACGCCGAGCGCGCCAGCATCCTCTCCAACGCCAGTCCGGCGGTCGAGGGAGACATTGTGGTGGTCCCCTTCCCCAGCGGTGATCTGGTGGCGTTGCGCACCGCCAATGGTCAGCCGCTCTGGTCCGATTCGCTGGCCCGCGCCCGCACGGCCTCGTCGCTGACCGCCATGAGCGATGCTGCGCGACCGGCCATCGATGGCGGCACCGTATTTGCCGTCGGCCATGCCGGCCGCATGGTCGCCGTCTCCTACAAGACGGGCGAGCGACTGTGGTCGCTGACGGTGCCCAGCATTCAGGCCCCCTACGTGGCCGGAGACTCGGTTTTTGTGGTGGATACCAGCGGCCAGTTGATGGCCATCACCCGGCGCGAAGGCAAGATCCAATGGACGGCCAAGCTTCCCGGCTCTACGACCTGGTCGGGGCCGGTGCTGGCGGGCGGTCGGCTGTGGGCGGTGTCCAACAAGGGCGAGCTTGTCAGCGTCGACGCCCAGACCGGCAAGGTGCTGGCCACGCAGGATCTGGGACAGCCCGTGTACGTTCCCCCGGTAGTCGCCGGTAGCCGCCTGTACGTGCTCACCGACAAGGCGCGGTTGGTGGCCCTGAATTGAAGGCCATGCCATTTCGCGCTAGCGATCCAACTGCATGAGCGCCGAGCGCGGGCCCCTGACGCATGCCTTCCGCCATTGCCATCGTTGGCCGACCCAATGTCGGCAAATCAACCCTGTTTAACCGGTTGACCGGCCGCCGCGCGGCACTGGTGTCCGACATGCCCGGATTGACCCGCGACCGCCGCCATGGCGAGGCGCTGATCGCTGGCAACGCCGTGACCGTGATTGACACCGCCGGCCTGGAAGAGGCGCCGGCCGCTTCCGTCGCCGGCCGCATGCGCACGCAAAGCGAACTAGCGCTTACCGGCGCCGACCTGGTGCTGGTCGTGTTCGATGCCCGCCAGGGGGTGCTCCCGGCCGACGCGGTTATTGCACGCATGGTGCTGAGCCGAGGCGTGCCCGCGATCCTGGTGGCCAACAAATGCGAGGGACGGGCCGGCCAGGACGGTTTTTACGAGGCCTTCCGGCTGGGGCTTGGGGACCCGATCGCCATCTCCGCCGAGCACGGCGAGGGCATCGGCGACCTTTCCGCCGCGATCGCCTCTGCGCTCGGCCTCAAGGCCGGTGGTGGGGACGACGCGGGTAATGGGGAGGGTCGCGGCGCGCCGGCGCTTCGGGTTGCCATTGTCGGACGCCCGAATGCGGGCAAATCCACGCTCGTCAATCACCTCGTTGGCGAGGATCGCATGCTCACCGGTCCCGAGCCCGGCCTGACGCGCGATGCCATTGCCAGCGACATGCGCTGGCAGGGGCGGCCGATACGGCTGTTTGATACGGCCGGCCTGCGGCGCAAGGCGCGCATCGTCGACGGCGCCGAGAAGCTGGCAGTGAGCGATGCGGTGCGCGCGGTTCGCTTTGCCGAGGTGGTGGTGCTGTTGATCGACGCCGAGCGACCGCTTGAGCACCAGGATCTCACCATCGCCGATCTGGTCGAAACCGAAGGCCGCGCATTGGTGATCGCCGTCAACAAGTGGGACCTGGTGTCCGAAAAGCAAAGGATGCTCAAGGACCTCAAAGCCACGCTGGCTCAACGCCTGGCGCAGTTGCCCGGCGTCGCCCTGGTGCCGATCTCAGCGCGCGCCGGACGTGGGCTTGAGGCCCTGATGGCGGCGGTATTCGCCGCCTACGAGATCTGGAACAAGCGGGTGCCGACGCCCGAGCTCAACCGCTGGTTGGCGGCGGCGCTGGAGCAGCACGCACCGGCCGCCGCCAAGGGGCGACGGGTGAAGTTGCGCTTCATGACCCAACCTTCGGCCCGACCACCGACCTTTATCGCCTTCTGCTCGCGGCCCGAGGCCGTGTCCAAGGCTTACGTCCGCTATCTGACCAACAGTCTGCGCACGGCCTTTGGATTTGCCGGGGTTCCGGTGCGCTTGAAATTGCGCAAGAGCGACAACCCGTTCGTGCGCGACTGAGCGCGCTGCCGGCGCGACCTTGAGCCCGTCCGCAGCAGGAACTTTGCCATCTCCGTGGCGTTGCCGATACGGCACGTTAATCAACGAAACCAAGGAGTTGCTCATGGCTACTGCCACCGCACATCCCAACCATCAGCTGATCTCGAGCGAGGACGTGGAGGGCACCGACGTCTACGATCTGAAAGGCAAGAAGATCGGCGAAATCGACCATTTGATGATCGACAAGATCGCTGGTCGCGTGACCTATGCCGTGATGAGCTTCGGTGGCTTTCTCGGCCTCGGGCACAGTCACTACCCGTTGCCCTGGGGCGCCCTCAAGTACGATCTGCGCAAGAACGGCTTCACCACCGGCGTGACGGAAGCCCAGCTCCGCGATGCACCGGCCTTCAGCGATGATTCGTGGTCAGATCGTAATTGGGAGAAGCAGACCCACAGCCACTACAACGTGGCCCCCTATTGGTGAGGCCGATAGGCTGCCGTGGCCCGTTCAAACCGGGCCGCGTGCGGCGGCCCTGGGTCCTGCCATCGCAGGATCTTCCCCCTCGCGTCTTGCCAGGGGGCGTTAGGACGCTCTCCCTGCAGGGATGGCGTCCTCCCTGCAGGCCACGGGGGCTCACCCAGCGAGCGCGCCCGTCACTCCGAACCGTGCGAGGTGCCCGGCGGATTGTGGCCGCCCCGGTCGCTCGACCCGTTGCTCGTGCTGCGCAGCCGTCGGCTTTGTGAGGCTTGTCCACCCTTGCGCCCGGCGGCGGCGGCGAGTGCGCGATTTTGCGCAAAGCTGCGCGATTGCGGGGCGACGGAACGGCCGCCCTTTCTTCCCGCTTCCGAGGCGAGCGCGCGATTTTGAGCGAAACTACGCTTATCGTTGGGGACGTTGGCTCCACCTTTACGGGCAATCTCTCGCTGCTTGTCCTGATCCATACTGGCAAACCCGCGAGGTGAACCCGTGGCGTGGATTTTGCGCTCTTCCGCCATTCTTAAACTCCTGCAAAATCGAGCCGCAATGAAGGGATAGGCTCCCTGACAACCGACGGCCGTGGCTGAGGTTCCCAACTTTTTCACAAAGCTCGAGCTTGGCTGGTATGACGGACCGGC